>NZ_JBVIEB010000010.1:0-13735 GCF_055572075.1 Streptomyces sp. NPDC030820
TGCCTCGATTCGAGAGTGGAAGGGAGGGCGGGAGAGGGAAAAGCGGAGGGGGGAGGGGGGGGTTGGGGGGGTGGGGGGGGGGTGGGGGGGGGGGGGGGGGGGGGGAGCCCCCCCCCCCCCCCCGCCCGCTCACCCCGCCCTGCTGGCCCCGCGCAGCTGACCGACCAGCTCCCGCACGATCGCGGCCCCGTTCAGGCTGAGGACGGACTCAGGGTGGAACTGCACACCCGCGAACCCGGCACCCCGCAGGGCATGCACCTCGTCGTTCGCCGCCCGGCTCACCTCGATGCCGTGCGCGGCCAGTTCCCGGGCCGTCTCCTCGTCGCAGCGGGCGACGAAGCTGTTGTAGAAGCCGACGGTCTCGGGCCGCCCGAACAGGTCGATCGCGGTCTGCGCCCCCTGGTACGGCACCTCCTTGCGGACGATGTCCAGCCCCAGCCCGGCCGCGATCAGCTCATGGCCCAGGCAGACACCCAGCACCCCGTGCCGGTGCTCCCGGATCACGGTGGCGGTCAGCTCCCGCAGGAACCGCATCTTCGGGTCGGCCAGTTCCGCCGGGTCGCCCGGGCCGGGGCCGAGCACCACCGGCCCCTCGTGCGCGAGCACGGCCGCCCGCAGCCCCGGCTCGTCGTACCGCCGTACGGTCACCTCCAGGCCGCCCGAGCGCAGCACATGCGCCAGCATCGCGGTGAAGGTGTCCTCGCCGTCCACGACCAGGGCATGGCCGGTCAGCTCACGCGCCGGCTCCTGCATCCGCAGCCAGAACGGTGCGAGCGCGGCCCGCCGGCCGTCCAGCGCCGCCTGCACCCGCGGGTCGTCGGCCAGCCGGGGCCGCCCCCGCTCCTCGCGCGGCCGGGACGGCCGTACCCCGAGGGCCGCCAGCACCCCCGCCGCCTTCGCGTGCGTCTCCGCGACCTCGCCCGCCGGGTCCGAGCCACGCACCAGAGTCGCCCCGACCGGGACCCGCAGCCGTCCCTGGGACGAGATGTCGGCGGTGCGGATCAGGATGGGGGAGTCCAAGGTCTGCGCGCCCCCACAGTCGCGGCCGAGCAGCGCCAGCGCGCCCGCGTAGTAACCCCGGCCGCCGACTTCGTGCCGCTCGATCACCCGGCACGCGTTCTGCACCGGCGAGCCGGTCACCGTCGCCGCGAACATGGTCTCCCGCAGCACCTCCCGCACATCCAGGGAGGACTTCCCCCGCAGTTCGTACTCGGTGTGCGCGAGGTGCGCCATCTCCTTCAGCCGGGGCCCGACGACGACCCCGCCCATGTCGCCGACGGTGCACATCATCTTCAGTTCCTCGTCGACCACCATCGACAGCTCCTCGATCTCCTTGCCGTCGGCGAGGAAGGAGAGGAGAGGGCCGGGGGTCGGGCCTTCGGCGGGATAGCGGTAGGTCCCGCTGATGGGGTTCATGACGACCGTCCCGCCCGACATGCGGACGTGTACCTCGGGGCTGGCCCCGACCAGCGTGCGGTCCCCGGTGTGCACGACGAACGTCCAGTACGCGCCCCGCTCGCCCTCCAGCAGCCGCCGGAACAGCGCGAGCGCGTCGGCGCGGCCGAACCCCGGGATCTCACCCTCGTAGGTGCGCCGGATCACGAAGTTCGCGCCCTCGCCCCGGCCGATCTCCTCCGCCAGCACCCGCCCGACGATCCCGCCGTACTCCTCGTCGCCGACGTCGAAGCCGCCGCCCTCGACGCGCACCCGGTGCGCCGGGAGCTGCGCCAGCGCCACGTCGAGCGGGACCTCGTAGGTCTCCTCGGGGGTGAGTACCAGCAGGGGGGTGCCGTCGTCGCGGACGTCGAAGCCGCGCTCGCGGATCTGCCGGAACGGGACCAGCGCGAGCCCCTCGTCGGGCAGGTCGGCGAGCCGGTCGCGGCGGGTCACCGGGCCGATCAGCACCTCCACCGCGTGCTCGTCGCGGCCCGGGGTGCGGCGGCGGAGCAGGGCGAAGGGGCGGTCGTCGTGCGGGAGCTGTGCCAGGTCCATGGGTCCTCTTCCGTCGATGTCGGTGAGGAACGACCCCGGACACACCGAAGGCCGCCCCTCGGGCGGCCTTCGCGAAGTCTTGCGTACGCGCAGTCAGTGGGCCGCCGGATGAGCGGTCCACCACCAGTTCTGGATCGAAAGCGCGAACATGGCGAGAACCCTACCGCACCTGTCCCCCGGTCCACAGGACAACCCGCGCGTCTCACCTTTCGAGCCAGAAGATGGGGCATGCGACACGACCCCGTAATGTTTACGAGGTGACCGTGAACGCTAAGACCAGCCCGAGCGCTGGCAACACCTGGCGAGACCTGCCCGCGGCGCAGCAGCCCGAGTACCCCGACCCCGAGGCTCTGCGCGCAGTGATCGCGGACCTCGAGTCGTATCCGCCGCTCGTCTTCGCGGGCGAGTGCGACCAGCTGCGCGCCCGGATGGCGGCCGTCGCCAAGGGAGAGGCGTTCCTCCTCCAGGGCGGCGACTGCGCCGAGGCGTTCGACGCGGTGTCCGCCGACCACATCCGCAACAAGCTGAAGACGCTGCTCCAGATGGGTGCCGTCCTCACCTACGCGGCCGCCGTGCCCGTGGTGAAGATCGGCCGTATCGCCGGGCAGTACTCCAAGCCCCGCTCCAAGCCGACCGAGACCCGCGACGGCGTGACGCTCCCGGTGTACCGGGGCGACTCCGTCAACGGCTTCGAGTTCACCGAGGCGTCCCGCATCCCGGACCCCGAGCGGCTCAAGCGCATGTACCACGCCTCGGCGTCCACGCTGAACCTGGTGCGCGCCTTCACCACCGGCGGTTACGCGGACCTGCGCCAGGTGCACGCCTGGAACCAGGACTTCGTGAAGACCTCGCCGTCGGGCCAGCGCTACGAGCAGCTCGCCCGCGAGATCGACAACGCGCTGAACTTCATGCGGGCCTGCGGCACGGACCCGGAGGAGTTCAAGACCGTCGAGCTGTACTCCTCGCACGAGGCGCTGCTGCTGGACTACGAGTCCGCCCTGACCCGGGTCGACTCGCGCACCGGCCAGCTGTACGACGTCTCCGCGCACATGGTGTGGATCGGTGAGCGCACCCGCCAGCTGGACGGGGCGCACATCGAGTTCGCCTCGAAGATCCGCAACCCGCTCGGCATCAAGCTCGGCCCGACGACGACGGCCGAGGAGGCGCTGCAGTACATCGACCGCCTCGACCCCGAGCGGGAGCCGGGCCGGCTGACCTTCATCGTCCGGATGGGCGCCGACAAGATCCGCGACAAGCTCCCCGAGCTGGTGGAGAAGGTCACGGCGTCCGGCGCGACGGTGGCCTGGGTGACCGACCCGATGCACGGCAACACCTTCGAGGCGGCCTCCGGGCACAAGACCCGCCGCTTCGACGACGTGCTCGACGAGGTCAAGGGCTTCTTCGAGGTCCACAAGGCGCTCGGCACCCACCCGGGCGGCATCCATGTGGAGCTGACCGGCGACGACGTCACCGAGTGCGTGGGCGGCGGCGACGAGATCTTCGTCGACGACCTGCACCAGCGCTACGAGACGGCCTGCGACCCGCGGCTGAACCGCAGCCAGTCGCTGGACCTGGCGTTCCTGGTCGCGGAGATGTACCGGGACCAGTAGGGCCCGGCCGGACCCGTGGGCGATCTGGGGCGCGGATCACATCCGATCCGCGCCCTTCCCCACTTTTGCGGGCCCTGTGCGACGGGTAAGGTTAGGTTTGCCTCACCGATCAAGGGGATGGCAGTAATAGTGATCCCGTCGGGAGGTGAGTCCGCGTGTACGTCTGCAGCTGCTTCGGCATCACCGAGGCCCAGGTCAAGCAGCACGCGGAGGACGGTGCCTGCACCCCCCGCCAGATAGCCTCCGCCTGCAAGGCGGGCACGGACTGCGGAAACTGTGTACGGCGCATTCAGGCGCTGCTCGGCCGGGGCGCCTGTCCCCGCCGGGAGCTGGTCGAACGGCGTGTCCCGGCGCTGGGGCGACTGGACGAGGCGGCCTAGCAGTCGTGCGGGCCGGCGCTCAGTGCGCGGAGAAGCCGCCGGTGCCCGGGCCTGAGGGGTCGGGCTGGCTCTGCTCGATCACGGTCGAGAGGTAGAGGGCCTCGCCCAGCTTGTCCACGAGTTCCAGCTGGGTGTCCAGGTAGTCGATGTGGTGCTCCTCGTCGGCCAGGATCGCCTCGAAGACGTTCGCCGACGTGATGTCGTTCTTCTCGCGCATCACCTGGACGCCCCGGCGCAGCCGGTCGATCGCCTCGACCTCGATCTGCCGGTCCGCCTGGAACATCTCGGTCACCGTCTGCCCGACCCGGACATGGAAGAGCCGCTGGTAGTTCGGCAGGCCGTCCAGCAGCAGGATGCGGTCGGTGAGGATCTCCGCGTGCCGCATCTCGTCGAACGACTCTTCCCGGGTGTACCTGGCGAGCTTCGACCACCCCTTGTGATCCTGCAGTTTGGCGTGCAGGAAGTACTGGTTGATCGCGGTCAGCTCGGCGGTCAGCTGTTCGTTGAGCAGTTCGATGATCTCGGGGTCGCCCTGCATCGCAATGGACTCCTTCCAGGTAAACCGGACCCGGCCGATAGCGCCGCATGATGGCATCGGCGACGAAGATCGTCCAGTAAGTGCGCACTTAGTAAATACTTGCTGAATTGATATTGCTTGCCCGATTTTCTGGAGGGTGGTCAAGGGCACTGCCCCAGGTCTGTCAGGATGGATACATGGGTCATCCGGTGGAGCGAGAGTCTGGAGCAACGGCAGGGTCCGAGCTTCCGCCGGGTCAGCGGCTCCAGCGCGGCTGGCCGGTCACGCACTACGGACCCGTCCCGAAGTTCCGCCCCGAGCGCTGGGAGTTCCGGGTCTTCGGCGCCACCGCCGACGGTGACAAGCACATCTGGAACCACGAGGAGTTCACGGCCCTGCCGTACACCACCGTGGTGGCCGACCTGCACTGCGTGACGAAGTTCAGCATGATCGGCGCGGAGTGGGGCGGCATCCCCGCCCGCACCATCCTGGAGCTGGCCCCGCCGGCGCCGGACGTCACCCATGTGATGGTCTGGGCGGAGTACGGCTTCAGCTCGAACCTCCGCCTGTCGGACTTCGCCTCGGACCGCACCCTCTTCGCCACCCACAAGGACGGCGAACTCCTCACCGCCGAGCACGGCTTCCCGGTCCGCCTGATCGTGCCCCACCTGTACGCCTGGAAGGGCCCCAAGTGGGTCCGCGGCGTCGAGTACATGACCGCCGACCGCCGCGGCTTCTGGGAGGAACGCGGCTACCACAACATCGGCGATCCGTGGAAGGAACAGCGGTACTCGTACCAGGAGGAACCGGGCGAGGGGCCCGAGCTCTGACCGGCGGGGCTCTCGGCGCCGGCAAGCTCGGTGCCGGTCACTCCGACAGGCATGCAGGGAGCCCCCGATGGCAGTGTTCAACGTGATCTTCCCGGAAGCCGCGGCGCGTGTGCGCGACGGCCTTCCGGACGACCGCCGTGAGCTGCTTCAGCGTGGAACACTCGTTCGCTCGCGCTGACCCACACCATCGTGCTGTTCGAAAACGAGGACTAGACCAGGACTAGACCGGCTCCTCAGCCGTCCCTGAGCTTCTTCAGGCGCTCGACATCCGCCGCGTGCCCCGCCTTGCCGCCGGGCGTCTCGATGATCAGGGGTACGCCCTCGGTCGCGGGGTGGGACATCAGGGCCCGGAAGGGGTCCTCGCCGATGTGGCCGGCGCCGATGTTCTCGTGCCGGTCCTTGTGCGCGCCGACCACGTCCTTGGAGTCGTTGGCGTGGATCAGCTTCAGGCGGCCCTCACCGACGGTGTCCACCAGCAGGTCCAGGGTCTGGTGCATCCCGCTCGGCCCGGTCAGATCGTGGCCCGCGGCGAAGACGTGGCAGGTGTCCAGGCAGACCCCGAGCTTCGGGTGCGCGTCGAGTGCCTCGAAGTACGGGCCGAAGTCCCAGGTGCGCGAACAGAGCGAGGCGCCCTGTCCGGCGGTCGACTCCAGCAGCAGAAACGGGTCGTCGTCGTGCGTCAGCTCGTCCAGCAGCGGCAGCATGTGCGCGCGCACCTGCTTGAGCGCCACCTCCCGGGCCCGCCCGCCGGTCGCGCTCCCGGTGTGCACGACCACGCCCAGCGCACCGATCTCCCGACCGCGCCGCAGGGAGTGTCGCAGCGACTCCACCGACCGCTCCACGGTCACCTCGGTGTGCGAGCCGAAGTTGATCAGGTAGGGCGCATGGACGTACGCCGGGATCGACTCCTCGGCGCAGGCCGCGCGAAAGGCCTCGTCCTGCCGCGGGTTCCCGGCGGGCGTGGCCCAGCCCCGCGGGTTGGCCACGAAGACCTGCACGGTCTCCGCCCGCAGCTCACGGGCGTACGACAGCCCCACGGAGTGCAGGCCACCGGCGACCGGGACATGACCGCCGACGGGGTTGCGGACGCGGGAGGCCGGGAGTGAGGGGGAGGTTGGTGAGGTCATGGCTCACCCAGCATGCCAGGGCGTGTGGGGACGCCCTCGATCAGGGTACGACTGCACCAGCGCACCTGTGCGGACGCCAGGGGAGGGTGTACGTGGGGGACGTCGTCAGCTTCTCGCTGCCGGATGAGGACGTCTACGGCCTGGAGGAGATCTCGGTCAACGGTGGCACGGTCGTCAGGCGTGCCCAGGAGGGCCTCGGGGAGGCGCTCGACGGCATCCGGCCGGATGGCGCGTCCTGGCCGTCCGCCGCGCCCGAAGCCCGGGAGGCGGCCGCCGGCCCGGGGCGGGAGAGGGGCGTCTGAGTCCGGGGGCGCGGGCCCGGGCCGGGCCACGGGTGCCCGGAGTCCGGGGGCGGGTGTTCGCCCGGGTCGGAAGAGCGGTGTCCGCAGCCCGGGTGGCGGGCGTCGACCTGCCAGACGTCGGCTGTGGTCAACTCCGCGACCGGTTCCACCCCCAAGACGCCTCCCCCCGTCTGCCGCGCCACCGGACGAGCACCGCGAAGCCGCCGTGGTAGCGGCCCCGGAGGGGGCGGGCGGAGGGAGCAACAGTCCATCGACGACGGCCGGTTGACACTGTTGCCGACGGGCTCGCAAGTACCCTGGTCAGCGGATGGTGATCGTGATGGTCGACCCCTTGGGCGCCTTGTCGCCGCCCTGCACCGACTGCTTCTTCACGGTGTCGCCGAACAGCCCGAGCAGGCCGCGGTCCTCCTCCACCTTGAACCCGGCGCTCTCCAGCGCCTTGTGGGCGTCGTCGACGCTGTCGCCGACCACGTCCGGCACCTCGACCATCTCCGGGCCCTTGGACAGCGTCAGCGTCACCGTGTCGCCCTCGGCGGCCTGGCTGCCGTCGCCCGGGCTCTGCCGGGCCACCTTGCCCTTGTCGTACTCGGAGTTGACCTGCTGAGGCGCGATCTTCACCTTCAGCCCGGCCTCCGTCAGCTGCTGCCTGGCGTCGGCCGGATCGTCACCGGTGACGTCCGGCACGTCGATCGGGCGGCCCTTGCTGACGGTCAGCGCGATCGCCGACCCGGCGTGCCGCTTGGTGCCGGCCTGCGGTGTCGTGGCGATCACCGAGCCCCTGGCGACGTCCTCGCTGAACTCCCGGGTGACCATGCCCGGTTCCAGCCCGTCCGCCTTCAGCCGGGCCCGCGCCTCGGCCAGGGGGCGGCCCGCGACATCCGGCACGTTCACCGTCTCCGGTCCCAGCGAGATGGTCAGCGTCACCGAGTCGTGGTCACGGATCCGGGCACCGGGCGCGGGGTCGGTGCCGATGACCGTGCCCCGCTGGACCGCGTCGTTGTACTCGCGCCTGACCTGCCCGACCTCCAGCCCGGCCGACCTCAGCCGGTCCCGGGCCTGCGCCTCGGTCTTCGCCAGCAGCGGCGGGACCTTGGTGAACTGGCCGGAGTTGATGTACCAGACGCCGGCGCCCAGGCCGAACACCACCAGCACGGCGGCGACGACCGTCAGCACCAGGCGCCGCGACCGGCGCGGCGATGGGGACGGCGGCTCCTGCAGCCGGCTGGTGTGCTGGACGCCGCCCCCGGTCGGCTCCTCCTCGCCCACGGGCAGCGGCCGGGACGGGGGTCCCCCCGCGCGAGCGAAGCCGAGCGTGGGGGAGGTCAGCGAGCGCGGTATCACGCTCGTACGGTCGCCGGCGTTGTCGTGCTCCGCGGACAGCGCCTGCGGCGGCACCGCGTCCAGCTGCTCGTCGCTCAGCCCCTGGCGCGCCTCGCGTACCTGGGCGAGCAGCGCCACGGCGTCGTGCGGCCGGATGTCCGGGTTGCGCGCGGTCGCCGAGGCGACCACCTCGTCCAGCTCATACGACAGCCCGGGCACCAGTGCCGAGGGCGGCGGCACGTCCTCGTGGATGTGCTTGTAGAGGACCTGGGCCGGGGAGTCCCCGGAGTGCGGCTTGCCCCCGGTCAGCATCTCGTAGAGCACGACACCGCACGCGTAGACGTCGACGCGCGGATCGGCGGTGCCCTGCTCGATCTGCTCGGGCGCGAGATACGACACGGTCCCGAGGACGGCGCCGGTCGTGCTGGTCTGGGTGTCCACGGACCGCACGAGCCCGAAGTCGGCGACCTTGACCCGCCCGTCGTCGCCTATCAGCACGTTCTCGGGCTTCATGTCGCGGTGCACGAACCCGGCCCGGTGCGCGGCGCCGAGCGCGGCGAGGACGGGTTCGAGGATGTCCAGTGCCGCGCGGGGCTGCAGCGCCCCGCGCTCGCGCAGCACGTCCCGCAGGGTGCACCCGGCGACGTACTCCATCGCCAGGTACACGTACGACCTGTCGGTCCCCTGGTCGAAGACCTGCACCACGTTCGGGTGCGCCAGCCGGGCGACGGACTTCGCCTCCCGGATGAACCGCTCCACGAAGGATCCGTCGGCCGCGAGCGTCGGGTGCATCACCTTCAGCGCGAGCACACGGTCCAGACGGGTGTCCAGGGCCCGGTAGACCGTGGCCATCCCGCCGACCGCGATCCGCGCGTCGACGCGATAACGGCCGTCGAGCACCTGCCCGACGAGGGGGTCCTGAAGGGTCGTATCCACGCAGGGGAGTCTACGAGGACACACCGACAGTGCCGCACGGTGCGCTGGTCACGGGGTCGGACTGCAGCACAGCTGTGACTCCCCTGCGATCAGAAGGCCGGGCGCTCGGGATCCAGGCGGGCGCGTCCCTCGGTGGGGGAGGAGGCCTCCGCGAAGTGCCGGCGCGGAATCCGCCCCGCCAGCCGAGCCAGCCGCCCCGCCTCCACCGCGTGCCTCATGGCGGCGGCCATCATCTCGGGCTCCTGCGCGCGCGTGACCGCGGACGCGAGCATCACCCCGGCACACCCCAGCTCCATGGCCAGCGCGACATCGGACGCCGTACCGGCCCCCGCATCCAGAATCACCGGCACGCGCGCGTGCTCGACGATCAGCTGGAAGTTGTGAGGGTTACGGATCCCGAGCCCGGACCCGATCGGCGACCCCAGCGGCATGACGGCCGCACAGCCGACGTCCTCCAGCTTCCGCGCCAGCACGGGATCGTCATTGGTGTACGGCAGCACCGTGAACCCGTCGTCGACCAGCGTCTCCGCCGCCTCCAGCAGCTCCACCGGATCCGGCAGCAGCGTCCGCTCGTCGGCGATGACCTCCAGCTTGATCAGATCCGTGCCCAGCGCCTCCCGCGCCAGCCGCGCGGTCAGCACGGCCTCGCCCGCCGTGAAACAGCCCGCCGTGTTCGGCAGCACCCGGATCCCCAGCTTCTCCAGCACCGACAGCACCGAACCGTGCACGGAGGGGTCCACCCGCCGCATCGCGACCGTCGTCAGCTCCGTACCGGAGGCGACCAGCGCCCGCTCCAGCACCTCCAGGCTGGGCGCACCACCGGTACCCATGATCAGCCGCGACGAGAAGGTCGTACCCCCGAGGACCAAGGGATCGTCGGCCATGGCTCAGCCTCCCTGGACCGCGGTGAGGACTTCGACCCGGTCGCCCTCGGCCAGCGCCGTGGCCGCCCACTGCGCGCGCGGGACGACGGTCTCGTTGACGGCGGCGGCCACCCCGGAGGGCGACGGGGCCAGCGAGCGTACGACGATGTCGAGAGCGGTACCCGGAACGATCTCCCGGCGCTCTCCGTTGACGGAGATGGAAACGGTGACGGAGACGCTCATGCGGGCTGCTCCAAGAGGACGGCGGCGCCGAAGCGCTGCGGTGTGAAGGGACGGGCTTCTTCCGGGAGCCGGCCGCCCGCCAGTACCTCGGCCATCACATCCCCGGTGACCGGCGTGAGCAGCACCCCGTTGCGGTAGTGCCCGGTGGCCAGCAGCAGACCGTCGAGCCCGGACGGGCCGAGCAGCGGCGCGTTGTCGGGGGAGCCGGGGCGCAGCCCGGCCCGGGTCTCGGTGAGCGGCAGTTCGGTGATGCCCGGCACCAGTTCATGGGCGTCGCGCAGCAGCTCGTACACGCCGCCCGCGGTGACGGTCGTGTCCCAGCCCAGCTCCTCGCTGGTCGCGCCGACGACCAGTTCACCGTTCTCGCGGGGCACCAGGTAGACCTGGCTGCCGCGGACCACGGCCCGTACGGTACGGCTGAGGAAGGGCGCGTACCGGCGCGGCACCGTCAGCCGCAGCACCTGCCCCTTCACCGGCCGCACCGGCGGCAGCAGCGCCTCCGGCACGCCCGCGAGCCGCCCGCTCATGCTGCCGGCCGCGAGCACCACCTGCCCGGCGCTCAGCCCGGTGCCGTCCGCGAGCGTGACCCCGGCGGCCCGGTCCCCTGCGACGTCCAGCCGCTCGGCCCACGCACGGTGGAACACCACGCCGGCCCGCTCGCACGCGGCCACCAGGGCCGCCGCAAGGCGCCGCGGGTCGATCTGGTGGTCGCCGTCGACCCGTAGCCCGCCGCGCACCCCGGGCGCCAGCATCGGCTCCAGGCGCCGGCACTCCCGTCCGGACAGCCACTGCGAGTCGAGGCCGGAGCGCTGCTGCAGCGCGTGCAGTTCGCGCAGGTGGGCGCGGTCGTCGGCGTCGAGCGCGACCGCGAGCGTGCCGCAGCGGCGGTAGCCCAGGTCGTGGCCGGTCAGTTCGGTCAGCTCGGCCGCGAAGTCCGGGTAGCGGCGGGCCGATTCCAGGTTCAGGGCGAGCAGCTTCTCCTCGCCGTAGTGCAGTTCGGTGACGGCGGCCAGCATCCCGGCCGCGACCTGCGCGGCGCCGCCGCCGGGCTCGGGGTCCACCACGGCGGTCGCGAGCCCGCGCTGTGCCGCGCGCCAGGCCGTGACCAGGCCGATGATTCCGCCCCCCAGGACGAGGACGTCGGACGTATCGGACGTACGTGACGACATGGGCGTCCAGCCCCTCCCTTCGCCGGCATGACCCGGATCAGGTTCGTACGGTCGGAGGCCGCCAGCCTCCCTCTCAGCCCGGTGCGTCCGGGCTCCCGCGAGTGCTTGTACGGTGGCCACCCTAGCCCGCCCCCCTCGTCACCCGTAAGGGAGCCCCTGCCGATGGCCCGGTCGCTCGACGGACTGATCCTCGCCCCCGTGGCGGACCAAGCCCCAGGTCAGGTGGGTACCCGCACCCGGTTCACGTACCACGAGAAGGACGGCGAGATCTGGGCCGAGTACGCGGGCGGCGATGTCGTACGCGGTCATCTGGCCGGCACCCGGGAGGGTGACCGGCTGGACTTCCGCTATGTCCAGCTGAAGACCGACGGCACGACCTCTTCGGGGCACTGTGTCTCCACGGTCGTGGAGCTGCCGGACGGGCGGGTGCGGCTGGAGGAGACCTGGGAGTGGGAGTCCCAGGCGGGCGCCGGTACGAGCGTTGTGGAACAGGTCACCGGGCACGCCCGCTGACTGACGCGTTGTCACGTGTCTATGGTGATCGGGTGAGCGAGCAGACAGCGCAAGGGGGCACGTCAGCGGGGCGGCGCGTGGTCGTCGTCGGTGCGGGCATGGCCGGGGTGCAGACCGCGGTCGCGCTGCGGGAACAGGGCTTCAAGGGCCCCGTCACCGTGATCGGCGCGGAGCCGCACCAGCCGTACGACCGGCCGCCGCTGTCGAAGGCCGTGCTGCTCGGCAAGGCCGAGGACTCCGCCTTCGACGTGGACTTCGAGTCCCTCGGCGTCGAGCTGCGGCTCGGCTGCGAGGTGCTGGGCCTGCGCCCCGCCGAACACGAGCTGGACACCGAGGCGGGCCCGGTGCCGTACGACGTCCTGGTCCTCGCCACCGGCGCCGAGCCGATCAACCTGCCCGGCAGCGAGGGGGTGCCGGGCGTGCATCTGCTGCGCACCCTGGACGACGCCGAACGGCTGAAGCCGGTGCTCGCCCGGCAGCACGAGATCGTGGTCGTCGGGGCCGGCTGGATCGGCGCCGAGTTCGCCACGGCCGCCCGCGAGGCCGGCTGCGAGGTGACCGTCGTGGAGGCCGCCGACCGTCCGCTCGCCGGCGCCCTGCCCGCCGAGGTCGCGGCCCCCATGACCGGCTGGTACGCCGACGCGGGTGTGGAACTGCGCACCCACGCGCGCGTGGAGCGCATCGAGCCCGGCGCGGTGGTGCTCGCCGACGGCACCCGGCTGCCCGCGGGCGCCGTCGTCGTCGGCATCGGCGCCCGCCCCGCCACGGCCTGGCTGGCCGGCTCCGGCGTCGAGCTGGGCCCGCACGGGGACGTCCTCGCCGACGACCGTCTGCGCACCTCCGTGCGGGACGTGTACGCCGTCGGCGACTGCGCCTCCTTCCCCTCCGCCCGCTACGGCGAACGGCTGCTCGTCCACCACTGGGACAACGCCCTCCAGGGCCCGCGCACGGTGGCCGCGAACATCCTCGGCGAGACCCCGGCGGTCTACGACCCGGTGCCGTACTTCTGGTCCGAGCAGTTCGGCCGCTTCGTCCAGTACGCCGGCCACCACGCCGCCGCCGACCGCATGGTCTGGCGCGGCGACCCGTCCGGCCCGGCCTGGACGGTGTGCTGGCTCCACGAGGACCGGCTGACGGCCCTGCTGGCGGTGGGCCGTCCGCGTGATCTGGCACAGGGCCGGCGGCTGATCGAGGCGGGCCGCGCCATGGACCCGGAGGCTTTGGCCGACCCCGGAAAGCCCCTGAAGGATGCCGCGGCCGACTAGTCAGGGGGCTTTGGGCGGCGCCCCGTAAGGGCGCGGGGCTGTGACTGGTATGCGGCCACCGCCGCGTGGGCGCGAGCAACCACGACGAACCCGCACCCGACAGACGACACAACCCGGCACCGACCACATCGCGACTGAACCGGCGGAGCGCCTAGGCTTGTCCTGTGACCGAGATTGACGCAAAGATCGATGCTCTCGTCCCCGCCTGGCTCACCCTCCCCGACATCGCCGAACAGCTCGGCGTCGAGGTGACGCGCGTGCGGCAGCTGGTCAAGGAGGGCCAGCTCATCGCCGTACGCCGGGGTGAGAACCGCGCGCTGCACGTCCCCGCCGCCTTCATCGACGGGGACAAGGTCGTCAAGGGCCTGTCCGGCACCCTGACGCTCCTGCGGGACGACGGCTTCACGGTCGAAGAGATGATCGAATGGCTCTTCACCCCCGACCCGACCCTGCCCGGCACCCCCGCGCAGGCTCTGAGCGAGAATCGCGGCACGGAGGTGAAGCGCCGCGCCCAGGCGCTCGCCGTCTGAGCCGACTCGCACATGAGGGGTGGTGGGGGGGGGGGGGGGGGGCGGGGGAAACCCCCCAAAAGAACCAAAGGAAAAAAACACGGGGGGGACCAAAACAGGTGAAACCCAACAAGACCCCGGGTACAGAGCACACCCCTC
>NZ_JBVIEB010000010.1:13745-142132 GCF_055572075.1 Streptomyces sp. NPDC030820
GAGGGGTGGGAGGAGAGGGGCGGGGGGGGGGGGGGTGATCCTCTCCCCTTGTCTCTTCTGGGAAGGGGGGGGGGGGGGGGGGGGGGGGGTCCCCCCCCCCCCCCCCCCCCCCCCACCACCCGCCGAAGCCGCCAGGGACACCGACCAGGGGGGACCCACGCATGTCCGACACCGCACGCGCCGCGCTCGCCGACGCCCGCCTGTACCTGTGCACGGACGCGCGCACGCGCCAGGGCGACCTTCCCGAGTTCCTGGACGCGGTCCTGGCCGGCGGTGTCGACATCGTGCAGCTGCGCGACAAGGGCATGGAGGCCGCCGAGGAGCTGGCGCACCTGGAGGTCTTCGCGGACGCCTGCGCCCGGCACGGCAAACTTCTCGCGGTGAACGACCGCGCGGACGTCGCCCACGCCGCCCGCGCCGATGTGCTGCACCTCGGCCAGGGCGACCTGCCGGTCCCCGCGGCCCGCGCCGTCCTCGGCGACGAGGTCCTGATCGGCCGCTCCACGCACGCCGAGTCCGAGGCCGCCGCGGCCGCCGTGCAGGAGGGCGTGGACTACTTCTGCACCGGACCCTGCTGGCCCACCCCCACCAAGCCCGGCCGCCACGCCCCCGGCCTGGACCTGGTCCGGTACACGGCCGGCCTGGGCACCGACCGCCCCTGGTTCGCGATCGGCGGGATCGACCTCGCCAACCTCGACCAGGTGCTGGACGCGGGTGCCCGCCGGGTGGTCGTGGTCCGCGCGATCACCGAGGCCGACGACCCGGGAGCGGCCGCGGCGGAGTTCGCGAAGCGGCTGCGGCAGCCCTAGCTGTCCAGGTTTCTGTCCAAGGGGTGGACAGGAAGGCGACAATTCGGGCAAATCTTTGTGGTTCGGTTGGGGGACCGCCCGCCCCTGGCTAACCTGCCGGTATGGCCCTCGGAACCCCCTCCACCAGGACTGATCGCGCACGCACCGTGCGCGACATGCTCGCCACCGGCAAGGCGACGTACTCGTTCGAGTTCTACGCGCCGAAGACCCCGCAGGGCGAGCGGAACCTGTGGAACGCGCTCAGAAGGGTCGAGGCCGTCGCCCCCGACTTCGTCTCCGTCACCTACGGCGCCGGCGGTTCCACGCGCACGACCACGGTCCGCGAGACGCAGCAGATCGTCGTGGACACGACGCTCACACCCGTCGCCCACCTCACCGCGGTCGACCACTCCATCGCCGAACTGCGGAACATCATCGGCCAGTATGCGGACGCCGGGATCCGTAACATGCTCGCCGTGCGGGGCGACCCGCCCGGCGACCCGATGGGCGAGTGGGTGCCGCACCCCCGGGGACTGACGTACGCGGCCGAACTCGTCCGGCTCATCAAGGAGTCGGGCGACTTCTGCGTGGGCGTCGCCGCCTTCCCGGAGATGCACCCCCGCTCCGCGGACTGGGACACCGACGTCGCCCACTTCGTGGACAAGTGCCGTGCGGGTGCGGACTACGCCATCACACAGATGTTCTTCCACCCGGAGTCGTATCTGCGGCTGCGTGACCGCGTGGTGGCCGCGGGCTGCGAGACCCCCATCATTCCCGAGGTCCTGCCGGTCACCAGCGTGAAGATGCTGCAACGGGTGCCCAAGCTCAGCACCGCCCTGTTCCCCGACGCCCTGAAAGAGCGGATCCTCACAGCGAAGGACGATCCGGCGGCGGTACGCTCCATCGGTATCGACTTCGCCACGGAATTCTGCGCTCGGCTGCTCGCCGAGGGAGTGCCCGGACTGCACTTCATCACGCTGAACAACTCCACGGCGACCCTGGAAATCTACGAGAACCTGGGCCTGCACCACCCCCCGCAGGCCTAGACCGGCCGCACCGCGATACGACACACTGCGTAGCGGTCACTGGGAGAGGGGCGTACATGGGCTGGACGGTCCTCTACATCGCGTTCGGCGTCGTCGCACTGTGGTTGCTGGGCGAGGTGCTGCTGCAGTACAAGGCGCGCCTGCGCTGGCGGCTGCTCGCGTTCGCCGGCTTCCTCGGCGTCGTGGTCGGCGTGCTGATGCCCTCCGTGATCGTGATCGGCGTCGGTGCCATCGCCTTCGCGGTCGGCCAGACCTATGTCACGCTGTCGTTCCGCCGCGGCTTCGCCGCCGGCTGGGCGGTCAAGCGCCCCGAGCCCGGGGACGAGCCCGAAGGCGGCAGCAAGCGCCGCCGCGGCAGGGCCGACCGGCACGACGCGGCACTGGACGGCCCCGACCCGGAGCAGGCCCTCGGCCCGGAGGACGACCGGGACGCCGACGGGGCCGGCTACGGCCAGGGGTACGGCGACTACGGCGACTACGACCGCGACGACGTCTTCACCCCGGCCGGGCCTCAGGCCACAGAGCCGACCGCGGCCGAGAGCACCGCCGTCTACGAGCCCCAGCCGCTGCCCGAGGACACCGGCTCCTACGGCGTCTACGGCGACACCGCCTACGCGGGGGCCGCCCAGCCCCAGCCCGGCGAGCAGCAGAACTACGCCTACGGCTACTCCGGCTACGGCCAGCAGGGGTACGGCTACGACACCGGCGGCCAGCAGGGCTACGCCAACTACTCCGACCCGTACATCGGCAGTCAGTCCTATGGCGGCGCCTCGTACGACACCGGCTACTCCGGGCAGTACGACCAGCAGGGCTACGCCCAGGCCCCCTACGGCGGCGGCTACGGCGAGACCACGGCCGGCGGGGTGTGGGTGCCGCAGCAGCGCACCGACGAGACCTACGGCGGCGAACTCCCGCCGGAGCAGCCGTACCCGTACCAGAACCAGGGGCACGGGTATGCCCAGCAGCCCGGTGCCGAGTACGACGAGCAGTACCGCTTCTAGGCCGTTCCGCTTCCGGGGCCCGGCCCCGGCTCACCGGGAGCCGCGGAACTCCGGGCCCTCCACGATCAGCCCCGCCACCAGCGCGCCCGACATGCCCGCGTGCGGCAGCCCGCCGCCGGGGTGTGACCAGCCGCCGACCCGGTACAGACCGGGCAGCCGCGTGGTGTTCGACGGGTGCAGGAAACGCCCCTGGCCGGCGGCCAGTGCGGGGGCCGGCACCGTGCCGAGGAAGGCACCCGTCTCGTCGTCGGTGTTGTCGGGTGTGCGCACCTCCTGCCACAGGACGCGCTCCCGCAGGCCCGGTATCGCGACCTCGGCGGCTTCGAGAAGATGCTCCGTGTACTGCCGGACCATGCCCTCCTCGTCCCAGTCGACGGCGCTCGGCACCACCGCGGACAGCACCACGGACTCGTGCCCGTCGTCGGGTCTGAGCGCGGGGTCGTCCGGGCGCAGCACGGTCACCGTGGGCGCCGGCGGCTGGTCCCCCTCCGGCGAGGCCAGGAAGTCCAGCTCGGACTCCGGGTCCGGCGCATGGACGACCGCGCGATGTGCGGCACCGGCCTCGCACCCGCCGCGCAGGGCCAGCAGCACCGCGAACCGCCCGGGACGGGGCATGAACGGATCGGCCCGCACATCCCCGTTCTCGTCCAGGGGACGGTCCGTCAGCGTCTTCAGCCACGCCGGGTCCACGTCCGCCACGACATGGTCCGCCTCGGCCACCGTGCCGTCTCTCAACTCCACGCCCGCGGCCCGGCCGTCCTTGACCAGGATGCGCAGGACCTCCGCGTCGAAGACGAACTCCACCCGCCGCTTCAGACACCGCTCGTACACCGCGCGCGCCAATTCCCGGATGCCGCCGCGCACGTACCAGGTGCCGAAGGCGTGCTCCATGTAGGGCAGGACGGCCGCGCTCGCCGGAGTGGTCCGCGGATCGAGGCCGTGGGCGAGCACGGAACTCTCCAGCAGGGCCGCGAGACGCTCGTCGCCCAGCTCCCAGGTGCCGATCTCGGAGAGCGTGCTCGCCCGCCGCGTGCGCAGCAGCCGCTTGTGCGGGACGGCCGGATACGGCTCCTTGTCGGCCAGCACCCGCCAGTTGGGCCACAGCGGCTCCTCCAGCAGCGGCCTGCGGGTGCGGTCCCAGGCCTCCCGGGCCCGCACCAGGAACTCGCCCCAGCGCTCGCCCGCGCCCCCGCCGAGCGCCTCGTCCAGGGCCGCGACCACACCCGCGCGCGAGGCGTTCGGCAGCGACACCTCGGTGCCGTCCGCGAAGAGGTGCCGTGACGACGGATCGACCTGGACCAGCTCGACGCAGTCCTCCATCGGCTCCTTGCCGGTCTTGACGAACAGATCGCGGTACACGGCGGGCAGCGTCAGCAGGCCCGGGCCGGTGTCGAAGCCGAACCCGTCCCGCTCGAAGCGGCGCACCGCACCGCCGTAGGTGTCCGTGCGCTCGTACACCACCACCCGGTGGCCCGCGACGGCCAGCCGGGCAGCGGCCGCCATCGCGCCCATCCCGGCGCCGATCACCGCAATCCGTGCCATGCCTGCGACTTTATCGACCGCCACTGACAATGCGGCCCGCGGGAGGCCGGGGCGCCCGGGACACGGCCCGGAAGCGTGGGCACGCGTGCGCAGTCCTGAGTACCCGTACTCAGGTCGCGAGATGAGTACGCGCGCGGATGGGCCGCGACCTGTGCGAACGGGAGAGTGGAGACACGGCAAGGGGGCGTGGCCCGGCACCGCCGACACGGGGCGGCGGAACGGCGCCCGCCACCCGGCCGCTCCTTCCGCCGATCCGTCGGCGGAAGCGAGCCGGGGGACCCGGGGACGACCGCCCACGGGGGACCACAGGGGGAGTACGGGGGAGTGGGAGGGCGCCGGTCCGGCAGCGGACCGGCGCCCTCCTCATGTGCTCAGCCCTTGCCGCTCACGCGTCCCTGGAGCAGCCGGGACAGGGCCGCGTGGACGTCGTCCAGGGACCGCTCCGGCTGGAAGGACTTCCAGTCCAGCGCGGCCACCAGGACCATGCCCACCAGCGCGGCCGCCGTCAGCTGGATGTCGATCTCGTCGCTGAACTCGCCGGCCGCCACACCCTCGCGCAGCACCCGCTCGACCACGGCGACGGCCTCCTGCCGGACCACCATCAGCGTGGACTGCCAGGCCCGGTTGGTGCGCCACAGCTCGGCCACGTACAGCTGGGTGAAGGCCGGATAGCGGTCGATGAAGACCAGGCCCGCGCGGATCATCGCGTCCAGCGCGTCCACCTTGCTGCCGCCCGCCCGCGCGGTCTGCTCGGCCGCCTCCTGCAGAGAGGCGGTGAGCAGGCCCACACCGTGCCGCAGCAGCTCCTCGAAGAGGACCGACTTGCTCGCGAAGTTGTAGTAGACCGTGCCCTTCGCGACCCCGGCCCGCTCCGCGATCTCGTCCACCGTGGTCGCGGAGAAGCCCTGCTCGGCGATGAGCGTGACGGCCGCCTCGTAGAGCTTCTGCCGGGTGGCCTCGCGACGCGTGCTGCCGCCGGACCTGGCGCTGCTGCTTTCCATGGCCCTGATTCTCACAGGTACGCGCGCGTGCGGGGCCTCCCCCCGGTTCACAGGCTCAGTTCCGGGTGCAGCCGGTCGAGCGTCCACACCTGGCGGCGCCGGGCCGCGAGGGCGGTCAGCGCGAGCGCGCCCGCGGTGAACGCGGCCAGCACACCGCACGCCTGCCAGACCGGGCCGAGCCCGCCGCCGGTGATCAGCCGGCGCAACGCCTCCACGATGTAGCTCATCGGCAGGAACGGGTGGATCGCGTTGAAGAAGCCCGGGCTGGTCTGCACCGGGTAGGTGCCGCCCGCCGAGGTCAGCTGGAGCATCAGCAGCGCCAGCACCAGGATCCGGCCGGCCGCGCCGAAGCGGGCGTTCAGCCACTGCACGATCGCCCCGAAGCAGGCCGTGACCAGGCACAGGAAGCCGATCGTGCCGGCCGCGCGGAACATCTGCAGACCGATCGCCCAGTGCAGTACGGCCATCAGCGCGGCCACCTGGAGCACACCGACGGCGACCACCGGCAGCCAGCCCGCGAGCGCGATCCGCCAGGCCGGCGAACCGGCCGCCAGGGCACGCCGGTTGAGCGGCGGGATCAGCATGTAGGCGACCATCGTGCCCACCCACAGGGACAGCGGGATGAAGTACGGGGCGAATCCGGTGCCGTAGTTGGGCGCCTTGTGCAGGTCGTGGGAGGCCAGCTGGACCGGGTCGGCCATCACGCCGGTGCGCCGGTCGCGGTCCTTCTTGTCGTAGTCCGGGATCTTCCTGGCGCCGTCGTGCAGTCCGCCGGCGAGCTTCCCGGAACCGTCGGAGAGCTTGTAGAGGCCGCCGTTCAGGGTCTGGGCGCCCGACGCGGCCGTGCCGATGCCCTGGTCCAGCGTGGTCGCGCCGGTCTGTGCGGTACCGAGCCCGGCGTGCAGCTTCTTGGCACCGTCGGCGACCTGCCGAGCGCCGGCGTTCAGTTGGTCGATCTTCTCGACGGCGTCGTCGACGTCCTCGTACAGGTGCGGTGCGCGCTTCTCGAGGGCCGTGGCCTGGTTCTGGAGGGTGCCGAGGTTGTCCCGCATCGTCTTCAGGTCGCCGTCCTGGTCCGCGATCAGCGTGTTGAGGTCGTCGGCGACGGTGGCCACCTCGGCTGCGGCCTTCTTGGCGCGCTTCAGCTGGGGGCAGTACGGATCGGGGATGGTCGCGGTCTCGCAGCGCGCCCTGTAGATCTCGTCCAGGATGGCCGAGTTCGTGTGGGCGGTCTGCGCGGCGCCCGGGGCGAGCTTCACCAGGACGTCGAGATTGTCCTTGACGGTCCTGGCCGAGTCGGCGACCAGCCGGGCGGTGTCCCCGATGGTCTTCTCGTTGTCCTTGAGGTAGGGACCGGCCTTGCCGTAGACGCCATTGACCTTGTCGGCGAGGGCCTGCGTGCCGTCGGCGACCCGGCGGGAGCCGTCCTGGAGGTCGCCGGCGCCCGTGTTCAGCTTCTTCAGGCCCTCGGCCAGCTTGCCGCTGCCGCTCTTGGCGTCCTTCAGCCCGTCGGCGAGGTCCTTGGAGCCCTTCTCCGCCTTTCCGATACCGGTGTTCAGCCGGTCGGCGCCCTCCGCGGCCGTGACGGTCTTGTCGTGGATGCCGGAGAACGAGACGAAGATCCGGTCCAGGTAGGTGCGGGAGGCCTTGGCGGAGGCGGCCGAGCGGACCTCGTGGAACACGGTCCGGGAGATCTGGCCGACGATGTAGTTGTTGGCGTCGTTGGAGCGCACCTGGAGGGCGCCGGTCTCGGGGGAGTTGCCCGAGCTGGAGGCGATCCGCCGGCTGAAGTCGGCCGGCACGGTCAGCGACAGGTAGTACGTGCCGTTCTCGACGCCCTCGCGGGCCGCCTTGTCGCTCACCTCGTGCCACTCGAAGGTACGGCTGTCGCGCAGCCCGGCCACGATGTCGTCACCGGCGGCGATCTGCTTCCCGCCCGCGGATGCGCCCTTGTCGTCGTTCACCAGGGCCACCGGAATGCGGTCCAGCCGGCCGTACGGGTCCCAGAAGGACCACAGGTACAGGGCGCCGTAGAGCAGCGGCAGCACGAGCAGCGCGACCAGGGCGGCACGCGGCAGCCGCCCGCGCCCGAAGCGCCTGAGTTCGAGCGCGGCCAGCCTAGGCGAGCGCATCGACGTCCTCCTTCGGGTCGCTCTTCCCGGCGCTCTCGCCGTCGGTCTCGTCGCTCGTGCCGGACTCGGCTCCGGCCTTCTTCGCGTCGCCCGTGCCGGTCTTGGCGCCGGTGGCCTTCGGCCCCGTCGGTACGACGACGCAGTCGCCGGGGGCCGTGCGGCAGACGACCGCCACCGTCGTCCCCGCGCGCGTGAGCGAGCGCAGCAGCTCCCACAGTTCGCCGCGCTCGGCGTCCGAGAGCTTGGTGTCGATGTCGTCGATGCCGAGCAGTCCGGGCCGGCCGAGCAGCGCCAGGGCGATGGACAGGCGCAGTTCCTGCGGCCGCTCCAGGTCGCGCACGGCCGTCCGGGAGCCCTTGGGCAGCGTTTCCAGGTCGAGTCCGGCGGCGGCCAGGGCCGCGTCGACGCGCAGCCGTGCCTCGTGCACGCGCTGGGTGCGCGGGCGCAGCAGTTCGCGCAGCGAGTCGCCGAAGCGGCTTTGCAGCAGGGCCCGTTCGCGCAGATGCTCGCCGACGGTCAGGGCCGGCTCCGGATCGGTCATCCCGGCCACGTTGGCCACCGCGCTGACGCGGCGCAGCCGGGCCATGTGCCGGGGGAGCCGGAACCCGCCGACGGTGGCCGTTCCCTCGGTGGTCCTCATCCGTCCCGTGAGCGCGAGCAGCAGACATGTGCGCCCGGAGCCGGACGGTCCCTCGATCGCGATGAGTGAGCCGGGCTCCGCGTCGAGGGTGACGCCCCGGAAGGCCCACCCCCGAGGCCCCTTGAGCCCGAGGCCCTCCGCCCTGACGTGCATGCCGTCCACAAGCCCCCCTGTGGCTCGGTGATTTTTGAACTGACTGGTCAGTGCAAAAATACGCCCGAACCTACGATCGAAGCAAAACCCCAGGTCAGAACGGATTGTCAGTGCCATACCGCACGATGGGCACATACGGCACCCGTGCCGTCACCCAGACGACAGGAGGTTCGTCATGGCCAACCCCTCCGCAGCCGCCGCCCGCCGGCGCCGCGCCACCGGCCCTGCCCCCTCACTGACCGGCCCGGCGAGCGATGTGCACCCCGTGCTCCGCCGGGCCACGGCCCCGCCCGCCGCCCTTGACCTGCTCGCTCAGGCCCGGGCCGCACTGGACGAGTCCACCGTCCTGGAAACGCCGAACGAGCGCTATGCGACGGCCCACCTCGCCGCCCTGCGCACCGCCGCCGCCGTGCTCGCCGCCCGCGGCCGCCCCGAGACCTCCCCGCGCCGCCGCGCCCGGATCCGCAGCGCCTGGGAAGTGCTGCCCGAGATCGCCCCCGAACTGACCGAGTGGAGCGCGCTGTTCGCCTCCGGCGCCGCCCGCCGGGCCCGTGCCGAGGCCGGCATCCAGGGCGCCGCGAGCCGCCGCGACGCCGACGACCTGATACGGGACGTGGCGATGTTCCTGCGCATCGTCGAGCGGATGCTCGTCCTCCAGCCGGTCCTGCCCCAACCCCGCCAGGACCCCGGGGAACCGGACGGCCCGAGAGCGCGCGGTGAGCTTCCGGACGCGGGCTGACCACCGGAAGTCCGGCGTTCGAGACGTGCCCGGTCGTATCCGTCCGCGGTGACCGGTAGGGCGGCGGAGGCAATAGGGTGGAGTCGCCTGAAGCGATCCAGCCCTGCCGAGGAGTCAACTGCCGTGTCGGACCCGAGCCGCCCCCGCGCCTCCCTGCGTACCGCCGTGGTCTGGGAGGTCCTTCAGGACGCCCTCGACCGCCGGGTCAAGGCCACGGGACGGGAGTCGCTGGACGTCCTCGACACCGGAGGCGGCAGCGGCCACTTCGCCGTGCCCGTCGCCCGGCTCGGCCACCGCGTCACCGTCGTCGACCCCAGCCCGAACGCGCTGTTCGCGCTGGAGCGCCGGGCCGCCGAGGCCGGTGTCGCCGACCGGGTCAGGGGCGTCCAGGGCGATGCGCACGGCCTCTTCGACGTGGTCGAGCGCGGTGGTTACGACGCCGTGCTGTGCCATGGCGTCCTGGAGTACGTGGACGACCCGGCCGAGGGCATCCGCAACGCCGTCGCCGCGCTGCGCTCCGAGGGCGTGCTCAGCCTGCTCGCCGCCGGTCTCGGCGGCGCCGTGCTCGCCCGCGCCCTCGCCGGCCACTTCACGGAGGCCCGGCAGGCGCTGCAGGACCCCGAGGGCCGCTGGGGTGCCGGCGACCCGATGCCGCGCCGGTTCACCGCCGAGCAGCTCATCGCGCTGGTCGAGGGCGCGGGTCTGACGGTCGGCGCCGTGCACGGCGTGCGGGTCTTCGCCGACCTGGTCCCCGGCGTGCTCGTGGACACCGAGCCCGGCGCCCTGGACGCGCTCCTCAAGCTGGAGGCCGCCGCGGCCGAGCTGCCGGCGTTCCACTCCGTCGCCACCCAGCTGCACGTGCTCGGTGAGACGCCGGGTGCCGCCGAGGCCTGAGCGGACCGCCGTGACCCGCCGCTGATCAGGGCCTTGGCAGCGGATGGAGTACGCCACAAGACCCCCGATCGAGGGGTTTGCGCCGTATGATCGAGGTACACCGCCCGGCATGACGGGTCGGCCGCCGGGGAATGGAAGCCTCAGCGAGCCGGGACGGCCATGACGGACTCCGGTTGGCCAATTGGCGTAGAGGGGCGGGTTTCACGGGGGCGATTCCCTGCCTATCCTGAAGGGACCCCCCGGGTCGCCCCGGCGACTGCACGATGAGGAGGACTCCGTGCCGCTCTCGGAGCACGAGCAGCGCATGCTCGAGCAAATGGAGCGAGCGCTGTACGCCGAAGATCCCAAGTTCGCGTCGGCGCTTGAGGGAAGCGGGCTGCGTACGTACACCCGGCGGCGGGTCTACCAGGCGGTCGCAGGCTTCCTCGTGGGAATCGCGCTCCTCATGGCCGGAATGGTCGCGCAGCTGATCTGGGTCAGCGTGGTGGGTTTCCTCGTCATGCTGGGCTGTGCCGTACTCGCCGTCACCGGCTGGCGCAAGACCCCGAAGCCGGGCGAACAGCCCGCGGGTGCCGCTCGTCGCCAGGTGCGGCCGAAGCGCTCCATGATGGACCGCATCGAAGAGCGCTGGCAGCGCCGCCGGGACGAACACGGCCATTAGCCGGCGACGGTCCTCCCGGAGTTCCCCGGACACCGACAGTCACCATGTGAGGGGCGACCACCAGCGGTGGTCGCCCCTCACACATGCTCTCAGCCCTGCTGCTGCGACGGCCGGCGCAGGCCGCCGGGCCGGGCCCCCGCCACCCGCGCCCTGAGCGCCGACCAGCGGGCCGCCACCGCCCACAGCACCCGCACCGACGAGCGGGGCAGGAACAGCGCCCGCAGCCGGGTTCCGGTGCCCGCCGTGCCACGCAGCCCCTCGATCACCCGGTGCACGTCCGCCGCCGTACCCGCCGACGGGCGTGGCCGGGGCGCGTACAGCACGTGCTCCACCGCGTCCGCGACCCGGTGCACCGCGGCACCGGTCGCCTGGTCCAGCCGTCCGAGCTCGGCGATCCGGGCGGCCGCCCGGCGCGGGGTCAGCGACTCGTCCGGCGCGATGCCGTGATCCCAGGCGCTGTCCGTCAACTCCTGCCAGGCCGCCAGGGTGTGCGCGGCCGCGCCCTGCTCGGTCCGGGCGTGCCCGCCGAGCCGCACCGAGCGCACTCGCATCCGCCACAGCAGCGGCGACAGCGGAATCGCCAGGACCACCAGCGCGGCCAGGCCGATCAGCGCATACCACCACGGGCCCGTACCACCGCCACCGCTCTGCGGGGCCGCCGCGGCGGACGCGGTGTCGCAGCCCTGCAGCCGGACCACATCGCGCGCACAGCTCTGGCTCGGCGAGGCCGCCGCCGAGGGCGCGGTGGAGGACTGGTGCGACGGCAGGGTCTGGTCCGGCAGCGAGCTGCCGTGCGTGTCCGACTGGGTGTACGACGGCGTGGTGCCGCGGGTCGGGGTCGGCTCGAAGCGGGTCCAGCCCACACCCTCGAAGTACAGCTCGGGCCAGGCGTGCGCGTCCTTCTGGTTCACCGCCACCGTGCCGTCGGGCTGCGGGGTACCGGGTGCGAAGCCCACCGCGACCCGGGCCGGGATGCCGAGGGTGCGGGCCATCGCCGCCATGGCGAAGGAGAAGTGGACGCAGAAGCCCTCCTTCTTCTTCAGGAAGTTCGCGATGGCGTCGGGGCCGCGCCCGACCTCGACCCGGGTGTCGTACTGGAAGCCGCCCGTGACGGCGAAGTAGTCCTGGAGCTTTACGGCCTCCTCGTAGTGGCTGTGTGCGCCCGCCGTGATCTCCTTGGCGGTGCTGGCCACCACCTTCGGCAGCGCGGACGGCACCTTCGTGTAATCGCGCTTCAGGGCCGCCGGCGGCTCCGGTGCGGTGGACAGCTGCTCTGCGGTCGGCTGCACGTCCAGGCTGGTCACCTGGTAGGTCTCGCCACGCGTGGTCTGGCCGTGGTCGCCGACCAGGGTCATGCCGACCGGCTCGTAGCGCCAGCGGCCGCCGATCCGCACACCGCTCGGCGGGTACGGCATCGGCAGCCAGTCCTGGGCGTACCAGTCCGACGCCGAGACCGTGGTCGTCACCGTGCCGCGCTTGACGTCCGCGTCGAGGCCGATGGGCGTCGGGAACCTGTCCGGTACGCCGACGATGTGCCGCTGGGCCGGCTTCCAGGTGGTGCCGTCGAAGTCGTCCAGGGACACTATCCGCAGATACAGGTCCGAGATGTCGTTCGTGCTGGTCTTCAGGGACAGCACCTGGCGGTCGTTGTTCGTGTTCAGGCTGTCGCGCAGGGACACCAGCGGATTGACCGCGGAGATCGTGCCGCCGTTGCCGTTGCCGGCTCCCACGCCCGCGCCGGCGGCGTCCAGCAGGCCTCCCTGCATCGCGGGCAGGGCGAGCGGCACCACCAGGGCCGCACCGAGCGCGACCGCGCCGATCCGGCGTCCGGTCCGCGCCGGAGCCACCGCGCCGGTCTCCAAGGAGCCCTGCGTACGGGGAGCGCCGCCGAAGACCCGGCCCCACTGCGCCAGCCGGTCCCGGCCCTCCGCGAGCAGCAGCATCAGATAACCGGCCGCCGCCACCAGGAACCACAGCCAGTCGGCGCCGCCGTCGGACAGCCCGGCGGCCACCGAGTACAGCGCGAGCAGCGGCAGCCCGGCCGGGGCCGCGCTGCGGAAGGTCACCGCGAGCGTGTCCACCAGCAGGCCGATCAGCAGCACGCCGCCGATCAGCATCAGCTTGATGCCGTCGGTCAGCGGCGCCGGTATCGCGTACTCGCTGACGTCGGTCGAGCCCTGCTGGAACAGGTCGGCGAAGTGCCGGAAGGCGTCCGGGCCGGGAATCAGCCCGATGACCGCGTACTCCCGCGCGAAGACCAGGGTCAGCAGCACCAGGGTGACCAGCGCCTGCGCCAGCACGGTCAGCGGACGGCCCAGCGGCACCCGGCGGGCCGCCGCGCCCACCCCGGTCTGCACGGCCACCAGCGGGATCAGCTGCAGCAGCCAGGTCGGCTCGGCCACCAGGGGCAGCAGCGCACAGGAGGCCATCAGCGTGGCCGCGGCCGCGCACAGCGCCAGTCGTGCCCGCCCGCTCATCGCGCCGCCTCCCCGCCCACCGCGGCCAGGCCCGAGCGCTCCCGGTCCGCCTGCTGCCACAGCCCGTTCAGTGCCGCGCCGCGGGGCACGCTCAGCGCCGTCCAGCCCGCCTCGCGCAGCATCCGCAGCCGCTCGGCATGCCGGTCGCCCGGCCGCGACACATCGGTCGCCTCCCGCACCCACGTGTCCGGGTCCAGCACGAAGGCGACGGCGCCTCCGCTGCGCCGGCTCATCTTGGCGACCGTCGCGGCCTGCTCCTCGTCCAGGTCGCCCAGGAAGGCGACCAGCAGCCCCTCGTTGCCGCCGCGCAGCACGTCGTACGCCCGGGACAGGCCCGTGCCGTCGGAGTGGTCGATCACCGCGAGGGTGTCCATCATCAGCCCGGCCGCCTCCGCGGTCTCCTGGCCGGCACCCGCGAACCCGTCGGCGCCCTCGCCGGGCACCACACTGCCGCTGTCGGTCAGCAGCCGTACCGAGAAGCCGCGTTCGAGCATGTGCACCAGCACCGAGGCGGCACCGGAGACGGCCCACTCGAAGGCCGCATCGGGGCCCGCGCCCTCGTAGGCGCCGCCCCGGGTGTCCAGCAGGACCGTGCAGCGCGAGCGACGGGGCTGCTCCTCGCGCCGCACCATCAACTCGCCGTAGCGCGCGGTGGACCGCCAGTGCACCCGGCGCAGATCGTCGCCGTAGCGGTAGCCGCGCGGGATCACGTCGTCCTCGCCGGCCAGGGCCAGCGAGCGCTGCCGCCCGTCGCCGTACCCCTTGGCCTCGCCGCTGAAGCGGACCGGGGCGAGCGGCGCCACGCGCGGGATGACCGTGAGGGTGTCGAACGTCGAGAAGGAACGGGTGAGTTCGCACATTCCGAAGGGGTCCGTGAGCCGCAGCTGCAGCGGGCCCAGCGGATAGCGGCCGCGCAGATCGGAGCGGACCCGGTAGGACACCTCGCGGCGGCCGCCCGGCTCCACCCGGTCCAGCACGAACCTCGGGCGCGGACCGAGGACATACGGCACCCGGTCCTGGAGCATCAGCAGGCCGGTGGGCAGCCGGGAGACGTTGTCCATCCGCAAGTGCACCCGGGCCTCGCTGCCGGCCGGCACGCGCGCGGGGGAGAGCCGGCGGGTGCCGGACACCCGGTAGCGCGTGCGGTACACCACGGTCGCGCAGGTCAGCGGCAGTACGGCCAGCAGCAGGCCGACCCGCAGCAGATCGCTCTGGCCGAGCACGTACGCGCAGATCGCGGCCGCGATACCGGCCGCCAGGAAGGAACGGCCGCGGGTCGTCAGCCCCGCCAGGGCCGTACGGACGCCGCCCGACTCCCCGCGGTCGGCCTCCGCCTGCCCCGTCCCCCCGGCGCTCATCACAGACTCCGCGGGGGCTGCTGGGGATACGCCGGAACGCCACGGCCGAGCCCACCGAAGCCGCCCTGCTGCCCCGGCGCGGCGGGCACCGGGGTGTGCTGCAGGATCTCCTGGACGACCTGCTCTGCGGTACGGCGGTTCAGCTGGGCCTGGGCGGTGGGCAGCAGACGGTGGGCGAGGACGGCGACGGCGAGCGCCTGGACGTCGTCCGGAAGCGCGAACTCCCGGCCGGCGAGGGCCGCGGACGCCTTCGCCGCCCGCAGCAGATGCAGCGTCGCGCGCGGGGAGGCGCCGAGTCTGAGGTCGGGGTGGGTGCGGGTGGCGGCGACCAGTTCCACCGCGTACCGCCGGACCGGCTCGGAGACGTGCACTCCGCGCACGGCCTCGACCAGCTTCACGATCTCGTGCGCGTGCGCCACCGGCTGCAGGTCCTCCAGCGGGCTCACCCCGCCGTGGATGTCCAGCATCTGCAGCTCGGCCTCCACGCTCGGGTAGCCGACGGAGACACGGGCCATGAAACGGTCGCGCTGGGCCTCGGGCAGCGGGTAGGTGCCCTCCATCTCGACCGGGTTCTGCGTGGCCACCACCATGAAGGGGCTGGGCAGTTCGTACGTCTGCCCGTCGATGGTGACCTGCCGCTCCTCCATGGACTCCAGCAGTGCCGACTGGGTCTTGGGCGAGGCGCGGTTGATCTCGTCGCCGATCACGATCTGCGCGAAGATGGCGCCCGGCTTGAACTCGAAGTCCCGGCGCTGCTGGTCCCAGATGGACACACCGGTGATGTCCGAGGGCAGCAGGTCGGGCGTGAACTGGATGCGCCGCACCGAGCAGTCGATGGACCGCGCCAGCGCCTTGGCCAGCATCGTCTTGCCCACTCCGGGGACGTCCTCGATCAGCAGGTGGCCCTCGGCGAGCAGCACGGTCAGCGCGAGCCGTACGACCTCGGGCTTGCCCTCGATCACGCCCTCCACCGAACCGCGCACCCGCTCCACCGTGGCGGTCAGATCTGTGAGGCTCGCTCGATCGTCATAGGTCGTCACCCGGCCCTCCTCGGCCCATTCTTTCCGGGCCGACGCTGCGTGCGAAACCGGCCCACCCCGAAACACGGGCACCACGCGGGAAAAGTTCCGCGCGACGCCACACCCCGCATTCTTGCCGCCGTTACCGATTCGTGTCACTCGCCTGTGGACAACTGCCCGCACGATGTCGGTCTTACGACTTTTTCGACCGCATTTTCGATACGGCGATACGGCGGACGGCGGGGTGCTTCCGGGGCGGCCGGCCGGTGTGCCGGGGTCAGGCCGGGTCGACCTCGCGCAGCAGACCGGTGCGCACGTCGAACACAAAACCGCGCACGTCGTCGGTGTGCAGCAGGAACGGCGAGGTGCGCACGCGCTGCATGGACTGGCGCACGTCCTGGTCGACGTCCCGGAAGGACTCCACCGCCCAGGCCGGCCGCTGGCCGACCTCCATCTCCAGGTCGTGCCGGAAGTCCTCGGTGATGGTCTCCATGCCGCATCCGGTGTGGTGGATGAGCACGACGCTGCGGGTGCCGAGCGCACGCTGGCTGATGGTCAGGGAGCGGATCACGTCGTCGGTGACGACACCGCCCGCGTTGCGGATGGTGTGACAGTCGCCGAGCTGCAGGCCGAGCGCGGCGTGCAGGTCGAGACGCGCGTCCATGCAGGCCACGACCGCGACCTTGAGAACGGGACGGGCGTCCATTCCGGGGTCGGTGAACTCGGCGGCGTATGTCTGGTTGGACTCGACCAGGCGATCGGTCACGGTGCCACCGTTGGTTATGGCGCCTTCGGATCCAGTGGGCACTGCTGCGGAAGTCGTCATACCCATGACGTTACTGGTCACCCCCGGTTCCGTCCTGATGTGAGAGTGGGACAAAAAACGTCATCGCGGCTTGTTGTGAGCTACCCCACAGGGGGGCAAACATCCTCCGGTCGGGTGAATTCCGTCGAATTGCGTCGCCTGCCGCGGTGCGGTAGGCGACGCGCAGGCCGGTTGATTGACCGCGAGACACGGTGGACTAAAGTGACGCGAAGCGGGAGACGTGGCTCTCCCTGCTGGTAAAACCCCCGGAGACCCCGGCTCACCCCGGACCGTCTCCCCGCGTGCGCGGCGCGTACGTACGGCTCGGCCTCCTCCCGCTCCCGGTCCGGCTGACGCTTCCGGCGCCTGCAGGCCTCCCCTACACGAGCTGGCGGGGACCCGGCGGTGCGTACGGCCCGCCGGAAGATGAGAGGCCCCCTTGAGCCAGAGTCGACACGTCCCGGTGATGCTCCAGCGGTGCCTGGACCTGCTGGCGCCCGCCCTGGAGCGCCCGGGAGCGGTGGTCGTCGACTGCACCCTCGGCCTCGGCGGACACAGCGAGGCGCTGCTGACCCGGTTCCCCGAGGCGCGGCTGATCGGCCTGGACCGGGACAAGGAGGCGCTGCGCCTGTCGGGCGAACGGCTGGCGCCCTACGGCGAGCGCGCCACCCTCGTGCACGCCGTCTACGACGAGCTGCCCGACGTCCTGCACAAGCTCCGCGTCGCGCGCGTGCAGGGCGTGCTGTTCGACCTCGGGGTGTCCTCCATGCAGCTGGACGAGGCCGACCGCGGCTTCGCCTACGCCCAGGACGCGCCGCTGGACATGCGGATGGACCAGACGACCGGCATGAGTGCCGCCGAGGTCCTGAACACCTACCCGGCGGGCGAACTGGTGCGGATCCTGCGCGCCTACGGCGAGGAGAAGCAGGCCAAGCGGATCGTGGCCGCGATCGTGCGTGAGCGCGAGAAGGAGCCGTTCAGCAACAGCGCGCGGCTGGTCGAGCTGATCCGTGACGCTCTGCCGCAGGCCGCCAAGCGCACCGGCGGCAATCCCGCCAAGCGCACCTTCCAGGCGCTGCGCATCGAGGTCAACGGTGAACTGTCCGTCCTGGAGCGGGCGATCCCGGCGGCGGTGAAGGCCCTGGACGTCGGCGGCCGTATCGCCGTCCTCTCGTACCACTCGCTCGAGGACCGCCTGGTCAAGCAGGTCTTCGCGGCCGGCGCCACGTCCACCGCACCCCCCGGCCTCCCGGTCGTGCCGGAGCGCTACCAACCGCGGCTCAAGCTGCTCACCCGGGGTGCCGAACTTCCCACCGAGGAAGAGGTCGCCGAGAACCGCCGGGCCGCACCGGCCAGGCTGCGCGGCGCCGAACGCATCAGGGAGGACGCCGAGTGACCGAGACGGGTCGGTTGGATTCCCGAACTCACCGGGACTCCGGGTCTCTCCAGGGGGGTCGGGGACATGCCCGGACTCGCCAGGGAGATCGCGCGGCTTCCCGCACGTACCGGGCGCCGCGCGCGATCCGCCTGGCTCCCCAGGACGGCCGCGGGGACCTTCGGACGCACCGGGGGGCCGGTGAGGGATCCCGGACTCGCCGGGAGCGCCGCGAGGATCCCCGGACTCGCCTGGGGTGCCGTGGGGACTCCGGAACGTGCCGGGGGGCCGGTGCGGGGTTCCGGACTCGCCGGGAGTGCCGCGTGAACTCTGGAACGTGCCGGGTTCGTGGTGTGGACCTCGGAGCTTGCCGGGGGTGCTGCGAGGGTTCTCGGACTCGCCTGGGGTGCCGAACCGACCGGGGGAGCTGTGAGTAGGAAACCGCACTTGAGGGGGCGGGCCGCGCGGCTTGTCCGGCTTTTTCCGGCCGGCCGGGCCCGGGCCGCCCGCACCCCGTTCGTCCTGCTCGTCGTCCTGCTCCTCGGCGGCGGTCTCATCGGACTGCTGGTGCTCAACTCCGCGCTCAGCGAAGGCTCGTTCAAGCTGGCCGACCTGCAGAAGCAGACGAAGAACCTGACCGACGAGGAACAGGCCCTCCAGCGGGACATCGACGCCTACTCCTCTCCCGACGCCCTCCAGCGCCGCGCCCGTCAACTCGGCATGGTTCCCGGCGGCGACCCGGCCTTCCTCGGCTCCGACGGCAAGATCAAGGGCGTCCCGAGCCCCGCCACCCCCGAGCCCGCCGCCTTCACCGACCCGGTCGCCCCCGAGGTCCTGACCCCGGCCCCGGCCCCCTCCACGGCCTCGGCCGCACCCACCACCCCGGCCTCGGGCACGCCCTCCGCCACCGCACCGGCACAGGGACGGACCCAGTCCGCCCTCATCGCCTCCGCCCCCGCGGGGGCCGTTCCCCCGTCCCCCTCCACCCCCCAGCCCATCCCCACCCCGACCCCCGGCAGGTGACGGAAGTGTCCGACAGGGAACCGCCGCGCCGTCGTGTGCCCGGGCCGGCCAGGCCGCCGCGGCCGAGGAGTGCCGTGCGGCGGCAGCCCGCGCCCGGTGCGCGTCCGGCGGTGCGGCGGCCGAGTGGTGCTCGACCGCCGTATCAGCGCCCGCTCCGGCTCGGCAGCCCGCGGCCCCGGCTGCGCCTGGTCAGCCTCACGCTGACCCTGGTCCTGATCGCCTTCGTCGTACGGCTGCTCCAGGTGCAGGCCGTCGACGCCAGCGCGTACGCCGCGCGGGCCGAGCAGAACCGGTATGTCGTGCACACGCTGGCCGCCGAGCGCGGCGGGATCACCGACCGCAACGGCGTGGCCCTCGCCATCAGCGAGGACGCGTACGACATCACGGCCGATCCGACGATGTTCAACAGGAAGCAGCTGAAGGTCGACGACGGCCCGGAGCAGGCCGCCGCGCTCCTCTCGCCGATCCTCGGGCAGAGCCAGGGCGACATCGTGAAGAAGCTGCGGCCGAAGAACAAGAACTCCCGGTACGCCCGGCTCGCCACCCGGCAGACCCCGCAGGTCTGGAAGCAGATCAAGGACCTGAAGACCGCGCTCGCCAAGAAGGCGGAGACGGACAAGAACACCGTCAACGTGCTCGCCGGCGTCTTCGCCGACCCGAGCAGCCAGCGGGTGTACCCCAACGGCGACCTCGCCGCCGGGATACTGGGCTGGGTCAACGCCGACGGCCAGGGCGGCGGCGGCATCGAGCAGGAGCTGAACAAGCAACTGTCCGGAAAGGACGGCAAGATCCGCTATGCCCAGTCCGGGGGGCGTGAGGTGCCCACGGCGGGATCGACGGAGACGCCCGCCGTGCCCGGTTCCGACGTCGAGCTGACCATCGACCGCGACATCCAGTGGGCCGCGCAGAACGCCATCACCGAACAGGTGAAGAAGTCCAAGGCCGACCGCGGTTACGTCGTCGTCCAGGACACCCGCACCGGGCAGATCCTGGCCATGGCCAACTCGCCGGGTTTCGACCCCAACGACCTGTCGAAGGCCGACGGCGCGGCCCTGGGCAACGCGGCCGTCCAGGACGCCTACGAGCCCGGCTCCACCGCCAAGGTGATGTCCATGGCGGCCGTGCTGGAGGAGAACGCGGCCACTCCGCTCACCCACGTCGTCGTACCGAACCGGCTGCATCGGGGCGACCGGCTCTTCTCCGACGACGTCGACCACGGCACCTGGAACCTCACGCTGAACGGCGTCCTCGCCAAGTCCAGCAACATCGGCACCATCCTGGCCACCGGCCAGCTCGGCAGGACGCAGTCCGAGGCCAACAAGGTCCTCTACTCCTATCTGCGCAAGTTCGGCATCGGCCGCTACACCGGACTCGGCTTCCCGGGCGAGACCCCCGGCATCCTCGCGCCGTACCAGAAGTGGTCCACCTCGCAGCAGTACACGATTCCTTTCGGCCAGGGCTTCGCCATCAACGCCGTCCAGGCCGCCTCCGTCTACTCGACCATCGCCAACGGCGGGGTCCGGATCGAGCCGACCCTGGTGCGCGGCAGCAAGGGCGCCGACGGCCGCTTCACCCCTGCCCCCAGGGCCAAGCAGACCCGCGTGGTCAGCGAGAAGACGGCCCGGACCCTCGCCAGGATGCTGGAGTCCGTCGTGGACGACGAGCAGGGCACCGGCGTCAAGGCCCGCATCCCCGGCTACAACGTCGCGGGCAAGACCGGCACGGCCAACCGCGTGGATCCGGCCACCGGCAAGTACCACGGGTACACCTCGTCCTTCGCCGGCTTCGCACCCGCGGACAACCCCCGCATCACCGTCTACTGCGCCATCCAGAACGCCACCTCCGGCAGCTACTTCGGCGGTCAGATCTGTGGCCCCATCTACAAGCAGGTGATGGAGTTCGCCCTGAAGACCCTCCAGGTCCCGCCGACCGGGGCGCCGGCCGCGAACCTGCCCGTCGACTACAAGCCCTGATCAGCACACCGGAACACCAGGAAACGAACTCGTGACAACGATCACCCCGGAACCCGGGAACCAGGGGGCCGAGAACCCCTCACTTCGCCCCGGAGCGGGTACGCCCGGTACGCTCACCGCCGTGCCACACGCTGATCAGTCCCAAACCACCCAGAAGGGCCAACCCGTGACATATCCGGGACTGCCCAGGCCGACGCTGCTCCCCGCCACACCCCTCGCGGAGCTCGCCGACCAGCTGGGTGTCACCGCGCCGGAGGGCGCCGCCGAGATCAAGGGCATCACCCATGACTCGCGCGCCGTCCGCCCCGGCGACCTGTACGCCGCCCTCCCGGGCGCCCGGCTGCACGGCGCCGACTTCGTCACCCAGGCCGCGAGCCTGGGCGCCGTCGCCGTGCTCACCGACCCCGCGGGCGCCGAGCGCGCCGCCGCGACCGGACTGCCCGTCCTGGTCGTCGACGACCCGCGCGGACGGATGGGAGAGCTGGCGGCCACGATCTACCGGCACCCGGGCCGCGACCTGCTCCAGATCGGCATCACCGGCACCTCCGGCAAGACCACCACCGCCTATCTCGTCGAAGGCGGCCTGGGCGCGTCCCGCCCGGCCGGCCTCATCGGCACGGTGGAGATCCGCATCGGCGACGAGCGCATCAAGTCGGAGCGCACCACCCCCGAAGCCACCGACCTCCAGGCCCTGTTCGCGGTCATGCGCGAAAGAGGGGCGGAGGCGGTCGCCATGGAGGTCTCCAGCCACGCCCTGGTCCTCGGCCGGGTCGACGGCTGCGTCTTCGACATCGCCGTGTTCACCAACCTCAGCCCGGAACACATGGAGTTCCACTCCGACATGGAGGACTACTTCCGGGCCAAGGCGCAGCTGTTCACCCCGAAACGCAGCAAACTCGGCGTGATCAACGTGGACGACGCATACGGCCGCCGGCTGGCCGAGGAGGCCTCGGTCCCCGTCGTCACCTTCTCCGCCGAGGGCCACCCCGACGCCGACTGGCGCGCCGAGGACGTCCAGGTCGGCCCGATGGACTCCACGTTCACCGTCGTCGGCCCGAACGGCGAGCGGATCCACGCCAAGTCGCCGATCGCCGGTCCCTTCAACGTGGCGAACACCCTCGCCGCCGTCGTCGCCCTCGCCGCCGCCGGTCTCGACCCGCAGACCGCCGCCGACGGCATCGCCGCCGTCCCGGGCGTCCCCGGCCGGCTGGAGCGCGTGGACGCCGGGCAGCCCTATCTCGCGGTGGTCGACTACGCCCACAAGACCGACGCCGTCGAGTCCGTGCTCAGGGCGCTGCGCAAGGTCACCAAGGGCCGCCTGCACGTGGTCCTCGGCTGCGGCGGCGATCGCGACCGGACCAAGCGCGCCCCGATGGGCGCCGCCGCGGCCCGGCTCGCCGACACGGCCGTACTGACCTCCGACAACCCCCGCTCCGAGGACCCCCTGTCGATCCTCGCGACCATGCTCCAGGGCGCCGCCTCCGTGCCCGCGCACGAGCGTGGCGAGGTGCTCCTGTTCGAGGACCGGGCCGCCGCGATCGCCGCCGCCGTGGGCCGCGCCCAGGCCGGCGACACCGTGCTGGTCGCGGGCAAGGGCCATGAGCAGGGCCAGGACATCGCCGGCGTGGTCCGTCCCTTCGACGACCGCCAGGTGCTCCGCGAAGCCATCCAGAAAACCCAGGGATGAAAATCCAGAAGACCCAGGGGATGAACTTGTGATCGCCCTCTCCCTCGCCGAGATCGCAGCAGTCGTCGGCGGGCAGACGCACGACATACCGGATCCGTCCGTCGAGGTCACGGGACCGGTCGTCCGGGACTCCCGCGAGGTGGTGCCCGGCAGCCTGTTCGCCGCCTTCGTCGGTGAACGCGTGGACGGCCACGACTACGCACCGCAGGTGATCGAGGCGGGCGCGGTCGCCGTACTGGCGTCGCGCCCGGTCGGCGTGCCCGCGATCGTCGTCGACGACGTCCAGACCGCGCTCGGCGCCCTCGCCCGGCACGTCGTACGTCGGCTCGGCGCGACCCTCGTCGCCCTGACGGGCTCGGCGGGCAAGACCAGCACCAAGGACCTGATCGCGCAGGTGCTCCAGCGCAAGGCGCCGACGGTGTTCACGCCCGGCTCGCTCAACAACGAGATCGGGCTGCCGCTGACCGCCCTGTCCGCCACCGAGGAGACGAAGTTCCTCGTGCTGGAGATGGGCGCCCGCGGCATCGGGCACATCCGCTACCTCACCGACCTCACGCCTCCCAGGATCGGTCTGGTCCTCAACGTCGGCACCGCCCACATCGGCGAGTTCGGCGGCCGCGAGCAGATCGCCCAGGCCAAGGGCGAGCTCGTCGAGAGCCTGCCGGAGGACGGCGCCGCGATCCTCAACGCCGACGATCCGCTGGTCCGGGCCATGGCCGCCCGTACCAAGGCGAAGGTGGTCCTTTTCGGAGAGTCGGCCGAAGCGGACGTACGCGCCGAGAACGTGCGACTCACGGACAGCGGACAGCCCTCCTTCAGGCTTCTCACACCCTCCGGTGCATGCGATGTGACCATGCGCCTGTACGGTGAGCATCACGTGTCGAACGCGCTCGCCGCGGCCGCCGTCGCCCATGAGCTGGGCATGTCCGCGGAAGAGATCGCCACCGCGCTCTCCGAGGCGGGCTCCCTCTCCCGCTGGCGCATGGAGGTCACCGAGCGCCCGGACGGCGTGACCATCGTCAACGACGCCTACAACGCCAACCCCGAGTCCATGCGGGCCGCCCTTCGGGCGCTCGCGGCCATGGGCAAGGGGCGCCGCACGTGGGCGGTGCTCGGCAAGATGGCCGAGCTGGGGGACGAGGCGCTCGCCGAGCACGACGCCGTCGGGCGGCTCGCCGTCCGGCTCAACGTCAGCAAGCTCGTCGCCGTCGGGGGGATTGAGGCCTCCTGGCTGCAACTGGGCGCATATAACGAGGGTTCGTGGGGTGAGGAGTCGGTGCACGTGTCCGACGCACAGGCGGCGATCGACCTGTTGCGCAGCGAGTTGCGCCCGGGGGACGTCGTGCTCGTGAAGGCGTCCCGTTCGGTGGGTCTGGAGAGCGTTGCCCAGGCGCTCGTCGAGACCGGTGCCGAGGGCGAGGTTGCCGCCCGATGATGAAGCAGATCCTGTTCTCAGGAGTCATTGGCCTCTTCCTGACGCTGATCGGCACCCCGCTGCTGATCAAGCTCCTCGCCCGCAAGGGCTACGGCCAGTACATCCGTGACGACGGTCCGCGTGAGCACGCCAGCAAGCGCGGTACGCCGACCATGGGCGGTATCGCCTTCATCCTGGCGACGATCGCGGCGTACTTCCTGAGCAAGCTCATCACCGGTTACCCGCCCACCTACTCCGGGCTGCTGGTCCTCGGCCTGATGTTCGGCATGGGCCTGGTCGGTTTCCTCGACGACTACATCAAGATCGTCAAGCGGCGTTCGCTGGGTCTGCGGGCCAAGGCGAAGATGGCCGGCCAGCTGATCGTCGGCATCGCCTTCGCGGTGCTGTCACTGATGTTCGCCGACGCGCGCGGCAACACCCCGGCCTCCACCAAGCTGTCCTTCATCACCGACTTCGGCTGGACGATCGGCCCGGTGCTGTTCGTCGTCTGGGCGCTGTTCATGATCCTCGCGATGTCGAACGGCGTGAACCTCACCGACGGTCTGGACGGCCTGGCCACCGGCGCCTCCGTGCTCGTCTTCGGCGCCTACACGTTCATCGGCGTCTGGCAGTTCCAGGAGTCCTGCGCCAACGCCACGACCCTGACCAACCCGGGTGCCTGCTACGAGGTGCGCGACCCGCTCGACCTCGCCGTCGTCGCCTCCGCGCTGATGGGCGCCTGCCTGGGCTTCCTGTGGTGGAACACCTCGCCGGCGAAGATCTTCATGGGCGACACCGGTTCGCTCGCCCTCGGCGGTGTGCTCACCGGTCTGGCCATCCTCTCCCGCACGGAGCTGCTGGTGGCCATCATGGGCGGCCTGTTCGTCCTCATCACCATGTCGGTCGTCATCCAGGTCGGCTCCTTCCGGCTCACCGGCAAGCGTGTCTTCCGGATGGCGCCACTCCAGCACCACTTCGAACTCAAGGGCTGGTCCGAAGTCCTGGTGGTGGTCCGATTCTGGATCATCCAGGGCATCTGTGTGATCGTCGGACTGGGCCTCTTCTATGCAGGATGGGCAGCGGACAAGTGACCTCCACCTCGGAGCTCTACGACTTCCAGGGCAAGCACGTCACCGTCGCCGGGCTCGGCGTCTCCGGCGTCCCGGCGGCGAAGGTGCTGCACGCGCGCGGGGCGGTCGTCACGGTCGTCAACGACGGCGACGACGCACGCGCGCGTGAGCAGGCCGCCGAACTGGAGGCGCTCGGCATCACCGTGCGCCTCGGCGACGGGGCCACCCTGCCGGAGGGCACCGAGCTGATCGTCACCGCGCCCGGCTGGAAGCCCGACAAGCCCCTCTTCACGGCGGCGGCCGAAGCGGGCGTGCCGGTCTGGGGCGATGTCGAGCTGGCCTGGCGCCTGCGCGGACCCGACGCGGCGCCCTGGCTGGCCGTCACGGGCACCAACGGCAAGACCACGACCGTGCAGATGCTCGCGTCCATCCTGCGGGCCGCGGGCCTGCGCACGGCCGCCGTGGGCAACATCGGCGTCTCCCTGCTGGACGTGGTGCTCGGGGACGAGGAGTACGACGTCCTCGCCGTGGAGCTGTCCAGCTACCAGTTGCACTGGGCGCCCTCGCTGCGCGCCCACTCGGCCGCCGTCCTCAACGTCGCCCCGGACCACCTCGACTGGCACGGCTCGATGGAGGCGTACGCCAAGGACAAGGGCCGTATCTACGAAGGCAATCGGGTCGCCTGCGTCTACAACGTGGCCGACAAGCTCACCGAGGAGCTGGTGCGCGAGGCCGACGTCGAGGAGGGCTGCCGGGCCGTCGGCTTCACCCTCGGCACCCCGGCGCCCTCCCAACTCGGCGTCGTGGAGGGCATCCTGGTCGACCGCGCCTTCGTCGAGAACCGGCAGAAGAACGCCCAGGAGCTGGCCGAGGTCTGCGACATCAACCCGCCGGCGCCGCACAACATCGCCAACGCCCTTGCCGCGGCGGCCCTCGCGCGCGCCTTCGGGGTGCCCGCCAAGGCCGTACGGGACGGCCTCAAGGCCTTCCGCCCGGACGCGCACCGCATCGCGCACGTCGCCGACCTCGACGGGGTCGCGTACATCGACGACTCCAAGGCGACCAACACCCATGCCGCGGAAGCATCATTGGCGGCATATGAGTCGATCGTATGGATTGCGGGTGGTCTGGCGAAGGGTGCGACGTTCGACGAGCTGGTCGCCAAGTCGGCGAAGCGACTTCGCGGAGCCGTCCTGATCGGCGCCGACCGTGAGCTGATCCGCGACGCCCTCGCGCGACACGCACCGGAAGTACCCGTGGTCGACCTCGACCGGACCGACACTGGGGCGATGCTCCAAGCGGTGACGGAAGCGAAGCGGCTCGCTCGGCCCGGTGACACGGTGTTGCTGGCCCCGGCCTGCGCCTCCATGGACATGTTCACCAACTACAACCAGCGCGGTGACGCGTTCGCGGCGGCGGTCCGCGAACTCGGCGCGGGCGCCTGACGGCGGGTCTCGGCCACCTGGGGTGCTTCGGGACCCTTGGAGGGACGCGTGAGGCGGATGTGGCTCGGGTTTGGTCGGCGGGTGCGAGGAGCTGGTGATGTCCGGTAGCCGTACAGGCCGTCCACCGGTGCAGCGCGCCGCCGGAAGGCCCGCGGCAGCCCGCCCGCCGCGCGAGAACCCCGTACAACGGCTCTACACCCGCGCCCGGAAGGCCTGGGACCGGCCGCTGACCGCCTACTATCTGATTGTCGGCGGCACCCTGCTGATCACCGTGCTGGGCCTGGTGATGGTCTACTCGGCCTCCCAGATCACGGCGCTGCAGCTGTCGCTGCCCGGGTCTTACTTCTTCCGCAAGCAGTTCCTCGCCGCGGTCATCGGCGGTGTACTGCTGTTCGTGGCCTCCCGCATGCCGGTGAAGCTGCACCGGGCGCTGGCGTACCCGATCCTCGCCGGCGCCGTCTTCCTGATGGTCCTGGTGCAGATCCCCGGGATAGGGATGGCGGTCAACGGCAACCAGAACTGGATCGCCCTCGGCGGCTCCTTCCAGATCCAGCCCAGCGAGTTCGGCAAGCTGGCCCTGGTGCTGTGGGGCGCGGACCTGATCGCCCGCAAGCAGGAGAAGAGGCTGCTGACCCAGTGGAAGCACATGCTGGTGCCGCTGGTGCCGGTCACCTTCCTGCTGCTCGGGCTGATCATGCTCGGCGGCGACATGGGTACGACGATCATCCTGACCGCGATCCTGTTCGGGCTGCTGTGGCTCGCGGGAGCGCCGACCCGGCTGTTCTCCGGGGTACTGACCGTCGCCGGGCTGCTCGCCGCGCTCGCCATCTGGTCCAGCCCGCACCGGCTGAACCGGCTCAGCTGCATCGCCGCCACCGACCCGGGCCCGAACGACATGTGCTGGCAGGGCGCGCACGGCATCTACGCCCTCGCCTCCGGCGGACTCTTCGGTTCCGGTCTCGGTGCGAGTGTGGAAAAATGGGGCCAACTGCCGGAGGCCCACACCGACTTCATCTTCGCCGTCACCGGCGAGGAACTGGGCCTGGCGGGGACGCTGTCGGTGCTCGCCCTGTTCGCGGCTCTAGGCTATGCGGGTATCCGCGTGGCCGGACGCACGGAGGACCCCTTCGTGAGGTACGCAGCGGGAGGTGTGACCACCTGGATCACCGCCCAGGCGGTGATCAACATCGGTGCGGTGCTCGGTCTGCTGCCGATCGCCGGTGTCCCTCTCCCGCTGTTCTCCTACGGAGGGTCCGCCCTGCTGCCGACCATGTTCGCCATCGGGCTGCTGATCGCCTTCGCACGCGACGAGCCCGCTGCGCGGGCGGCGCTTGCGATGCGGCAACCTCGCTTTGGTAGAAAGCGGGCGGGAGGCTCCGGTGCCGAGCGGGGGCCTCGGAGATGGAACACGATGCGACGGCGTGCCTCGGCGGCGCGTTCGTCCGGAGAGCGGTGAATTTCGGTGCATGTCGTACTCGCCGGTGGAGGGACCGCCGGCCACATCGAGCCCGCGCTCGCCCTCGCGGACGCCCTGCGCAGGCAGGACCCGACCGTGGGGATCACGGCCCTGGGCACGGAGCGCGGCCTGGAGACCAGGCTCGTCCCGGAGCGCGGCTACGAGCTGGCGCTGATCCCGGCGGTGCCGCTGCCCCGTAAGCCGACCCCCGAGCTGATCACCGTCCCGGGCCGGCTGCGCGGCACCATCAAGGCCGCCGAGCAGATCCTGGAGCGCACCAAGGCGGACGTCGTGGTCGGTTTCGGCGGCTATGTCGCCCTGCCCGGCTATCTGGCGGCCAAGCGCCTCGGTGTGCCCATCGTGATCCACGAGGCCAACGCCCGCCCCGGCCTGGCCAACAAGATCGGCTCGCGGTACGCGGCCCGGGTCGCTGTCTCCACGCCCGACAGCAAGCTGCGCGACGCCCGCTACATCGGCATCCCGCTGCGCCGCTCCATCGCCACCCTGGACCGCGCCGCCGCCCGCCCCGAGGCCCGGCACCGCTTCGGCCTCGACCCGAACCTGCCCACGCTGCTCGTCTCCGGCGGCTCCCAGGGCGCCCGCCGCCTCAACGAGGTCGTCCAGCAGGTCGCCCCGTGGCTCCAGCAGGCCGGCATCCAGATCCTGCACGCGGTCGGCCCGAAGAACGAACTGCCGCAGGTGCACCAGATGCCGGGAATGCCCCCCTACATCCCGGTAAGTTACCTGGACCGGATGGACCTCGCGTACGCCGCGGCCGACATGATGCTCTGCCGTGCGGGCGCGATGACCGTCGCCGAACTCTCCGCCGTCGGACTCCCGGCCGCCTATGTCCCGCTGCCCATCGGCAACGGCGAACAGCGGCTCAACGCCCAGCCGGTGGTCAAGGCCGGCGGCGGCCTCCTGGTCGACGACGCGGAACTCACGCCGGAGTGGGTCCAGCAGAACGTCCTGCCCGTGCTCGCCGATCCGCACCGGCTGTACGAGATGTCCCGCGCGGCAAGCGAGTTCGGCCGCCGGGATGCCGACGAGCTGCTCGTCGGCATGGTGTACGAGGCGATCGCCTCGCGCCACCACTAGCATCGGCGAGTGAGCCGAAGGGGCGCGCCCCGGAGGTGAGCCGAGCCAGGAAAGGGAGCGCGCGTGGCCGGACCGACGACCGCCGAGCGCGGTGAACGCCAGCAGGAGTCGTCCGGCCCGCCGCTCGTCCGCAGGCTCAGGAGACTGCGCCTTCGTACGATCGTCATCCTGGCCGTGCTCGCCGTACTCCTGGGGGCCGGTGGCACCTGGGTGTTGTACGGCTCGAACTGGCTGCGCGTCCGGCACGTCTCGGTGTCCGGCACGCGCGTGCTCACCCCCGCCGAGGTGCTGGGCGCGGCGGCCGTACCGGTCGGGGCGCCGATGATTTCCGTCGACACCGATGGCATCGAAGCCCGACTTCGCCAGAAATTGCCCCGAATTGACACCGTTGATGTGGTCCGGTCCTGGCCCCATGGAATCGCTCTGAGAGTGACTGAGCGCACTCCGGTGCTGATTGTCCGAAAAGACCGGAACTTCGTCGAAATCGACCACGAAGGTGTCCGATTCGCCACGGTTTCTCAGGCGCCGAGTGGCGTTCCGGAGCTGGAATTGTCCGTCTCCCGTACCGGTTCCGGCTCCGCGAGCTTCCGCCGCTTCGGCACCGACCGGCTGGTGCGCGAGGCGGTCCGGGTCGCCGGCGAGCTGCCGGCCGCCGTGGCGAAGGACACCCGGACCGTCCAAGTCCGTTCCTACGACGACATCTCAGTGGAGTTGGCCGACGGCCGCACGATCGCATGGGGCAGCGGTGAGAACGGCCGTGCCAAGGCACGGACCCTCACAGCTCTCATGAAAGCAGCTCCCGGCGCGCGGCACTTCGATGTCAGCGTTCCCACCGCCCCTGCGTCATCGGGCAGTTGACGCACATCAGCGCAGGCCAGCACCCTGGTTGGGCACTGCTACGGCTGATCACATAGGGTGAAAAGAAAAACGGGAGGTTCGGCGTGTTCGTTGAACGGGCGCCACTTGTCGACTTAGTGTCCTGTTCAGAAGACTCCAGGGAACAGACACACTGGTAACCCTAAACTTCAGGGTTAGGGTTCGGGTCGGCGTTATGGACCGTCCCATTCGGCATCTGTCGTCCCGGCGCGGGGCACCGCGCGGCGACGGCAACGTAATTCGAGGCGAGAGGCCTTCGACGTGGCAGCACCGCAGAACTACCTCGCAGTCATCAAGGTCATCGGTGTCGGCGGCGGTGGTGTCAATGCCATCAACCGGATGATCGAGGTCGGTCTCAAGGGCGTCGAGTTCATCGCCATCAACACCGACGCTCAGGCGCTGTTGATGAGCGACGCCGACGTCAAGCTGGACGTCGGCCGCGAACTCACCCGCGGACTCGGCGCCGGAGCCAACCCGGCCGTGGGCCGCAAGGCCGCCGAGGACCACCGCGAGGAGATCGAGGAGGTCCTCAAGGGGGCCGACATGGTCTTCGTGACGGCCGGTGAAGGCGGCGGCACCGGCACCGGCGGCGCGCCCGTCGTGGCCAACATCGCGCGCTCCCTCGGCGCCCTCACCATCGGTGTGGTCACGCGCCCGTTCACCTTCGAGGGACGGCGCCGCGCCAACCAGGCCGAGGACGGCATCGCCGAGCTGCGCGAAGAGGTCGACACCCTCATCGTCATCCCCAACGACCGGCTGCTGTCCATCTCGGACCGCCAGGTCTCGGTCCTGGACGCCTTCAAGTCCGCCGACCAGGTCCTGCTCTCCGGTGTCCAGGGCATCACCGACCTCATCACCACCCCCGGCCTCATCAACCTCGACTTCGCCGATGTGAAGTCGGTCATGTCCGAGGCCGGTTCGGCCCTCATGGGCATCGGCTCGGCCCGCGGCGACGACCGCGCGGTGGCGGCGGCCGAGATGGCGATCTCCTCGCCGCTGCTGGAGGCGTCCATCGACGGCGCCCGGGGCGTGCTGCTCTCCATCTCCGGCGGCTCCGACCTCGGTCTGTTCGAGATCAACGAGGCGGCCCAGCTGGTCAGCGAGGCCGCCCACCCCGAGGCCAACATCATCTTCGGCGCGGTCATCGACGACGCCCTCGGCGACGAGGTCCGGGTCACCGTGATCGCGGCCGGCTTCGACGGGGGCCAGCCCCCGGCCCGCCGGGACAACGTCCTCGGTTCGGCCTCGGCTTCGGCGGGCTCCCGCCGCGAGGAGCCTGCGGCCCGGCCCGGCGAGCCCAGCCGTCCGTCCTTCGGCTCGCTGGGCAGCGTCAAGCCCAAGGAGGAGCCGGAGCCGGCGCCCGAGCCGGTGGCCGACATCCCGGCCGCCCCGCCGGTCACCCCGGCTCCGCGGACCCCCTACGCGGACAGTGCGGCCGAGGAACTGGACGTCCCGGACTTCCTGAAGTGATAGGACAGCGCGAGAGCGTGAGCGGCGCGCACTTCGCCTTCACCGACCGGTGGGGCGGGGTGAGCGCCGCTCCGTATGAGGAGCTCAACCTCGGCGGCGCGGTCGGTGACGACCCCGAGGCCGTACGGACCAACCGGGACATCGCGGCGAAGTCGCTCGGCATCGACCCGGGCCGGGTCGTCTGGATGAACCAGGTGCACGGGGCCGACGTGGCCGTGGTGGAAGAACCCTGGGGAGAACACCCGGTGCCGGAGGTCGACGCGATCGTCACCGCCCGCCGCGGACTCGCCCTCGCCGTCCTCACCGCCGACTGTGTGCCGCTGCTGCTGGCCGATCCCGTCGCCGGGGTCGCCGCTGCGGCGCACGCGGGCAGGCCCGGCATGGTCAAGGGGGTCGTCCCCGCCGCCGTACGGGCCATGGTCGAACTCGGCGCCGAGCCGGGCCGGATCGTCGCCCGTACCGGACCGGCCGTCTGCGGGCGCTGCTACGAGGTTCCGGAGGCGATGCGCGCCGAGGTGGCGGCCGTCGAGCCGACGGCGCACGCTGAGACGAGCTGGGGCACGCCGGCGGTCGATGTGGGCGCCGGGGTGCACGCGCAGCTCGACCGGCTCGGGGTGTGCGACCGGGCGCAGTCGCCGGAGTGCACTCTGGAGTCGGGCGACCACTTCTCGTACCGCCGTGACCGCACCACCGGGCGGCTCGCGGGCTATGTCTGGCTGGACTGATGGGGCATGACGGACCGTAAGACCCAACTCGCCGCAAATCTGGCGAAAGTGGAGGAGCGCATCACCGCCGCGTGTGTGGCGGCCGGGCGCAAGCGGGAGGAGGTGACCCTGATCGTGGTCACCAAGACCTATCCGGCGAGTGATGTGCGGATTCTGTCGGAACTCGGTGTGCGTCACGTCGCCGAGAACCGTGACCAGGACGCGGCACCCAAGGCCGCGGCTTGCGCGGATCTGCCCCTGAAATGGCATTTTGTCGGTCAGTTGCAGACCAACAAAGTCCGTTCCGTGGTCGGTTACGCGGATGTCGTGCAGTCCGTCGATCGTTCCAAGCTCGTCACAGCTCTGTCGAAGGAGGCCGTGCGGGCCGGGCGCGAGGTGGGCTGTCTCGTCCAGGTCGCGCTGGACGCGGGGGAGAGCGGCCGGGGCGAGCGCGGAGGCGTCGCGCCGGGCGGAATCGAAGAGTTGGCCGATCTCATCGGCGAGGCGCCGGGACTGCGGCTCGACGGGCTGATGACGGTCGCTCCGCTCACCGGGGAGTACGCGGGACGCGAACAGGCGGCGTTTGAACGGCTCATGGATTTGTCGACTGACCTGCGCCGAGCCCATCCGGCTGCAACCATGGTGTCGGCAGGGATGAGCGCGGACCTCGAACAGGCCGTGGCCGCCGGGGCGACACATGTGCGCGTCGGCACTGCGGTGCTCGGAGTCCGCCCCAGGCTCGGGTAACGTCGCCAGGAAGTCGGACCACAGCAGAAAATATGGTCAATGCCTGTGAAGACGGGCACAACGACCTCGTGGATCGCGGGCACTTGGCAGTCGTCAGTCGATCCACCACAGAGCGGAGGACTCAGAGCATGGCCGGCGCGATGCGCAAGATGGCGGTCTACCTCGGCCTCGTGGAGGACGATGGGTACGACGGCCGCGGATTCGACCCCGACGACGACTTCGAGCCCGAGTTGGACCCGGAACCCGAGCGGGATCATCGACGGCACGATTCGTCACAGCAATCGCACAGTGCACATCAGTCCCAAAGGGACGAAGAGGTGCGAATCGTGCAACCGCCCGCGCCGCGCGAGCCGGTGGTCCGATCGACTTCGCTCGCCGCGGAATCCGGGCGTCCGGCGCGCATCGCGCCCGTGGCGTCCATCACACAAGAACGTCAGTCCCTCGAGAAGAACGCACCGGTGATCATGCCCAAGGTTGTGTCCGAGCGAGAGCCTTACCGGATCACCACGCTCCACCCGCGGACCTACAACGAGGCCCGTACCATCGGGGAACACTTCCGTGAGGGCACCCCGGTGATCATGAATCTGACTGAGATGGATGACACAGACGCGAAGCGACTTGTCGACTTTGCGGCCGGTTTGGTGTTTGGTCTTCACGGCAGCATCGAGCGGGTGACGCAGAAGGTGTTCCTGTTGTCTCCTGCTAACGTCGATGTCACGGCGGAGGACAAGGCCCGCATCGCAGAGGGCGGGTTCTTCAACCAGAGCTGAGACGCAGGCAACCGGATCGAGGCTCGGAAGAGCATGGAACAGGGGAGAGGGAAGCGCAGACCATGAGCGTGTTCGTCACGGTGGTCCACACCGCGCTGCTGGTGTTCCTCGCCGTGCTCATCTTCCGGCTCGTGATGGATTACGTGTTCCAGTTCGCCCGCTCGTGGCAACCCGGCAAGGCGATGGTGGTCGTACTGGAGGCCACCTACACTGTCACCGATCCACCGCTGAAGCTTCTGCGGCGGTTCATCCCGCCGCTGCGTCTCGGGGGCGTGGCGCTCGACCTGTCCTTCTTCGTACTGATGATCATCGTCTACATCCTCCTCTCCATCACGGGGAGCTTCATGTGATGAGGGTGGACGATACGGTCTTGCCGACTGCCGATGACTACGTTGAGGTGAAGAGATGCCGTTGACCCCCGAGGACGTGCGGAACAAGCAGTTCACGACCGTCCGCCTCCGAGAAGGCTATGACGAGGACGAGGTCGATGCCTTCCTCGACGAGGTCGAAGCCGAACTGACCCGTCTGCTTCGTGAGAACGAGGACCTGCGCGCCAAGCTGGCCGCGGCGACCCGTGCGGCCGCCCAGAACCAGCAGAACATGCGCAAGGGCCCGCCGGAGCAGGACCAGCAGCACCCGCCGCAGCACCCCCAGCAGGGCATGCGAGGTCCCGGCGCGCCGGTGCCCGCCGGCATATCGGGCCCGCCGCAGCAGCAGATGGGCGGCCCCATGGGTGGCCCGCCCCAGCTGCCGAGCGGCGCCCCGCAGCTGCCCGCCGGTCCCGGCGGTCAGGGTGGCCCGCAGGGTCCCGGCCCGATGGGCCAGGGTCCGATGGGTCCCGGCCCGATGGGCGGCCAGCCGCCCATGCAGCAGATGGGTGGCCCGATGGGCGGCCCCATGGGCGGTCCGATGGGCGGCCCCGGTCAGGGCCCCGGTGGCGACAGTGCCGCCCGTGTCCTCTCGCTGGCCCAGCAGACCGCCGACCAGGCGATCGCCGAGGCCCGCTCCGAGGCCAACAAGATCGTCGGCGAGGCCCGCAGCCGCGCCGAGGGTCTGGAGCGTGACGCCCGTGCCAAGGCCGACGCCCTGGAGCGGGACGCGCAGGAGAAGCACCGCGTCGCGATGGGCTCCCTGGAGTCCGCCCGCGCCACGCTGGAGCGCAAGGTCGAGGACCTGCGCGGCTTCGAGCGCGAGTACCGCACGCGTCTGAAGTCGTACCTCGAGTCCCAGCTGCGCCAGCTGGAGACCCAGGCCGACGACTCCCTGGCCCCGCCGCGCACCCCGGCGACCGCGTCGCTGCCGCCGTCCCCGGCGCCCTCCATGGCTCCGGCCGGCGCCCCGTCCTACGGTGGCAACCAGACGATGGGCGGCAACCCCGGTCCGTCCGCCCCGTCCTACGGCGGCCAGCAGCAGATGACCCCGGCCATGACTCAGCCCATGGCCCCGGTCCGCCCGCAGGGCCCGTCCCCGATGGGTCAGGCACCCTCGCCGATGCGCGGGTTCCTGATCGACGAGGACGACAACTGAGCACCGGGCACTAGTACGACAACGGCGTCGGCAGCGCTCAATAGGGCGGGCCCCCTGGACTTCGGTCCCGGGGGCCCGCCCTTTTTACGCGGGTTGAGTGAAGAAACAGAAGGGCCCGGCCTCCGAGACGGAGACCGGGCCCTTCTCAGCAAGGTCGGCGCTTACACCTTCCGCAGCCGGAACGTCAGAGACAGCCCCTCATCGGTGAACGGCTCACCAAAGCTGTCGTCGCCCACACCCTGCCCGAAGTCCGTGGACAGAACCTCGTCGGCGATCAGCTCGGAGTGTTCGGACAGCGCCGCGACCACCGCGGCATCCGTCGACACCCAGCGCAGAGCGATCCGGTCGGCCACATCCAGACCGCTGTTCTTGCGGGCCTCCTGGATCAGCCGGATCGCGTCACGGGCCAGGCCCGCCTGCCGCAGCTCCTCGGTGATCTCCAGGTCCAGGGCGACCGTGGCGCCCGAGTCGGAGGCCACCGACCAGCCCTCGCGCGGGGTCTCGGTGATGATCACCTCGTCGGGAGCGAGGGTCACCGTCTCACCGTCGACCTCCACCGAGGCCGTGCCCTCACGCAGGGCGAGGGAGAGCGCGGCCGCGTCGGCGGCGGCGATCGCCTTGGCCACGTCCTGCACCCGCTTGCCGAACCGCTTGCCCAGGGCGCGGAAGTTGGCCTTGGCGGTGGTGTCGACCAGCGAGCCGCCGACCTCGGACAGCGACGCCAGCGAGGAGACGTTCAGCTCCTCGGTGATCTGCGTGTGCAGCTCCCGGTCCAGGGACTCGAAACCGCTCGCCGCGATCAGCGCGCGCGACAGCGGCTGACGCGTCTTGACGCCCGACTCCGCGCGCGTGGCCCGGCCCAGCTCGACCAGCCGGCGGACCAGGACCATCTGCTTCGACAGCTCCGGGTCGATCGCCGCCAGGTCCGCCTCCGGCCAGGAGGCCAGGTGCACGGACTCCGGCGCGCCCGGGGTCACCGGCACGACCAGGTCCTGCCACACCCGCTCGGCGATGAACGGGGTGATTGGCGCCAGCAGCTTGGTGACCGTCTCCAGCACCTCGTGCAGCGTGCGCAGCGCGGCCTTGTCGCCCTGCCAGAAGCGGCGGCGGGAACGGCGGACGTACCAGTTGGACAGGTCGTCGACGAACGCGGACAGCAGCTTGCCGGCGCGCTGGGTGTCGTACGCCTCCAGGGCCTGCGTCACCTGGTCGGTGAGCGCGTGCAGCTCGGACAGCAGCCAGCGGTCCAGCAGCGGGCGCTCGGCCGGCGCCGGGTCCGCCGCGCTGGGCGCCCACTCGGAGGTGCGGGCGTACAGCGCCTGGAAGGCGACCGTGTTCCAGTACGTCAGCAGGGTCTTGCGGACGACCTCCTGGATGGTGCCGTGGCCGACCCGCCGGGCCGCCCACGGCGAGCCGCCGGCCGCCATGAACCAGCGCACCGCGTCCGCGCCGTGCTGGTCCATGAGCGGGATCGGTTGCAGGATGTTGCCCAGGTGCTTGGACATCTTGCGGCCGTCCTCGGCCAGGATGTGGCCCAGGCAGACGACGTTCTCGTACGACGACTTGTCGAAGACCAGCGTGCCGACGGCCATCAGCGTGTAGAACCAGCCGCGGGTCTGGTCGATCGCCTCGGAGATGAACTGCGCCGGGTAGCGGCTCTCGAACAGCTCCTTGTTCTTGTACGGGTAGCCCCACTGCGCGAACGGCATCGAGCCCGAGTCGTACCAGGCGTCGATGACCTCCGGCACGCGCGTGGCCGTCTTGCCGCAGCCGTCGTGGCGGCAGGCGAAGGTGACCTCGTCGATGTACGGCCGGTGCGGGTCCAGGCCCGACTGGTCGGTGCCCGTCAGCTCGGTCAGCTCCGCGCGGGAGCCGACGCAGGTGAGGTGGTCGTCCTCGCAGCGCCAGATCGGCAGCGGGGTGCCCCAGTAGCGGTTGCGGGACAGTGCCCAGTCGATGTTGTTGTTCAGCCAGTCGCCGAAGCGGCCGTGCTTGACCGTGTCCGGGAACCAGTTGGTCTTCTCGTTCTCCTGGATCAGGCGGTCCTTGATCGCCGTCGTGCGGATGTACCAGGAGGGCTGCGCGTAGTAGAGCAGCGCGGTGTGGCAGCGCCAGCAGTGCGGGTAGCTGTGCTCGTACGCGACGTGCTTGAAGAGGAGGCCGCGCTGCTGGAGGTCCGCGGTGAGCTTTTCGTCCGCCTTCTTGAAGAAGACGCCGCCGACCAGCGGGACATCCTCCTCGAAGGTGCCGTCCGGGCGGACCGGGTTCACGACGGGCAGACCGTAGGCGCGGCAGACCTTGAGGTCGTCCTCACCGAAGGCGGGGGACTGGTGGACCAGACCCGTACCGTCCTCGGTCGTCACGTACTCGGCGTTCACCACGAAGTGCGCCGGCTCCGGGCTGTGCCCATTGGTTCCCTCGCTGGCGCTCGGGAACTCCACGAGCTCGAACGGACGTTGATACGTCCAGCGCTCCATCTCGGCGCCGGTGAAGGTCCGGCCCGTCGGCTCCCAGCCCTCGCCGAGCGCCTTCGCGAGCAGCGGCTCGGCGACGACGAGCTTCTCCTCGCCGTTGGTGGCGACGACGTAGGTGACCTCCGGGTGCGCGGCGACCGCCGTGTTGGACACCAGGGTCCAGGGGGTCGTCGTCCACACCAGGAGCGCGGCCTCGCCGGCGAGCGGACCGGAGGTGAGCGGGAAACGGACGTACACGGACGGGTCGACGACCGTCTCGTAGCCCTGGGCCAGCTCGTGGTCCGAGAGGCCGGTGCCGCAGCGCGGGCACCAGGGGGCGACGCGGTGGTCCTGGACCAGCAGGCCCTTGGTGAAGATCTCCTTCAGCGACCACCAGACCGACTCCACGTACTCGGGGTCCATGGTCCGGTAGGCGTCGTCCAGGTCGACCCAGTAGCCCATGCGGGTCGTGAGCTCGGCGAAGGCGTCGGTGTGCCGGGTCACGGACTCACGGCACTTGGCGTTGAACTCGGCGATGCCGTACGCCTCGATGTCCTGCTTGCCGGAGAAGCCCAGCTCCTTCTCGACGGCCAGCTCCACGGGCAGGCCGTGGCAGTCCCAGCCGGCCTTGCGGGCCACGTGGTAGCCGCGCATGGTGCGGAAGCGCGGGAAGACGTCCTTGAAGACGCGCGCCTCGATGTGGTGGGCGCCGGGCATGCCGTTGGCGGTGGGCGGGCCTTCGTAGAACACCCATTCCGGGCGGCCCTCGGACTGCTCCAGGCTCTTGGCGAAGATCTTCTGCTCACGCCAGAAGTCGAGCACGGCGTGCTCAAGAGCGGGCAGGTCGACCTGTGCGGGCACCTGGCGGTACGTCGGCGCTGTCATCTGCGAGCATCCTCCAACGGACTTGCTGCCTTCCGTCGGAGGGACGAGAGCCTTCGATCCTGCTTACGCCGTGTGCGGCGCGCTCCCGCGGTACCACCCTCCTTGGCCCTCCGCCGCGCCGTACGCGCCGGTGAGCCCCCTCATTGGGGTCGCGAAGCCGGTTCTACTCGCCGTGGCCTGCTGGCTGCGGCTTTCTTCCGGCGGCTCCGGGGTGATCTTCACGTCGCGCTCGCCCCCGGGCTCACACCGTCCCCGGGTCGCTCTGGGCTGCGTACGCCGCTACTCGTCCCCATCCACGCTTTTCGCTCCGCCCAGTGTACGGCGCCGCGCGGACAGCGGCCGACCGGTTTTCCGCGCGGTGTGCCGCCGGCCGCGCGACGGTCCGGGGTGACCCGAATGGCCAGGTGGCGGGCGCTCGGGTCCGGGCGGGGCCGGCCCGGCGGATTACCCGGCGGGGAGCTGGGCACAACGGATGCAGGTCCGCTGCGCGGGGAGTGCGGGCGGGCGAATCGGGCGGTGTGCCCCGTTGCCGCGGGACTCAAGTCGATTTATCGTCCCAGCACGATTCGCGAGCAACATCACAGTATGTGAAGGGGTCGCGGCCATGGTGGCGAAAAGGACCGCCGTACAGCAGCCGGCGACCGGCCGGCGCGGGGGTGTGGTTGCCTCCGGCGGCGAGGCCAAGGCAGTGGACGGCAGGAAGAGGCCGACCGCGGGGAGGGGCGTGCAGCCGGCCGCGAGGAAGACGGCGATGAGAGCGCCGGCCGTGAAGGAGCCGGCTGCCGGGAGGACGGCCGCGCGGAAGCCCGCGGGGCAGGAGCCGGCCGCCGAGGAGAAGGCTCCCAGGAAGCCGGTGGACAAGGCGATGACGGCCGAGGAGGAGACCGCCGTCAAGAAGACGGCTGCCGGGAGGACGGCCGTGCGGAAGACCGCGGCGAGGGATCCGGCCGCCGAGGAGAAGGCTCCCAGGAAGCCGGTGGACAAGGCGATGACGGCCGAGGAGGAGACCGCCGTCAAGAAGACGGCCGCCGGGAGGACGGCCGTGCGGAAGACCGCGGCGAGGGATCCGGCCGGCGAGGAGGAGGCTCGCCGGAAGCCCGTGGACAAGGCGATGACGGCCGAGGAGGAGACCGCCGTCAAGAAGACGGCCGCCGGGAAAACTGCTGCCGGGAAGACTGCCGCCAAGAGGACGGCCGCCGACAAGTCGGCCGCCCCGAAGACGGCTGTCGAGAAGTCGGCTGCCAGGAAGTCCGCGGCCGAGAAGACGGCCGCCGAGAAGACGGCTGCCAGGAAGTCCGCGGCCAAGGAGACGGCCGCCGAAAAGGCGGCGGTGGGGGAAGAGACGGCCATGAAGAAGGCCGCCAGGAAGATGGCGGCCGGGTCCGCCAAGAAGGCGACCACCAAGGAGACCGCCGTCAAGGAGAGGCTGGCCAAGAAGGCCGTTGCCAGGAAGGCCGCCGCCGAGAAGACGGCGGTCGCCGCGGTCGCGGTGGCGGCCGAGGCGGCCCCGAAGAAGGCGGTGGCAGAGAAGTCCGGCGGAAAGAAGCCGGCGGCGAAGGGAGCGGTGGAGGAGACGGCCGTCAAGAAGGCGCCGGCCCGGAAGGCCGGCGGCAGGAAGGCGGCCGCGAAGGGCGTCTCCACGGAGGCGGCTGACACGAGCAGGGCCAAGAAAGCGGGCGCGGCGCGGGCCGCGGAGCAGACGGGAGCCACGACGGTGGTTGCGAAGAAGACTCCTGGCACGGCCATGGCGGAGACCGCCGTTCCCAAGGCGCGAGTCGCCGCGGCGGAGCCCGGCGAGCTGGCGGTGCGCCCCGGAGAGGACCCCTGGACCCCGGAAGAGGTCGCCGAGGCCCGTGCCGAACTGCTGTCCGAGGTGGAGCGGCTCCGCACCGAGATCAGCTCCTCCGAGGCGTCCCTCGCGGGCCTGATGCGGGACTCCGGGGACGGCGCGGGAGACGACCAGGCCGACACCGGCACCAAGAACATCACGCGTGAGCACGAGCTGGCGCTCGCCGCCAACGCGCGCGAGATGCTGGTCCAGAACGAGCACGCCCTGGAGCGGCTGGACGCGGGCACCTACGGCCTGTGCGAGAACTGCGGCAACCCCATCGGCAAGGCCCGGATGCAGGCCTTCCCCCGGGCCACGCTGTGCGTCGAGTGCAAGCAGAAGCAGGAACGCCGCTCCTGACCGTGCGGGGCCGTGCCGTAGTCTCGTCCTCAGTCAGGCACCTAGGTTGAGGGACTCACGTGGCAGAGGCGGAGCGCATCATCGGTACGCCGGACACCCCGGACGACGGCGGCGAGCGGACGGCTGCGGCCGGAGCGCCCGCCGGTTCCGGTGCGTCCAGCCCGGCCGCCGCGTCCGGCGCGGGCGGGCAGCAGACCCCGGCCGCGGCGCGGGGTGGTCGTGGGCGCCGGATCGCCCTGCTGTTCGCGGTGGCCGCGTTCGCGTACGCCCTCGATCTGATCAGCAAGCTGCTCGTGGTCGCCAAGCTGGAGGGCCATGAGCCGATCAGGCTCGTCGGGGACTGGCTGGAGCTGAACGCCACCCGCAACCCAGGTGCGGCCTTCGGCTTCGGCGCGGCCTTCACGATCATCTTCACCGTGATCGCCGCGGCCGTGATCGTGGTGATCATGCGCCTGGCCCGCAAGCTCTACAGCTACCCCTGGGCCATTGCGCTCGGCCTGCTGCTCGGCGGTGCCCTCGGCAACCTGACCGACCGCATCTTCCGGTCGCCCGGCGTGTTCGAGGGCAAGGTCGTGGACTTCATCGCGCCCAAGGGATTCGCCGTGTTCAACCTGGCCGACTCGGCGATCGTGTGCGGCGGCATCCTGATCGTCCTGCTGTCCTTCCGGGGCCTGGACCCGGACGGCACCGTCCACAAGGACTGAGGCCAGGGCCGTCCGCAGGCGGTTTTCCACAGGCTCGTGCGGGCCGGTTCCACCCGTCCGGCATACTCGACGGGTGAGCACGATTCCCGAGATCCGTACCCTGCCCGTGCCCGACGGCCTGGAGGGCGAGCGCGTCGACGCCGCCATCTCCCGCATGTTCGGCTTCTCCCGCACCAAGGCGGCGGAGCTGGCCGCGGCCGGCAAGGTCCAGGTCGACGGCACGGTGGTCGGCAAGTCCGAGCGGGTGAGCGGCGGCGCCTGGCTGGAGGTCGAGATGCCCCAGGCGCCCGCGCCGGTGCAGGTGGTCGCCGAGCCGGTCGAGGGCATGGAGATCGTGCACGACGACGAGGACGTGGTCGTGATCGTCAAGCCGGTCGGCGTGGCCGCGCATCCGTCGCCGGGCTGGAGCGGCCCCACCGTCATCGGCGGTCTCGCCGCCGCCGGATACCGGATCTCCACCTCCGGCGCCGCCGAGCGCCAGGGCATCGTGCACCGCCTGGACGTCGGCACCTCGGGCCTGATGGTGGTCGCCAAGTCGGAGCGGGCGTACACCTCGCTCAAGCGCCAGTTCAAGGAGCGCACGGTCGACAAGCGCTACCACACCCTGGTCCAGGGCCACCCGGACCCGACGAGCGGCACGATCGACGCGCCCATCGGCCGCCACCCGAACCACGACTACAAGTGGGCGGTCACGGCCGACGGCAAGCCCTCGGTGACGCACTACGACCTCATCGAGGCCTTCCGCGCCGCCTCCCTGCTGGACGTGAAGCTGGAGACGGGCCGCACCCACCAGATCCGCGTCCACATGTCCGCCCACCGCCACCCCTGTGTCGGCGACCTCACCTACGGCGCCGACCCCACCCTCGCCAAGCGGCTGCGCCTGACCCGCCAGTGGCTGCACGCCGTGCGCCTCGGCTTCGAGCACCCCGGGGACGGCGAGTGGGTGGAGTTCGAGAGCGCCTATCCCGAGGACCTGCAGAAGGCCCTCGACCAGGTTCGCGAGGAGACGTACGCGTGAGCGCGCCGTACACCGTCCGGGTCGCCGAGGATCCCGCCGACCGCGAGGCGTGCTTTGCGGTCCGCAAGGAGGTCTTCGTCCGCGAGCAGGGCGTCGACGAGACCATCGAGTACGACGCCTACGACGCGGTCGCCGTGCATGTGCTCGCGGTCCGCGAGGACGGCGTGCCGCTCGGCACCGGGCGGCTGCTGCACGGCGAGCCCGCGGCGGCGAAGACCGGCGGCGACGCCTCGGTGGGCTCCCTGGGGCGGCTCGCCGTCGCCCGTGAGGCCCGCGGGCTCGGCGTCGGCGTGGCCCTGGTGCGGGCCATCGAGGAGGCGGCACGCGCGCATGGCCTCACCGCGGTGGACCTGCACGCACAGACCCACGCGCTGGGCTTCTACGAGCGGCTCGGCTATGTGGCGTACGGCCCGGAGTTCCCGGACGCCGGCATCCCGCACCGGGCGATGCGCCGGGCCCTGTAGAAGCCCGCGCAGCGCTCCGGCGGCGGCAGGCGTTCGGGCTGGTCGGTGGCCGGCTTGAGGCCTGCCGTGTGACTGTCGACCCCGGGAGCGCCGGCCGTGGATCAGTTGGCTCTGCTGTCCCGGGGCTGCCGGACGACGTGCGCAGTTTGCCGTGAGCTGAGCCCTGTGCATGAAAAGTCATATGAACATGGCGGACCTGTGGACAAATCCCGGCATCGTCGGCCGATCACTCCTACTCTCGGATCATGACTCGCAACATCGTGATCAGTGGTGGTGGTACGGGCATCGGGCTGGCGACGGCGCAGGCCTTCGCGGCGGACGGCGACCGGGTGCTGTTGCTGGGGCGGCGCGCGGAGGTGCTGGAGAAGGCCGCGGTGCCCGGCTCCCTCACCTTTGCGGCAGACCTGACGGAGCCGGCGGACGTACGGGGCGTGGCAGAGTTCGTCGCCCGGGAACTCGGCACGGTCGACGTGCTCGTGCACAGCGCCGGAGGCGCCGGGGGCCAGCATCCGCCGGCCGGTGGCGAGGACCCCCTGGAGCTGGTGGCCCACGCCTGGACGGACAACTTCCGGCTCAATACCCTGACCGCCGCTCTGCTCACCGAAGCCCTGAAGGACCGGCTCGCCGAACCGGGCGGGCGGGTGCTGTTCATCTCGTCCATCGCCGCCTACCGCGGTTCGGGCAGCGGCGCCTACGCGGCGTCCAAGGCCGCGCTGCACCCGTACGCACACGATCTGGCCCGGCAGCTGGGACCGCACGGCATCACCGTGAACGTGGTCGCGCCCGGTTACATCGAGGACACCGAGTTCTTCGGCGCCGGCCCGACGCCGGAGCGGCGGGCGCAGCTCATCGCCGAGACCTCGACCGGCCGCGCCGGGATACCGGGAGACGTGGCCGCGACCCTGCACTGGCTGGCCTCGCCCGGAGCCGCGCACGTCACCTCACAGGTCATCCAGGTCAACGGGGGCGCGGAGCGCGGCCACTGACCGGCTCCGCGGGACGCGGCACCGCCTCGGAGGTGTTGACGCGAGGGAGGGCGTACGGGTGTTCCCTCGCCAGCCAGGTGATCATCTGCTCGCGGACCGTGACCCGCACCGTCCAGATGTCGTCGGCGTCCTTCGCGGTCATCAGGGCCCGCACCTGGACGGTGTTGGGCGTGCTGTCGGTCATCACGAGGCCGTAGGCGCGGCCGTCCCAGGCGGGGCTCTCGCGCAGGATGTCACGCAGCTTCTCGCGCATCGCCTCGATGGGCGCGCTGTGGTCCAGGTGCCAGAAGACGGTGCCGGTCATCTGCGGGGTGCCCCGCGACCAGTTCTCGAAGGGTTTGGAGGTGAAGTACGACACCGGCATGGTGATCCGGCGCTCGTCCCAGGTCCGTACCGTCAGAAAGGTCAGGGTGATCTCCTCGACCGTGCCCCACTCGCCGTCCACGACCACCGTGTCGCCGATGCGCACCATGTCCCCGAAGGCGATCTGCAGTCCGGCGAACATGTTGGACAGGGTCGACTGGGCGGCGACACCGGCCACGATGCCGAGGATGCCCGCCGAGGCCAGCAGCGAGGCGCCGGCCGCCCGCATCGCCGGGAACGTCAGCAGCATGGCCGCGATCGCCACGACGATGACGATCGCCGACACCACCCGCATGATCAGCTCCACCTGTGTGCGCACCCTGCGCACCCGGGCCGGATCCCGGTGCGCGCGGGCGTAGCGGCTGTAGGTGGTCTCGACGATCGCCGCGGCGATCCGGATGACCAGCCAGGCGGCGGAGCCGATCAGCACCAGTGTCAGTGCCCGGCCGATGCCGACCTGGTGCCGCTCCAGCAGCTTCGCCTGGTCGTAGGACCCGCGGAGCAGGGCGGCGCACAGCACGAGCTGGTAGGGGACGCGGCCGCGGCGCAGCAGCGCCCACAGCGGTGAGTCGTGTTCGCGTTCGTCGGCCTTGCGCAGCAGCCGGTCGGTGGCCCAGCCGACGGCCAGCGTGAGCAGCACCGAGCCGCCGATCACGATCACAGGGCGGACCAGGTTCTCCATGCACCAGCTTCTAACCGGTGCCCGGCGGGCATGAACATGTGAGTTCGGCGTGTTCCCGGCTGCGGCGGTGCCGGCGATCTCGCACCGGCTGGCACCATGGCCTCATGAACATCATGCTTTTTCACTCGACCTACGGCCTCAGGCCCGCGGTACGCGAGGCCGCGGACCGGCTGCGCGCGGCCGGTCACGAGGTGTGGACGCCGGACCTCTTCGAGGGGCGCACGTTCGACACCGTCGAGGAGGGCATGGAGTTCAAGGAGTCGGTCGGCAAGGAGGAACTGCTGAAGCGGGCCGTGCTGGCGGCGGCCCCCTACTCGGACCGCGGGCTGGTGTACGCCGGGTTCTCGCTCGGCGCCTCGATCGCCCAGACCCTCGCCCTCGGCGACGACAAGGCGCGCGGGCTGCTGCTTCTGCACGGCACGTCGGACATCGCGCCGACGGCGCACGTGGACGAGCTGCCGGTGCAGCTGCATGTGGCCGAGCCGGACCCGTTCGAGACGGACGACTGGCTGACCGCCTGGTACCTGCAGATGGGGCGCGCCGGAGCCGACGTGGAGGTCTACCGCTACGCCGGCGCCGGGCACCTCTACACCGACCCCGAGCTGCCCGACTACGACGCCGAGGCCGCCGAGGCCACCTGGCGGGTGGCGCTCGGCTTCCTCGACACCCTGCAGTCCGGATAGCCGCCGGCTACACCGGGTCGTAGGTCCGTTCGACCCGCTGCGTGCCGCTGCGGGTGCGGTAGGAGCGCACCCATTGGGAGGTCGCGTTCTGGTCGGTGCGGTCGGACAGGACGTAGTAGTCCATCTGCGCGCGGTCGGCGGTGATGTCCAGCACGCCGTAGCCGTGCCGGTCGGTGTCCACCCAGTGGACGTGCCGGTTGGCGACCTCGATGAGCGGCGCGGCGACGGCGGAGACCGTGCCCTCGGGGACCTTGACGATGTCGTCGAGGTTGTCGGAGGTCACCGAGGTGATCACGAACTCGGTGGCCGCCGACGGCGACAGCGGATAGGTGCCCGCGTCCACCGGCACGTCGTTGGCCCAGGACATGTGGATGTCACCGGTCAGGAAGACGGTGTTGCCGATGCCGTTCGAGCGCAGGTGGTCGAGGAGTTCGCGACGGTCGTGGGTGTAGCCGTCCCACTGGTCGGTGTTGACGCCGATGCCGTCCTGCGGCAGATCGAGCAGCTTGGCGAGCGGCTTGAGGAGGTCGGCGGTGAGGGAGCCGATGACGAACGGCGCGATCATCACCGAGTTGCCGACCAGCCGCCACCTGGTGTCGGAGGCCTTCAACCCGGCCTTCAGCCAGTCGAGTTGGGCCCGCCCGGTGATCGTGCGGTTCGGGTCGTCCACCGAGCCGCTGCCCGCGGACGCCTGCTGGGAGCGGAAGGAGCGCAGGTCCAGCAGGGACAGGTCGGCGAGCTTGCCGAAGCGCAGCCGCCGGTAGGTGGTGCCCTCGATGGCGGGGCGGACCGGCATCCACTCGAAGTAGGCCTGCCTGGCGGCCGCCTTGCGGGCCGTCCAGGTGCCCTCCGCGCCCTCGGTGTGGTTGACCGCGCCGCCCGACCAGGCGTTGTCGGCGAACTCGTGGTCGTCCCAGATCGCGACGACCGGCGCCTTCAGATGCAGGGCCTGGAGGTCGGGGTCGGTCTTGTACTTCGCGTGCCGGATCCGGTAGTCGGCGAGCGTGATGATCTCGTTGGCCGGTGCGTGCGGGCGGACGACCGTGCCGCGCGCCGCGTACTCGCCGGACTTGTACTCGTAGATGTAGTCGCCGAGGTGCAGCCAGGCGTCCAAATCGCTGCGGGCCGCGAGATGGCGGTAGGCGGCGAAGTAACCGGCCTCCCAGTTGGCGCAGGTGACCACGCCGAAGCGGAGGTTCGCCACGGCCGCGTCGGTCGCCGGCGCGGTGCGGGTGCGCGCCACCGGGGAGTCGGTGCCGCCGGCCGAGAAGCGGAACCAGTAGTCGGTGGCCGGCTGCAGGCCGCGCACGTCGGCCTTCACGGTGTGGTCGGAGGCCGCGGTCGCGGTCACCGAGCCCTTGGCGACGATGCTGCTGAACGCCTTGTCCCTGGCGACGACCCAGCTCACCTCGGTGTCCGGGCCCACCCCGGAACCGGGTACGGCGTCGGGGGTCGGGGTCACCCGGGTCCACAGCAGGACACCGTCGGGCAGCGGGTCACCGGAGGCGACACCGTGCAGGAAGGCGGGGGCCTGGTCGGCGGCGCGCGCCGGAAGGGAGGCGGCGAGCGGGCCGGCCAGCACAGCGGTCGCCGCCGCGGCCTTGACGACCGTACGGCGGCGGGGCGAGAGGGAGTTGAGGCCTTCGGCGGCCGAAAGTGATCTTTTTCGACTGGTCACGGCCGATCAGGTTACTGACCGGTACGCACGTGAGAGCGGGCGAACTCCCAATGTTCGCCCGCTCTTCACGGGAAGGACGGATTCCGCCGGTGCGTCAGCCCTTGAGTGCCGCGTCGATGGCCTTGTCGAAGTCGGCCACGGTCATAGGCGGGTTCTTGCCGTCGGCGCCCGTCAGCGTCTTGCCGTCCATCTTCAGGGTCGGGGTGCCCTGGATGCCGTCCTTGTCGAAGATCTTGGACTCCTCCAGCGCCCACCGATCGTAGGTGCCGTCCTTCACGGCCTTCTGGAACGTCGCGTTGCCCTTCAGGGCGGGAACCGTGTCCGCGATCTTGATCAGATAGGCGTCGTCCTTGAACTTGTCGTCGTTCTCGTCGGGGTGCCACTTCGTCGAGTACATCGCGGCCTTGTACTCGAGGAACGCCTCCGGGCTGACGTTGAGCGCGGCGCCGAGGGCGCTGAGCCCGTTCTTGGAGCCCACACCGGGCAGGTTCTTGTCGAGGAAGGTGGCACCGACGTACCGGAGCTTGAACTTGCCGTCGTCGATGTCCTTCTTCACGGTCGAACCGACCGTCTGCTCGAACTGCGCGCAGACCGGACAGCGCGGGTCCTCGTAGATGGTGAGGGTCTTCTGGGCGGTGCTCTTGCCGATGACGACGGTCGTGCCGTCCGCGCCCGTGGTGTTGGCCGGCTTCACGAGCGGCTTGGTCTTCGCGGCGTTCCACCCGGTGGGTGTGTTCGCCTGGACGACGGCATAGCCGATGCCGCCGGCCGCGGCCAGCACGGCCACGACCGAGGCGGCCACGATGACCTGCCGCTTTGCCTTGTCGCGCTTGGCCTGCCGCTCGCGCTCCTGACGCAGCCGCTCCCGGGCCGCCGTCTTCGCCGACTGGCTGTTTCGCTTGCTCATGTTGGTGATCTCCGTGTGGGACGCGCACATGCCGTACGCGGGATACGTGTGGGGGACTGGAAGTGCTCAGGCCTCGCCGGCGAGGGCGAGGGCGGGCGAGCACGGCGGTCCACGCCGTCCCAGGGAGTGCACGAGAAGCCGGTCGCGGGCGGCGGCCCGGCGCGGGGCCGGGCGCGGCAGCCGGCGCGCCGGGGTCAGCCGGACGGCGCCCGCGGCGACCGCGAGCAGCAGCGGCCGGAAGGTGGTGGCGGCGACCGCGCGCAGCAGCTGCACCAGCGCCCGCTCGCCCCGGCGCAGCCAGGCGGCGGCGAGCAGACCCACGCCGACGTGCGCGGCGAGCAGCAGCCAGGCGGCGGCCGGACTGGCGTGCGCGAGCAGCGCCCCGGGACGGCCGTCGGTCCCGGTCATCTGGGCCAGTGGGGTGCCGACGGCACCGCCCCGGCACAGCACGTCGAAGCCGAACGCGTGCAGGGGGCCGGCGACCGGGCCCCCCGCCCTGCCGTAACAGGTGTTCTGGCCGGTGGTGAACACCGTGTCGGCGGCCAGTTCCAGCGGGATCAGCAGGGCCGCGATGCGGCCGAAGCCGCGCTCGCGGCCCGCCAGCGCATACGCGGTGGCGAACACTGCGGCGGCGACCGCGAGCACGGTCGCCACCGGCAGCGGGGCCCGGGACAGCAGCACGTGCGACGCGGTGCTGAGCGTCACGACGACAGCCGTGAACAGCGCCGCTCGCACGGTTCTGAGCTGGGCCCCGGATATGTCCATAGCGAGAGAAGAGTGTGTCACGTACGCGGGTAAAGGCCCCCTAAAGGGTGCCTGTGAGTCCGCGAAGGTTACAGCCCCGGAATCCGGCCGTTGCGGAACAGGTCGACGAAGATCTGGTGGTCGGCACGCGCGCGTGCGCCGTAGCCGTGCGCGAAGTCCACCAGGAGGGGTGCGAAGCCCTCCTCGTCGGCGGCGATGGCCGCGTCGATGGCACGCTCGGTGGAGAACGGCACCAGGGACTCGCCGGAGGTGTCGTCCGCCGCCGCGTGCATCGTCGCAGTGGCCCGGCCCAGGTCGGCGACGACCTGCGCGATCTCCTCCGGGTCGTCGATGTCGCCCCAGTCCAGGTCGACGGCGTACGGCGAGACCTCGGCCACCAGCTGGCCCGCGCCGTCCAGCTCGGTCCAGCCCAGCCACGGGTCGGCGTGCGCCTGCAGGGCGCGCTGGGAGATCACCGTGCGGTGGCCCTCGTGCTGGAAGTAGCCGGCGATGGCCGGATCCGTGATGTGCCGGGAGACGGCCGGGGTCTGGGCCTGCTTGATGTAGATCACGACGTCGTTCTCCAGGGCGTCGCTGTGCCCCTCCAGCAGGATGTTGTACGACGGCAGGCCCGCCGACCCGATCCCGATGCCCCGTCGGCCGACGACGTCCTTCACGCGGTAGGAGTCCGGGCGGGCCAGGGAGGAGTCCGGCAGCGTCTCCAGGTAGCCGTCGAAGGCCGCGAGGACCTTGTAGCGGGTGGCCGCGTCCAGCTCGATCGAGCCCCCGCCCGGCGCGAAGCGGCGCTCGAAGTCCCGGATCTCCGTCATCGAGTCCAGCAGCTCGAAGCGGGTCAGCGAGCGGGCCGCGCGCAGGGCGCCCAGCAGCGGGCCCTCGGCGGTGTCCAGGGTGAACGGCGGCACCTCGTCGCTCTTCGCGCCGGTGGCCAGCGCGTGGATGCGCTCGCGGTAGGCGGCCGCGTAGGTCTGCACCAGCTCGGTGATCTGCTCGTCGCTGAGCGCCTTCGCGTACCCGATGAGGGCGATCGACGCCGAGAAGCGCTTCAGGTCCCAGGTGAACGGGCCGACGTAGGCCTCGTCGAAGTCGTTGACGTTGAAGACCAGGCGGCCGTTGGAGTCCATGTACGTGCCGAAGTTCTCCGCATGCAGATCGCCGTGGATCCACACGCGCGAGGTGCGGTCGTCCAGAAATGGACCACCGCGCTTCTCGGCGTCCAGGTCGTGGTAGAAGAGGCACGCCGTGCCCCGGTAGAACGCGAAGGCCGAGGCCGCCATCTTCCGGAACTTCACCCGGAACGCGGCCGGGTCGGCGGCCAGGAGCCGGCCGAAGGCGGTGTCGAAGACGGCGAGGATCTCCTCGCCGCGCTGCTCGTCGCTGAGCTGGGGGAACGACATCGCTGGGTGCCTCCTGGTGCTTTCCGTGCCTACCTGTACGACAGCGTTTCTGCCGTCTCCAACGGGCGACGCCACGCGGGAGTGCCCGGTTCCCGCATGAAGGTACGCGGATGGGGCCCGCGAGTGTCAGTCCCGAGGCATAGACTTCGACGCTGTCCCCAGAACTGTCCGCCAGCCCGTCGCCAAGTGTTTCCGTTGGAGGCCATACCGTGTCAAAGCCGCCCTTCACGCACCTGCACGTACACACCCAGTACTCGCTGCTGGACGGTGCCGCGCGGCTCAAGGACATGTTCAACGCCTGCAACGAGATGGGCATGACGCACATCGCCATGTCCGATCACGGCAACCTCCACGGGGCGTACGACTTCTTCCACTCCGCGAAGAAGGCCGGAATCACCCCGATCATCGGGATCGAGGCGTACGTCGCCCCCGAGTCCCGGCGCAACAAGCGCAAGATCCTCTGGGGCCAGCCGCACCAGAAGCGGGACGACATCTCCGGTTCCGGTGGTTACACCCACAAGACGATGTGGGCCGTGAACAAGACCGGTCTGCACAACCTCTTCCGCCTCTCCTCCGACGCCTACGCCGAGGGCTGGCTGCAGAAGTGGCCCCGGATGGACAAGGAGACCATCGCCCAGTGGTCCGAGGGCATCGTCGCCTCCACCGGCTGCCCCTCGGGCGAGGTGCAGACCCGGCTGCGCCTCGGCCACTTCGACGAGGCCCTGAAGGCCGCCGCCGACTACCAGGACATCTTCGGCAAGGACCGGTACTTCCTGGAGCTGATGGACCACGGCATCGAGATCGAGCGCCGGGTTCGCGACGGCCTGCTGGAGATCGGCAGGAAGCTCGGCATCCCCCCGCTGGTCACCAACGACTCGCACTACACCTACGCGCACGAGGCGGGTGCCCACGACGCCCTGCTGTGCATCCAGACCGGCAAGAACCTCTCCGACCCGGACCGCTTCAAGTTCGACGGCACCGGCTACTACCTGAAGTCCACGGACGAGATGTACGCCATCGACTCCTCGGACGCCTGGCAGGAAGGCTGCGCCAACACGCTCCTCGTCGCCGAGATGGTCGACACGGACGGCATGTTCGAGAAGCGCGACCTCATGCCCAAGTTCGACATCCCCGAGGGCTACACCGAGGTCACCTGGTTCAAGGAGGAGGTCCGCCGCGGCATGGAGCGCCGCTACCCGGGCGGCATCCCCGAGGACCGCCAGAAGCAGGCCGACTACGAGATGGACGTCATCATCTCGATGGGCTTCCCCGGCTACTTCCTCGTGGTCGCCGACTTCATCATGTGGGCCAAGAACAACGGCATCGCCGTCGGCCCCGGCCGAGGCTCCGCGGCCGGCTCGATCGTCGCCTACGCCATGGGCATCACCGACCTCGACCCGATTCCGCACGGCCTGATCTTCGAGCGCTTCCTCAACCCCGAGCGCATCTCGATGCCCGATGTCGACATCGACTTCGACGAGCGCCGGCGCGTCGAGGTGATCCGGTACGTGACCGAGAAGTACGGCGCCGACAAGGTCGCCATGATCGGCACCTACGGCACCATCAAGGCGAAGAACGCGATCAAGGACTCCGCGCGCGTGCTGGGCTACCCGTACGCGATGGGCGACCGCATCACCAAGGCCATGCCCGCCGACGTCCTGGGCAAGGGCATCCCGCTGTCCGGCATCACCGACCCCAGCCACCCCCGCTACAGCGAGGCGGGCGAGGTCCGCGCGATGTACGAGAACGAGCCGGACGTGAAGAAGGTCATCGACACCGCGCGCGGTGTGGAGGGCCTGGTCCGGCAGATGGGCGTGCACGCCGCCGGCGTGATCATGTCCAGCGAGACCATCACCGAACACGTCCCGGTGTGGGTGCGGCACACCGACGGCGTGACCATCACCCAGTGGGACTACCCGAGCTGTGAGTCGCTCGGCCTGCTGAAGATGGACTTCCTGGGCCTGCGCAACCTCACGATCATGGACGACGCGGTCAAGATGGTGAAGGCCAACAAGGGCCTCGACATCGACCTGCTGTCCCTGCCGCTCGACGACCCCACGACCTTCGACCTGCTCCAGCGCGGCGACACCCTCGGCGTCTTCCAGTTCGACGGCGGCCCCATGCGGTCCCTGCTGCGGCTGATGAAGCCCGACAACTTCGAAGACATCTCCGCCGTGTCGGCCCTGTACCGGCCGGGCCCGATGGGCATGAACTCCCACACCAACTACGCCCTGCGCAAGAACGGGCAGCAGGAGATCACGCCGATCCACCCCGAGCTGGAGGCGCCGCTCAAGGAGGTCCTGGACGTCACCTACGGCCTGATCGTCTACCAGGAGCAGGTGCAGAAGGCTGCCCAGATCATCGCGGGCTACTCGCTCGGCGAGGCCGACATCCTCCGCCGGGTCATGGGCAAGAAGAAGCCCGAGGAACTGGCGAAGAACTTCACCATCTTCCAGGCCGGCGCCCGCAAGAACGGCTACAGCGACGAGGCCATCCAGGCGCTGTGGGACGTGCTGGTCCCCTTCGCCGGCTACGCCTTCAACAAGGCGCACTCCGCCGCGTACGGCCTGGTCTCCTACTGGACCGCCTACCTCAAGGCGAACCACCCCGCCGAGTACATGGCCGCGCTGCTGACCTCCGTCAAGGACGACAAGGACAAGTCGGCGGTCTACCTCAACGAGTGCCGCCGCATGGGCATCCGCGTGCTCCCGCCGAACGTCAACGAGTCCGAGGCCAACTTCGCCGCCCAGGGCGACGACGTGATCCTCTTCGGCCTCTCCGCCGTCCGCAACGTCGGCACCAACGTGGTCGAGTCGATCATCAAGTGCCGCAAGGCGCAGGGGAAGTACGCCTCCTTCCCCGACTACCTCGACAAGGTCGAGGCGGTGGTCTGCAACAAGCGCACCACCGAATCGCTCATCAAGGCCGGCGCCTTCGACGAGATGGGCCACACCCGCAAGGGCCTCATGGCGCAGTACGAGCCGATGATCGACAACGTGGTCGCGGTCAAACGCAAGGAGGCCGAGGGGCAGTTCGACCTCTTCGGCGGCATGGGCGAGGACACCACCAGCGAGCCCGGCTTCGGACTCGACGTGGAGTTCTCCACCGACGAGTGGGACAAGACCTATCTGCTCGCCCAGGAGCGGGAGATGCTCGGTCTGTACGTCTCCGACCACCCCCTCTTCGGCCTGGAACACGTCCTCGCCGACAAGGCCGACGCGGGCATCGCCCAGCTCACCGGAGGCGAGCACGCCGACGGCGCGGTCGTCACCATCGGCGGCATCATCTCCGGCCTGCAGCGCAAGATGACCAAGCAGGGCAACGCCTGGGCGATCGCCACCGTCGAGGACCTCGCAGGCTCCATCGAGTGCATGTTCTTCCCGGCGACCTACCAGCTGGTGTCCACCCAACTCGTCGAGGACGCCGTGGTGTTCGTCAAGGGACGTCTCGACAAGCGCGAGGACGTGCCCCGGCTCGTCGCCATGGAGCTGATGGTCCCGGACCTGTCCAACGCGGGCACCAACGCGCCGGTGATCCTCACCATCCCGGCCGTGAAGGTCACTCCGCCCATGGTCAGCCGCCTCGGCGAGATCCTCAGCCATCACAAGGGCGACAGCGAGGTCCGCATCAAGCTCCAGGGCCCGCGCAAGACCACCGTGCTGCGCCTGGACCGGCACCGGGTCAAGCCCGACCCCGCACTCTTCGGCGACTTGAAGGTGCTGCTCGGCCCGTCCTGCCTCGCGGGCTGAGCCCGCTGCGTGAGCACACGCACGAAGGGGCGCACCCGCCAAGGGTGCGCCCCTCCTGCTGCCTGGGCTTCAACTGCCCTTTAGTTGTGGCCGAAGCTCTTCCGCTTCTTGCCGGCAACATCCGCCGGGCTGCCCTGGATGTGCGACACCGGCGACTCGTGCGCCTCCGTCTGCCGCTGCGCGTGCTCGTTGCTCTGCTCGGCGTGCGACGCGCGGTTCTGCGGGCCGGCCTGCTTGCGGTTCTTGTTCTTGGCCATGGTGATCTGCCTCCTGTGGGGGATCTAGGGGCCAGGGCCGGGACCAGATTCACATACGCTGACATCAAGCGCATGTCGGATAATTACCGTGTGTGACAGGGCAGGTGGGCGAGCGGGATCCGCAAACGCCACGCCGAAGATCGAGTTCGGGCCGTTAACCCCCGCGCCGTCGGGCAGACTCGAAGGAAGTCCGAAGCAAAACCTCCCGGGAAGAGGGTGAGTCGCGTGGACCGCTGCATCGTCCTGGTGGACGCCGGGTACCTGCTGGGAGCCGCCGCCAGCCTCCTCGCCGGTGAGCCCTCGCGGTCCCGGATCACCGTCGACCACACGGCCCTGATCCATGCGTTGCGGGAACGCGCGGAGTCCGACACCGAGCGTCCCCTGCTGCGCATCTACTGGTTCGACGGCGCCCCCGACCGTGTCCCCCAACCGGAGCATCGCCGGCTGCGCGTGATGCCCCGGGTCACCGTCCGGCTCGGCGCCCTCACCCGCAGCGACGGGCGCTGGGCGCAGAAGGGCGTGGACGCCGCCATGCACGCCGAGCTGACCGAACTGGCCCGCAACCGCGCCTGCTCCGACATCGTCCTCGTCACCGGCGACGGCGATCTGCTGCCCGGCATGATGGCCGCCAAGGAGCACGGCGTCGCCGTCCACCTGTGGGCCGTACAGGCCGCCGACGGCGACTACAACCAGTCCGAGGACCTGGTCGCCGAGGCCGACGAGCGGCGTGTGCTGGACCGCGCCTGGATCACCCAGGCCGTCCGCGTCAAGGAACTGACCGGCATCTGCGCCCCGCCACCCGCGCCCCGGCCCGAGATCGCCGCGATCCTCTCCGCGCCGCTGCCCGAGTCCGCGCTCGCGGCGGCGGCCGAGCGGCCGGCCGAACAGGGTGCGCCCCAGCCGGCCGCGACGGTGACGGAGAACGGCACCCAGGAGCGGGCCACCGCCCACAAGGGCGTCCCCACCCCCAAGGACCTCGCCGCCCTGCGCGCCCCCGGCGTCCCCTCCGCCCAGCACCCCGCGACCGCGACCCTGCGCTGGTCCTCCGACAAGGGCTGGGTGGACCGGCCGGGCGCGGTCGCCGAGCCGCCCGAGGTCGCTTCCATGCCGACGCTCGCCCAGCTCACCACGGCGGAGCAGCGGTGGGCCGACCGTGAGGAGGACATCACCACCGTCGGCGGCGACCCGTACGAGGTGGGACAGGTCTTCGCCCGCCGTTGGATGTCCCGGCTCGGCGACCAGGCCCAGCTGCAGAAGCTCTCGCAGCTGTATCCGCGCATCCCGCACCGCATCGACGGCGAGCTGCTGCGGTACGCCGCGCGGTTCGGGCTGCTCGCCCACAAGGACGACCAGATCGACGAGCACGACCGTTACGCCATTCGGGCGGGGTTCTGGCGGGAGATCGACGTTCCGGCGGCGGCGGAGAGTGCGACGGGGGAGTAGCGGCGGGGATTTCTTACCGGTCGCGTACGGAAGTGGCCCCAAAGGCGAGTAAAGCGGTCCGACCCCGTACTCTCGTCCCTTGTGAGTACGCGCGCGGCACAGGCACCTCGGTATGACGAGGTCGTACGCGTGCGCGGGCTCGGCAAGACCTATCCGGCCGTCAAGGGCCGGCGGGGTGCGCCCGGCACTCCCGAGGTGCGGGCCACCGACGGGGTCGAGCTGGATGTGCGGCGCGGCGAGGTCTTCGGGCTGCTCGGGCCGAACGGCGCCGGCAAGTCCACGCTCGTACGGCAGCTCACCGGGCTGCTGCGGCCGGACACCGGCAGCATCGAGATCCTCGGGCACGACATCGTCCGGCACCCCGAGCGGGCCGCGCGCCTCCTCGCCTACCTGGGGCAGGAGTCCTCGGCGCTGGACGAGCTGACCGTCTCCCTCGCCGCCGAGACCACCGGACGCCTGCGCGGCCTGGACGTGACGCGGGCCCGGGCCGAACGGGACGCCGTACTGGAGGAGCTGGGGCTCACGCCGATCGCCGGGCGGGCGCTGAAGAAGCTGTCCGGCGGGCAGCGCCGGCTCGCCTGCTTCGCCGCCGCCCTCGTCGGCGAGCGCCCGCTGCTCGTGCTGGACGAGCCGACCACCGGCATGGACCCGGTGGCCCGGCGTGCGGTCTGGGCGGCCGTGGACCGGCGGCGCGCCGAGCGCGGTACGACCGTGCTGCTGGTCACCCACAATGTCATCGAGGCCGAGACCGTGCTGGACCGGGTCGCCGTCATCGACCAGGGCCGGGTGATCGCCTGTGACACCCCGGCGGGGCTGAAGGAACAGGTCGCCGGAGAGGTGCGGGTCGAGCTGGTGTGGCGGGACCGGGCGCCGCTTCAGGTGCCCGAGGTCGCCGCGCTGCGTGAACGCGCCGTGGAGTCCGGCCGGCGCTGGACGCTGCGGCTCGCGCCCGAGGAGGCCCGGGCCGCCGTCGCCACCGTCACCGGTGGGGCCGCCTTCGCCGCCCTGGACGACTTCACGCTCGCCACGCCCAGCCTGGAGGACGTCTACCTGGCGCTCGGCGGCGCGGCCCGGCAGGGGTTGGTGAAGGCATGAGCGCGGCGGGCGTGCGGTGCGTATGGGTCGGTGCGACCGCGGTCGGTGCGACTGCGGTCTGCAGGACCGCGGTCTGTGGGACTGGCGCAGGGAAGAGGAGCAGCTCGTCGTGAGTGTCGTACCCGCCGAGGTTCTGCCGGGCGGCCGCCGGGTGGTGCCGGAGACGGCGCCGGGCGCGGCTGAGCTCGGACCGCCCGCGCGGCTGTGGCCGTCCCTGGCGGCCGTCTACCGGGCGCAGCTGTCCCGGGCCCGGGTGGCGCGGATTCCGCTGCTGTTCGTGGCGACCTTCCAGTCCGTCGGCATCACCGTGATGATGCGGGGTGTCGTCGACAGCGGGAGTGAGGCCCAGTCCGTGGTGGCGGGGTCGTCGGTGCTGGTCGTCGCGTATGTGGCGCTGAATCTGCTGGCGCAGTACTTCGGGCAGTTGCGGGCGAGCGGCGGGCTCGATCACTACGCCACCCTGCCGGTGCCGCCTGCGGCCGTGGTGCTGGGCGCGGCGGCGGCGTACGCCTCCTTCACCGTGCCGGGGACGCTGGTGACGGCTGTCTTCGGGTGTGTCCTGTTCGGGCTGCCGCTGGGCAATCTGTGGATTCTCGTGGCCGTGATCCCGCTCGCCGGGGCCGCGCTGTCCGGGCTCGGCGCCGCCTGTGGGCTGCTCGCGCCGCGGCCCGAGCTGGCCACACTGCTCGGGCAGCTGGGCATGTCGGCGGCGCTGCTGCTGGGTGTGCTGCCGGCCGACCGGATGCCGGAGATCGTACGGCTGGCGCGGGATCTGCTGCCGTCGACGTACGGTGTGGAGGCGTACGCCCGCACCTTCGGGGCGCATCCGGACTGGGCCGTTGTGCTGCTCGACCTGGGGGTGTGCGCCGGTGTCGGGGTCGTCTCGCTGGCCGTGGCGGCCCGGGCGTACCGCAGGGCCGCCGTCCGGTGACGCGGCGCACAGCGCGACCTGGCACGATGTCAGGGTGACCGCACCGTTGACTCCGCCTACGCCGCCGCACAACCAGTCCCCGGACGATGTCTGGCAGGCGCCGCCGCCTGCCGGGATGTCCGGGGGCGTGTACGAACAGGACGGCCCCGGGATGAAGACCGAACTGCGGGATGCCGCCGTGATCACGGTGGCCGTGGCGCTGGGCGGGGTGCTGCTGGGGCTGCTGTGGTGGTGGCTGGCGCCGCATGTGCCGCTGGTCGGCGACGTGGTCGACAAGAACTGGGTCGTCTACCTCAAGGACAGCGAGGGCGAGCAGGCGGCGGGTGTGGACGGCACCTTCACCCTGCTGGGGCTGGGCTTCGGGCTCGTCAGCGCGGTGGCGGTCTTCCTGCTGCGGCGGCGTGGGGGTGTGCCGGTCGTGGTGGCACTCGGGCTGGGCGCGCTGCTCGGGTCGGTGCTGGCGTGGCGGTTGGGGGTGTGGCTCGGGCCCATGTCCGACGTGCTCGCGCATGCCAAGGCCGTGGGGAAGGGGGTCACCTTCTCGGCACCGCTGAAGCTGGACGCCAAGGGGGCGTTGCTGGCCTGGCCGCTGGGCGCGCTGCTGGTCCACCTGGGCCTCACGGCACTGTTCGGCCCCCGCGACCCCGAGACGCCGACGCCGTGACCAGGGGGCCCGCCCCCTGGCCCCCGTTTCCCACCTACCCACCCGACTCGGTCGACTGACAAGTGGCCGTCCCGGTTCAGCTCAGCTCAACCACCCCGAGACCCCCCGCCAGTTCCCCCCAACGCCCCGGCGCCGGCCCGGCCTGACGGGTGCGAGCAGGTTGTCCGTCCGCCCAGCCCGACGGACGCCGGTTCCGCCCGCGTCGGCCCCGCCGGGAAGCCGCCTCCGTTGCCCCACCCCGGCGTCGGCCCGGCTCGGTGGGTGCGAGCAGGTTGTTCGTCGACCCCCAGACGGCCGTTCCGCCCGTGTCAGCCCCGCCGGGAAGCTGCGCCCTTCGCCCGCCGCAGCGCGGACCGATGGTTGCGAGCAGCGGGTTTTGGGCTCGTCTGGGTGGCGCTGTGCCGGGGGTTCCGTCCGCCGGTGGGCCACCGGCAGGTCACCGGCAGACGCGAGCAGCCGCCCGGACGCCGGTTCCGGTCGCGTCAGCCCCGCCCGATAGGCGCCAGCACCGCGTTCGTCAACTTGGTCAGGGCCGTTGGGGACAGTTCCACCTCCAGGCCGCGGCGGCCGGCTGAGACGCAGATCGTTTCGTGCGATTCGGCCGAGTCGTCCAGGACCGTCGGGAGCTTCTTGCGCTGGCCCAGGGGTGAGATGCCGCCGCGGACATAGCCCGTGGTGCGCTCGGCCAGGGTCGGGTCGGCCATCGTGGCTCGTTTGCCGCCCACCGCCGCCGCGAGGGCCTTCAGGTCCAGGGAGCCGGACACCGGGACCACCGCAACGGTCAGCGTGCCGTCGACGTCGGCCACCAGGGTCTTGAAGACGCGGTCGGGGGAGACACCCATCGCCTCCGCCGCCTCCTCGCCGTAGGAGGGGTGGGAGGGGTCGTGGTCGTAGGAGTGGACCGCGAAGTCCACGCCGGCCGAGGACAGGGCGACCGTCGCGGGGGTGCCTGCGGACTGCTGCTGTTGCTTCTTCGACTTCTTCGCCATCTGTCCTGCTCCGCGGTTCTTCCTGGTCTCCGGCTCGTCCCGCCGTCTTCGTCAGTTCAAGCTCGTCGGCGCCCGTGTCAGCTCGAACGCGGGCAGTGACGGAAGACTACGGATGATGGCCGTCTCGGCGCGAAGGAGTTTCAGCTCGTCGCGCAGGCGGGACGCGGTGTCGGGGGCCTGGAGCAGCCGCTGTTTCGTCGGCGTGTCATGCACCATCGCCGCCGCGACCAGGTAGGACACCACCGAAGGGTCGTCCGGCAGGTCCGCGCCCGTCGACAGCGAGCGCTCCCGCGCGCCCGCCAGCCGCTTCTGGTACTGGCGGAAGGAGCGCAGCACCCCCTCGGCCAGCGCGCCCGCCTCGTCGCCCGGCTCCTCCGGCAGCTCCTCCAGCTCCGCCGTCAGGAACGGGCCCGTCGCGTCGACCGAGAGCAGCCGCACCCGGGTCGTGCCCGTCGCCAGCACCTCGAACGTGCCGTCGGCCCGCTCCCGGACGGTCGCCGCGTCCGCCACACACGCCACCCCGTGGAAGGACTTCAGGGGGTCCGGGCCGAAGCCCGCGGCGGGCCCCCGGTCGGGCTGTGCCGTGGGGTCCGGCATGCCGGGGGCGCTCGGCGCCACCTCGTAGCCGTCGCGGATGGCCACGACGGCGAACCGGCGCGGCTCGTCCTCCGGTGTCTTGAGCAGCTCGCGCATCATGGCGCGATAGCGCTCCTCGAAGACGTTCAGCGGCAGCACGAGCCCCGGGAACAGCACCGTGTTCAGCGGGAAGAGCGGGAGACGGACGGTGGTCACGACGCCCCAGCCTAGTGGTCACCGGCGTACGCGTGTCCGCCGCGCTTGCCGAGGGGGACTTCAGGGGCGCTCATCAGCGCCATGAGGCCTGCGGGGGCGGGCCGGGATCCCGCCGTCAGCAGGTGCTCGCGCAGCCGCAGGAAGTGGCCGAGCGGGTCCTCGGAGAACCGCTCCCAGGGGAAGGACGTGGCGTACGGGCCGATCCGGCGCAGCTCGGCGCGGGCGTCCTCCCAGCGGTGCAGGCGCAGCAGGACGTACAGGAGCTTGTTGCGGACCTGTGCGGCCCACGGGTCGGCCGTGGGGAAGCGGGCGGAGAGCGTGAGAGCCCGGTCGGCGGCGGCATCCAGCCGGGCGCGCGGGATCTCAAGGCCGCGGCCGTCGATCAGGTAGCCGAAGGCGGCCCGGGCCGGCAGGGCCTGGACGAGCGAGTCGGCCGGGGCGTCCTGCGCGGCCCGCTCGGCGAAGTCGAAGCAGGCGCCGTGGGAACCGCGCCGGAAGCTGGCCAGGTAGCGCAGGGCGGCCACATGGCAGCCGTAGTGGTGCGGGGCGCGGCGGACGGCCGCTTCCCACAGCTCCTCGAAGTACCGGTGACCGGCCCGCGAGCCGCGCGCGTGGTCGAGCGCGATCCGCCAGGGCACCGGGTCGCGGTCGTCGGCGCGGGCGGCGGCGGTGATCAGCGGGCTCACCTCGCGCAGCAGCTCGGCGCGGGCAGGCGAGGGCCAGGCGCGGTCCACGGCCAGCTGTGCCTCGACCAGCAGGGCGTCGGGCTTCGCCGGGGTGGCCGCCCGCCAGGACTCGAACCACTCGGGACGCGAACGGGCGAAGGCGGCCAGATGCCGGACGTACCGGTCGTGGTTCTCCCACTCGCCCCCGGTGCGGGTGGTCGCGAGCAGCTCGGCCGCGGCGTGGTACTCGCCCCGGCCGGCCGCGACCAGTGCGGGCGAGAGGCGGTCGTCGGCGGCGTCGAGTACGACCTCGTCCCCGGCCGGCGGTCGGCCGGCCGGGCGCGTGGAGCGTTTGGTCATCCGGGTGGGGCGGATGAACGAGGGAAGCAGAACCATGGTGCCGACCATTGAAAGACCGCAGGTCGGCGGCGCGCCAGAGGCTTCCGGCAAGTCATGGAAAGTTGTACGGCGGACGGTCAAGGGCCGGTAAAGGTGATTCTTCAATGTTTGAGCCATCTGTGGCTTCCGCGCCCCCTGCGCCCCCTGGGAGGACCGGTGCCATCGCGCGCCCCCGGGTGGCCGTCCTGTGCGCCGCCCGCGCCCTCCGGGCGGGTCACGGGTCCTCCGGACCGTCCGCGCTCCTCGGTGGCTGTCCTCCGCGCCGCCTGCGCCCCGAGAGGCCGTCCCGTGCGCAGCCCGCGCCCCGCCTCACCCACCGCGCCTCGCGCCCCGCCTCACCCACCGGCTCCTCAGGCCCCGCCTTACCCACCGGCTCCTCAGGCCCCGCCTCACCCACCGGCTCCTCAGGCCCCGCCTCACCCACCGGCTCCTCAGGCCCCGCCTTACCCACCGGCTCCTCGTCCTCAGGCCCCGCCTTACCCACCGGCTCCTCGCGCCCCACCTCACCCACCCGCGCCCCCGCGCGCCTACGCCGCTCGTACCCCGCGCGCCCCGCCTCCGCCCCGCCCGCGTGCCCGCGCCGCCGTCGACGCTCAGCTTCGCCGCAGCAGTCGGGTCGCCCGTCGCTCAGCTCCGCCGCAGCAGTCGGGTCGCCCCCGCCGCCACCGTCGTCGCCAGGATCCAGCCGAGCAGGATCATCACGGCCGCCAGCCACTGCCAGCCGCCGTGCAGCTGCCACTGGCCGACCTGGCCCAGGTCGATCACCGGCAGCAGCAGGTCCAGCGTGAACAGGGCCGGACTCCAGTACGGATGGGCGTCGTGGCTCGTCGGCGGATGGTCCGCGTGCGCGAACGCCAGCGTGCCCGCCGCCCACAGCACCGCCATCCACACCGCGGCCCGGCCGGGACGGTAGCCGTAGGCGACCGTCAAGTCCTGGACGTACCCCCAGAACTTCCCGGCCAGCGGCAGCGTCTCGCGGCGCCGCCGCTGCTTGGCGAGCAGCACCTCCCGCGCGTCCTCGTCCTCGCCGGCCGCCCGCAGCACCGCCGCCAGCCGCTCGTACGGCTCCGGGGCGTACTCCGCGGTGGCCGCCGCCACCCAGTCCAGCCGGCCGGCCAGCGGGAACGGACCGCGCGGGACGAGGTTCTCGTACACGAAGCCGCCCATGTGCAGATTGCCGGGGCCCGGCCAGCTCGCCGCCCGGTCCACCAGGCTGACGATCCGCGCGCCGGACAGCACCACCTTGCCGCGCTGCGGCCCGTCCCCGAGGAAGCGCAGCTCCGACGCGTGCACCCGGCGCAGTGACAGCTCCTGGTCGTCGGTGAGGGTGAACCGGGCCCGTTCGAAGTCGACGGCGTCCCCGAACCGCCCGTCGTCCAGCCGTATCCCGCCCCGGCAGTCGAAGCGCTGGATACGCGTCCCGCGCGCCGGTGTCGTGCCGCTCAGCAGCGGGCTGCCGACGCCGGCCGGGGTCAGGTACAGGGTGCGCTCGACGGTCAGCTGGGGTGCGTTCAGGGCGTAGCGGGAGTACGGGTTGTCCAGGTTCGCGCCGCGCAGGCTGAGCGAGACGCCCACCTTGGCGCCGCGCAGCCGCAGTTCGCCGTGCGACTGCAGCATCTCCGCCTGGAGGTCCTGGCCGACGGTCATGCCGTCCGCCGAGATCGACCGCCCGCTGCGGTCGCGGTACACCACCGCCTCGTTGAGCATCAGATCGGTGCCGATGCGCGCGTCCGTCAGCCGGGCCCCGTTCTGGAACCGGCACCGCGGCAGGTGCAGGTCGCCCTCGGTGTGCACCCGGGCCGCCTCCAGCCGGGGCACCGCGCAGTCCACCATGCGCAAGGTCGTGAACCGGGCCTCCGGCAGCAGGACCTCCTCGTCGAAGCGGCAGCCGCGCAGCTCGACGTACGGCCGAACCGTGCCGCCCGAGAGGTCCAGCGTGCCGTTGATCCGCACGCCGGTCAGCTTCAGCGAGGAGACCCGGCCCGCGAGCGCCGGCGGGCCGCCCAGCAGCAGCCAGGCCACGATCCGCGCCCGCACCGTGCGCTCCGGACCCCACGGGTGTCCGCCGTGCGGATCGTCCACCACGGTGTCGCCGCAGCTCAGGTCGTACACAGTGCCGTTGCGGAAGGCCTGCCACATGCCCGCCTCGGCCGCGGTCAGCTCGTCCGGCAGGTCCCCGGCGACGACGCCGGTCCCCTCGGTCACCTTCGTCCTCTCCTGGTCCGGTGCTTTCGGTACAGCCGTTCATGCCCGCTGAGTGACGCCCGGAACACTAGACGTGAAGGCGATCTTCCAAGTTCCGCCACGTTCTGTATCAGCCATTGATACGCGTCCACGGCCCGCGACGCCGGTCTGAGAGAATTGGGGCTGTGATTTCCCGAATCGATCTGCGCGGCGACGCCCTTCCCGAGGGCCCCGCCCTGCGCGACCTGCTGCCCCGAGCCGACTTCGACGTCTCGGCCGCCCTGGAGAAGGTGCGTCCGATCTGCGAGGCCGTGCATCATCGTGGCGACGCGGCGCTGATCGACTTCGCCGAGAAGTTCGACGGAGTACGGCTGGAATCCGTCCGTGTCCCGGCCCAGGCCCTCACCGATGCCCTCGAGGCCCTCGACCCGGCCGTGCGCGCCGCGCTGGAGGAGTCCATCCGCCGCGCCCGCCTGGTCCACCGCGAACAGCGCCGCAGCACCCACACCACCCAGGTGGTGCCGGGCGGCTCCGTGACCGAGAAGTGGGTGCCGGTCGAGCGCGTCGGGCTGTACGCGCCGGGCGGCCGGTCCGTGTACCCGTCCTCCGTGATCATGAACGCCGTACCGGCCCAGGAGGCCGGGGTCGGGTCGATCGCGCTCGCCTCGCCGCCGCAGGCCGAGTTCGGCGGCCTCCCGCACCCGACGATCCTCGCCGCCTGCGCCCTGCTCGGCGTGGACGAGGTCTACGCGGCCGGCGGCGCCACCGCCGTCGCGATGTTCGCCTACGGCACCGAGTCCTGCGCGCCCGTCAACATGGTCACCGGGCCGGGCAACATCTGGGTCGCCGCCGCCAAGCGCTTCTTCACCGGCAGGATCGGCATCGATGCCGAGGCCGGCCCGACCGAGATCGCCGTCCTCGCGGACGACACCGCCGACCCGGTGCACGTGGCCTCCGACCTGATCAGCCAGGCCGAGCACGACCCGCTCGCGGCGGCCGTGCTGGTCACCGACTCCGTCGAGCTGGCCGAGGCGGTGGAGAAGGAGCTGGAGCCGCAGGTCGCGGCCACCAAACACGTCGAGGACCGGATCGTGCCCGCGCTCAGGGGCCGGCAGTCCGCGATCGTGCTGGTCGACGGCATCGAGGAGGGCCTCAGGGTCGTCGACGCGTACGGCGCCGAGCACCTGGAGATCCAGACCGCTCGGGCTTCCGAGGTCGCCGACCGCGTCAAGAACGCGGGCGCGATCTTCATCGGCCCCTGGGCCCCCGTCTCGCTCGGGGACTACGCGGCCGGGTCCAACCACGTCCTGCCCACGGGCGGCTGCGCCTGCCACTCCTCGGGCCTGTCCGTCCAGTCCTTCCTGCGCGGTATCCACATCGTGGACTACACGAAGGACGCGCTCGCCGAGGTCGCCCATCACGTGGTGACGCTGGCGGAGGCGGAGGACCTGCCGGCGCACGGCGCGGCGATCAAGGCACGGTTCGGCTGGAAGGTACCCGAGAGCAAGTGACCGGCATCGACGATCTCCCCGTACGGGACGAGCTGCGCGGCAAGTCCCCCTACGGCGCGCCCCAGTTGGACGTCCCCGTACGGCTGAACACCAACGAGAACCCCTATCCGCTGCCCGAGCCGCTGGTCGAGCGGATCGCGGAGCGGGTGCGGGAGGCCGCCCGCGACCTGAACCGCTACCCGGACCGGGACGCGGTCCAGCTGCGCACCGAGCTGGCCAAGTACCTGACGAAGACGGGCAAGTACCCGCTCGGCATCGAGAACGTGTGGGCCGCCAACGGCTCCAACGAGGTCATCCAGCAGCTGCTGCAGACCTTCGGCGGTCCGGGCCGTACGGCGATCGGCTTCGAGCCGTCGTACTCGATGCACGCGCTCATCGCGCGCGGCACCGGCACCGGCTGGATCTCGGGCCCGCGCAACGAGGACTTCACGATCGACGTGGCGGCGGCCGTCGAGGCGATCGCCGAGCACAGGCCCGACGTCGTCTTCATCACCACCCCCAACAACCCCACCGGCAACGCTGTCCCGCCCGAGACGGTCCTCGCGCTGTTCGAGGCGGCGCAGGCGGCCAAGCCGTCGATGGTGATCGTGGACGAGGCGTACATCGAGTTCAGCCACGGTGACTCGCTGCTGCCCCTGCTGGAGGGCCGCCCGCACCTCGTCATCTCCCGCACGATGTCGAAGGCCTTCGGCGCGGCGGGCCTGCGCCTCGGCTATCTCGCCGCCGACCCGGCGGTCGTGGACGCCGTCCAGCTGGTCCGGCTGCCGTACCACCTGTCGGCGATCACCCAGGCGACCGCGCTGGCCGCCCTGGAGCACACCGACACCCTGCTGGGGTACGTCGAGCAGCTGAAGACGGAGCGGGACCGGCTGGTCGCCGAGCTGCGCGCGATCGGCTACGAGGTCACCGAGTCCGACGCGAACTTCGTGCAGTTCGGCCGGTTCGCCGACGCCCACACCGCCTGGCAGCAGATCCTCGACCGGGGCGTCCTGGTCCGGGACAACGGCGTACCGGGGTGGCTGCGGGTGTCCGCCGGCACCCCGGAGGAGAACGACGCGTTCCTCGACGCGGTCCGTGAGTTGAAGAAGGAGCAGGGTTCATGAGCCGCGTAGGACGCGTGGAGCGCACCACCAAGGAGACCTCGGTCCTCGTCGAGATAGACCTCGACGGCACCGGGCGGACCGACATCGCCACCGGCGTGGGCTTCTACGACCACATGCTCGACCAGCTCGGCCGGCACGGCCTGTTCGACCTGACGGTGAAGACCGACGGCGACCTGCACATCGACTCCCACCACACCATCGAGGACACCGCCCTCGCGCTCGGCGCCGCCTTCAGGCAGGCGCTCGGCGACAAGGTGGGGATCTACCGCTTCGGCAACTGCACGGTGCCGCTGGACGAGTCCCTCGCCCAGGTGACCGTCGACCTGTCCGGCCGCCCGTACCTCGTGCACACCGAGCCCGAGAACATGGCGCCGATGATCGGCGAGTACGACACCACGATGACCCGGCACATCCTGGAGTCCTTCGTCGCCCAGGCGCAGATCGCGCTGCACGTGCACGTGCCGTACGGGCGCAATGCGCACCACATCGTGGAGTGCCAGTTCAAGGCGCTGGCCCGGGCGCTGCGTTACGCCTCCGAGCGCGACCCCCGCGCGGCCGGCATCCTCCCCTCCACGAAGGGCGCGCTGTAACCCCATGAACAGCCTCTCCTCCCTGCTGATCGTCGTCGGTCTCTTCCTGGTCGGCGGCATCGTCTCCTTCGTCAAGCAGAAGATGCCCACGAGCCTGATCGTGCTGCTCTCCATCGGCGCGGGCCTGTGCCTGGTCGCGGGCGTCATGCGGCTGGGGGTGTGGAATTGAGCATTGGCAGCAAGAAGGTCGTGGTCTTCGACTACGGCTTCGGCAACGTCCGTTCCGCCGAGCGTGCCCTCGCGCGCGTGGGCGCCGATGTCGAGATCACGCGTGACTTCGACAGGGCGATGAACGCCGACGGCCTGCTCGTGCCGGGCGTGGGCGCCTTCGCCGCCTGCATGCAGGGCCTGCGCGCCGCGCGCGGTGACTGGGTGGTCGACCGGCGGCTGTCCGGAGGCCGGCCCGTGATGGGCATCTGCGTCGGCATGCAGATCCTGTTCGCGCGTGGCATCGAGCACGGCGTGGAGGCCGAGGGCCTGGACGAGTGGCCCGGCACGGTCGAGCCGCTCCAGGCCGAGGTCGTGCCCCACATGGGCTGGAACACCGTCGACGCCCCCGCCGACTCCGAGCTGTTCGCCGGCCTCGACCCCGACGCCCGCTTCTACTTCGTGCACTCCTACGCCGTACACGACTGGCAGCTGGAGTCGCACAACCCGTTGATCGCCGCCCCCAAGGTGACCTGGTCGACGCACGGCAAGCCGTTCGTGGCCGCCGTGGAGAACGGCGCCCTGTGGGCCACCCAGTTCCACCCCGAGAAGTCCGGCGACGCCGGCGCCCAGCTCCTCACCAACTGGATCGGAACCCTCTAGACCATGGCCAAGCTCGAACTCCTCCCCGCCGTCGACGTCCGCGACGGCCAGGCCGTCCGCCTCGTGCACGGCGAGTCCGGGACCGAGACCTCCTACGGCTCCCCGCTGGAGGCCGCCCTCGCCTGGCAGCGCTCCGGTGCCGAGTGGCTGCACCTGGTCGACCTGGACGCGGCCTTCGGCACGGGCGACAACCGTGAGCTGATCGCCGAGGTCACCCGGGCGATGGACATCAAGGTGGAACTGTCCGGCGGCATCCGCGACGACGCCTCGCTGGCCGCCGCCCTGGCCACCGGCTGCACCCGGGTGAACCTCGGCACGGCCGCCCTGGAGACCCCCGAGTGGGTCGCCAAGGTCATCGCCGAGCACGGCGACAAGATCGCGGTCGGCCTGGACGTGCGCGGCACGACCCTGCGCGGCCGCGGCTGGACCCGCGACGGCGGCGACCTCTACGAGACGCTCGAGCGCCTCAACAAGGAGGGCTGCGCCCGCTACGTCGTCACCGACATCGCCAAGGACGGCACCCTCCAGGGCCCCAACCTGGAACTGCTGAAGAACGTGTGCGCGGCGACGGACCGCCCGGTCGTGGCCTCCGGCGGCGTGTCGTCCCTGGACGACCTGCGTGCCATCGCCGAACTGGTACCCCTCGGTGTCGAGGGCTCCATCGTCGGGAAGGCCCTGTACGCGAAGGCGTTCACCCTGGAAGAGGCCTTGGAGGCTGTGTCGTCATGACGTCCGAAGCCGTGCGGCGCGTGCAGAGCGGAAGTCCCTGGGAAGAGAGTTTCGGTTTCGCACGTGCCGTCGCGGCGGGCGACCGGGTGCTGGTGGCGGGCACGACGTCCTTCAAGGGCAGCGTGCTGTACGGGGAGGGCGACCCGTACGAGCAGGCGAAAGTGGCGTTCACCAGCGCGCTGGAGGCGATCGCCGAGTTCGGGCTCGGTATCGGGTCCGTGATCCGTACGCGGATGTACCTGACCCATGTGCGGGACGTGGACGCCGTCGGCCGGGCCCACAAGGAGCTGTTCGACTCCGTGCGCCCGGTGTCGACCCTGCTGGTCGTCGAGGGATTCGTCGATCCGCGCATCCTGGTGGAAGTGGAACTTGAAGCATTCAGAGGAGCCTGAGCAGTCATGACCCTGGCGGTCCGAGTCATCCCCTGCCTGGACGTGGACAACGGCCGGGTCGTCAAGGGCGTCAACTTCCAGAACCTGCGTGACGCGGGCGACCCCGTCGAGATGGCCAAGGTGTACGACGCCGAGGGCGCCGACGAGCTGACGTTCCTGGACATCACCGCGTCCTCGGGCGACCGGGAGACGACGTACGACGTGGTGCGGCGCACCGCGGAGCAGGTGTTCATCCCGCTGACGGTCGGCGGCGGCGTCCGTACGGCCGAGGACGTGGACAAGCTGCTGCGGGCGGGCGCCGACAAGGTGGGCGTGAACACGGCGGCGATCGCGCGTCCCGACCTGATCCGGGAGATCGCGGAGCGCTTCGGCCGCCAGGTCCTGGTCCTGTCGGTCGACGCGCGCCGTACCGAGTCGGGCTCCTTCGAGGTGACGACGCACGGCGGCCGGCGCGGCACCGGCATCGACGCCGTCGAATGGGCGCACCGGGCGGCCGAGCTGGGCGCCGGCGAGATCCTCCTGAACTCCATGGACGCCGACGGCACCAAGGACGGCTACGACCTGGAGATGATCGCGGCGGTCCGGCGGCACGTGACGGTCCCGGTGATCGCCTCCGGCGGCGCGGGCAAGCTGGCCCACTTCCCGCCGGCGATCGCCGCCGGCGCCGACGCGGTCCTGGCCGCGTCCGTCTTCCACTTCGGTGATCTGCGGATCGGCGAGGTGAAGCAGACGCTGCGGGAGGCGGGGCACCCCGTGCGCTGACGCTGCGCTCCGGTAGATGCGAAAGAGAAGTTGCGCCAGGGGATGCGCGGCCTTGCCATCCGGTTCTCCAGCGTGGTCGGCGCCCCGCTCGGCGGGCTCGGCGTGGCCGTCGGGGGCGCCCCGGCCGCGTTCGCCCTCGCCGGGCTGCTCATCGCCGTCTCGGTGCCGCTGCTGCTCTCGGTGCGGGTACGGGACCTGCCGAAGGACGACACGCCCGAGGTGGCCGGAACCGCCTGGAGCGACCTCGGCGCCGGTCTGCGCTACATCCGCCGCCACCGCGTCCTCGCCCCGCTGATGCTGGCCATCGCCCTCGGCGACCTGGGCTTCGTCGGCCCGCTGAACGTCGGGCTGACCCTGCTCGCCGACCGGCGGGGCTGGGGCGCCTCCGGCATGGGCTGGGTGCTGGCCGGGTTCGGGGTCGGGGCGGGAGCGGCCTCGCTGCTGCTGACGGTCCGAGGGCGGCTGCCGCGCGCCGGGCTGGTCACCGGGTGGGCGTGTGCCGTGGGGGCCGTGGCCGTCGGCGCCCTCGCCTTCGTACCCACCCTGCCCGCGGCCGTCGGTGTGGCCCTGCTGGTGGGCCTGCTCACCGGACTCAGCGGCGCCCTGTGCGGGGCCCTGCTGCAGACCCAGTCCGACCCCTCCTGCCTGGGCCGGGTCACCGCCGTCTCCAGCCTGGTCAGCCTCGGCCTGACCCCGCTCAGCATGCCGCTCGCGGCCGCCGCGATCGGCGCCTTCGGGCTCGGGCCGGTCTACGCCGTCAGCGCCGGCGTCTGCGCCCTAGGCGGGGTCGTCGCTCTCGCCGTGCCGGCCCTGCGCCGCGCGGAGCTCCCGGGCTGAACTCCGTCGAAGCTCAGATACCCAGCTGCCTGGACTCGTTCAGCTTGCTGATCGCGTCCGTCTCGCCCTCGACCTCCACCTTGGCCGCGTTCTGCCGCCCGAACACGAACATCAGCAGCTCCGACGGCTCGCCCGTCACCGTCACCACCGGTGTGCCCCGGTGCGCCACCGCCGTCTGCCCGTCCGGGCGGCGCAGCACCAGACCCGTCGGCACACCCCGGGCCACCAGCCGCGCGGTGCGTTCCAGCCGGGACCACAGGGCGTCCTGGAAGACGGAGTCCAGCTCGCGCGGGCTCCAGTCCGGCTGGGCGCGGCGGACGTCCTCGGTGTGGACGTAGAACTCGACGATGTTGGCCGCCTCGTCGATCTGCTTGAGCTGGAACGGGGAGAAGCGCGGCGGGCCGGTACGGATCAGCTGGATCAGCTCCTCGTACGGCTTCGCGGTGTACTCGGCCATCACCTTCTCCAGGCGCGGCGCGAGCTGCTTGATCAGCGTGCCCCCGGCCGCGTCCGGGCGGCGCTCGCGCACGATGACATGCGCGGCCAGGTCCCGGGTCCGCCAGCCCTCGCAGAGGGTGTCGGCGTCCGGACCGACGGTTTCCAAGAGGTCGGCGAGCAGGAGCCGTTCACGCTTGGCGAAGGTCGACATGGGGTCAGCCTACGACCAGGTGCTCAGTCCGCGCAGTGGACACGGCACCGGCACTGTCGTACCCGCGCGGCACAATGGCACCCATGACCAGTACGACCGGGACTCCCCGGCCCAGCAGCAGCCTCGACCCGGAGATCGCCGCCCGCCTCAAGCGCAGCGCGGACGGCCTCCTGCCCGCCATCGCCCAGCAGTACGACACCGGTGAGGTGCTCATGCTCGGCTGGATGGACGACGAGGCGCTGCATCGCACACTGACCACCGGCCGCTGCACCTACTGGTCGCGCAGCCGCCAGGAGTACTGGGTCAAGGGCGACACCTCGGGCCACGTCCAGCGGGTGAAGTCGGTCGCGCTGGACTGCGACGCCGACACCGTCCTGGTCAAGGTCGACCAGGTGGGCGCGGCCTGCCACACCGGCGCGCGCACCTGCTTCGACGAGGACGTGCTCCTGAAGGACACCGACACCGACGCCGATTCCGCCGCTCCGGCATCTGATCAGTAAGGTCGGCCGCCATGGACCTCGAGACCTTCCGCAAGCTCGCCACCGACCGGCGCGTCATCCCGGTGACCCGCAAGCTCCTCGCCGACGGCGACACCCCGGTCGCGCTGTACCGCAAACTGGCCGCCGAGCGCCCCGGCACCTTCCTGCTGGAGTCCGCGGAGAACGGCCGCTCCTGGTCCCGGTACTCCTTCGTCGGCGTCCGGTCCGCCGGGACGCTGACGGAACGCGACGGACAGGCGCACTGGCTCGGCACGCCGCCGGTCGGCGTGCCCGTGGACGGCGACCCCCTGAAGGCCCTGCGCGCCACGATCCAGGCCCTGCACACCCCGCACCAGGACGGCCTGCCGCCCTTCACCGGCGGCATGGTCGGCTATCTGGGCTACGACATCGTCCGCCGCCTGGAGAAGATCGGCCCCGGCGAGCGCGACGACCTGCGGCTGCCCGAGCTGACCATGCTCCTGACCAGCGACCTCGCCGTCATGGACCACTGGGAGGGCTCGGTCCTGCTGATCGCCAACGCGATCAACCACAACGACCTCGACACGGGTGTGGACGAGGCCTACGCGGACGCCGTGGCCCGGCTCGACGCGATGGAGGCCGACCTCACGCGCGCGGTCGCCCAGCCCCCGGCCGTGCTGCCGCCCTCCGAGCTGCCCGAGTACACCGCGCTGTGGGGCGGCCCCGACTTCCAGGTGGCCGTCGAGGACGTCAAGGAGCGCATCCGCGCGGGCGAGGCCTTCCAGGTCGTGCCCTCGCAGCGCTTCGAGACCCCGTGCAGCGCCAGTGCCCTGGACGTCTACCGGGTGCTGCGGGCCACGAACCCGTCCCCGTACATGTACCTGTTCCGCTTCGAGGGCTTCGACGTCGTCGGCTCGTCCCCCGAGGCGCTGGTGAAGGTCGAGGACGGGCAGGCGATGGTCCACCCCATCGCCGGCACCCGGCCCCGCGGGACCACCCCCCAGCAGGACCAGGCCCTCGCCGAGGAGCTGCTCGCCGATCCCAAGGAGCGCGCCGAGCACCTGATGCTGGTCGACCTCGGCCGCAACGACCTCGGCCGGGTCTGCGAGCCCGGCTCGGTCGAGGTGGTCGACTTCATGTCCATCGAGCGCTACTCGCACGTGATGCACATCGTCTCGACCGTCACCGGCCGGGTGGCCGAGGGCCGCACGGCCTTCGACGTGCTCACCGCGTGCTTCCCGGCGGGCACCCTCTCCGGCGCCCCCAAGCCCCGCGCGATGCAGATCATCGACGAACTGGAGCCGTCCCGGCGCGGCCTGTACGGCGGCTGCGTCGGCTATCTGGACTTCGCGGGCGACTCCGACACCGCGATCGCCATCCGTACGGCGCTGCTCCGGGACGGCACGGCATACGTGCAGGCCGGAGCCGGCATCGTCGCCGACTCCGACCCGGTGGCGGAGGACCAGGAGTGCCGCAACAAGGCGGCGGCGGTCCTCCGCGCGGTGCACACGGCCAACAGGCTCAATTCATAGGAGAGTTCAGCCGGTGAACGCGGCGGTGCCGTTCGGGGTGCCGAGCCCGGTCGGCCCGTCGTACCCGGTGGTGCCGGTGCACAGGTACGAGCCGCCGCAGCTGCCGTTGGAGCCGCTGGTGACGTCGTTCAGCGCCGAGGTGTGCGCGTACGGGAAGGACGCGGGGGAGGAGCCGGCGGACGGGGCGCCGGCCAGCGCATAGGTCGCCGCGATCAGCGGGGAGGAGGCGCTGGTGCCGCCGAAGACCATCCAGCCGGAGCCCTGCCCGTAGGTGTCGTACACCGCGACACCGGTGTTGGGGTCGGCGACCGCCGAGACGTCCGCGACCGTGCGGTTCGCACAGCCGGAGTCCTTCTGCCAGCTGGGCTTGGCGTCGTACGCGGAGCAGCCGGAGCCGGCCCCGCTCCACACGGTGTCCGTCCAGCCGCGGGTGTTGGAGGCCGTCTTCAGGGACGTACCGCCCACCGCCGTCACGTACTTCGACGCCGCCGGGTACTCGACGCCGTAGCCGTTGTCACCGGAGGAGACGGTGATGGCGACGCCCGGGTGGTTGAAGTAGGTGGAGTCGTAGGTCGCGTCGCTGGAGGACTCGGAGCCGCCGTAGCTGTTGGAGACGAACTTCGCGCCGAGGCGGACGGCGGTGTTCACGGCCGTGCCCAGGTTGGTCATGCTGGAGGAACTCGCCTCCACCAGCAGGATCTTGCAGTTCGGGCAGGCCGCGCTGACCATGTCGAGGTCGAGGGAGATCTCCTCGGCCCAGCCGGAGTTGCCGCGCGGGTACTTGGTGCCGCCGTTCTGGTCCACCTTCCGGAAGCAGCCGTTGGCCGTGGTGCAGGCGGACAGGCCGTACTGGGAGCGGTAGACGGCGAGGTCGGACTCGGCGCTCGGGTCGTCGTAGGCGTCGACGATCGCCACCGTCTGGCCCGAACCGCCGGTCGCGGAGGGCAGGTTGTACGCCGCCTGCAGCGAGGCCGGGCCGTAGCCGGAGGGTGCGGCGGCCGCGGTCAGATCGCTCTCGGCGTGCGCCGACTTCGGGGTGCCCGAGGTGACCTTGATGGCGTTACAGGCCATCTCGCCCTTCTGCGTCGGGGCGCCGCAGGCATGCGCGACGGTGACGCCGTGGGACGAGGAGGCGGTGGACTGGGCGGCCTGGCCGACCGGGGCGGCCAGGGCGAGGGCGGCCGTGGCGAGTGTGGCCACGGCGGTGAGGGAAGCGGTTCTGCGCAACGTACGTCCTCCGCGAGGTGGGTGAACCGGGAAGGGCTGTGGGGGGTGCGCGGGTGTCACCACGGCGCGTGGTGTCGCGCCGTGGTGGCGCAGAACGTACGGATGGCGGGGCCACGTCAACAAGATGGATGTTGAAGTAGGAACGTTCCTTTGCAGTTCCTGGGACGTTCATGTGCCGTTCCTGGGCGGATCATGGCCGGAACTCGACCCACCCATGGCTTGACGGACCCGGGTGACGGTTCGCAGGGGGTTCAGGCGATAGTGGAGTACGTGACTGCTGTTCCTCACCCTCGTACCGATGCCGCCGAGCCCTCCCGCTCCGGCCGGCGGAGCCTCGCCGTGGCCCTCCTGTGCGGTGCGCTCGGCGCGGCCGTGGCGCTGCTCGCCACCCGGCAGCGCTGGGCCGAGGGCACCGCGACGGTGGCCGGCGGCGCGTTCCCGCTGACCGTCAAGGGCAGCGACGTCACGGGCGTCCCCGCGGCCCTCGCCATAGTGGGCCTCGCCGCGCTCGTCGCCGTCTTCGCCGTCCGCAGGGCCGGCCGGCTGGTCGTCGCCGGGCTGCTCGCGCTGTCCGGCGCCGGCATCACGGCCGCCGCGCTCGTGTCCGCCTCCGACAGCTCCGCGCTGGACGCGAAGGCCGCCCAGGCGAGCGGCGACACCTCCGCCACCGTCGCCGCGCTCAGCCACACCGGCTGGCCCTACGTCGCGGCCGCCGGCGGACTGCTGATCCTGCTGGCCGGCGTGCTGGCGCTGCGCTACGGCAACCGGTGGCCCGCCATGTCCGGCCGCTACGAGCGCGGCACCGACCGCCCGCGCCGCAGGGCCCGCCCGGTCGACCCGGAACGGCCCGAGGAGATGTGGAAGGCCCTGGACCGGGGCGAGGACCCCACCGGGACCTGATCCGCCGACCCGGTGTGGCGAACCAGACGCCACCCCCGCGTCCGGCACGGGCACGCGTACGGGACAATGGACGACGAGCGTCCGGCTCGGACAGTGACGGTCGGGCTCGGAGCCGTACGACACGTACGCCGCTCTTCTGGGACACGTACACAGCAACGAGGAGCACAGACATGGCGGGCAGCAGCCACGGCCACGGTCACACCCCGGCCGCCTGGACCGGTGTCATCATTTCCTTCATCGGTTTCTGCGTCGCGGGCGCCTTCATGGTGATGGCCCAGCCGGTCGGCTTCTGGGCCGGCATGGTGCTCATCCTCGGCGGCGCGGTGGTCGGCGGCATCATGCGCGCCATGGGCATGGGCCAGAAGCAGGTCCCTCTCCAGATGAGCGGCGCCCCCCTCGCCACCCGTGAGCCGGCCGCCGCGGAGAGCTGAAGCCCAGGCACCGCTTCCCCGAGGGGCGGCCCGGCACCTGCGAGGGTGCGGGCCGCCCCTCGCGGCGTCCAGGGACTCCGGTGGCCGGACGCGCGTGCTGCCGGACCGCGGGGGACAATGATCGTGTGAACGCCGAGAGTCCGTTCCCGCTCGTCGCCCGTACCGCCCCTGCCGGCCCGGTCTGGCGGCGCCTCGCCGTCCCGGCGGGGCTCCTCGCTGCCGTCGCTGGGGCCTTCGCCTACGTGGGCACCGTCGACCCGAACGAGCCCGGTCACTACCCCGTCTGCCCGCTGTACCGGATCACCGGCCTGTACTGCCCCGGCTGCGGCGGACTGCGCAGCGCCCACGCCTTCGTCCACGGCGACCTGCTCACCGCGCTGCGGGACAACGCGCTGGGCGTGGCCGCCTACCTGGGCTTCGCGGTGCTGTGGACCGTGTGGGTGGTGCACGCCGTGCGCGGCCGGCCGATGCGGCTCGATCCGCGGCCGGCGCACCTGTGGGCGATCGGTGCGTTGCTGCTGGTGTTCACGGCTGTCCGGAACCTGCCCTCGGGAGGCTGGCTGCACCCTTGATCACATGGTGAACGTCCAGGTAGTGGGACCGGCGTCCACCGGATGCGAGGGCTCCGTGCTGCTGCGGATACCATCGCAGTGACCACGGGTTTTCAAAACCTGAAGGAACCACCGTCTGAAAGGGGGCCGCTCGCGTGAGTGTGCTCGACGAGATCATCGACGGAGTCCGTGCCGACCTCGCGGAGCGGCAGGCACGCGTCAGCCTCGACGAGCTCAAGGAGCGCGCGGCCAAGGCTCCCGCCGCCAAGGACGGGGTGGCCGCGCTCAAGGGCGACGGCGTCAAGGTGATCTGCGAGGTCAAGCGCTCCAGCCCCTCCAAGGGCGCGCTGGCGGCGATCGCCGACCCGGCCGGACTCGCCGCGGACTACGAGGCGGGCGGCGCGGCCGTCATCTCCGTCCTCACCGAACAGCGCCGCTTCGGCGGCTCGCTGGCCGACCTGGAGGCCGTCCGCGCCCGCGTGGACATCCCGGTGCTCCGCAAGGACTTCATCGTCACGTCGTACCAGCTGTGGGAGGCCCGGGCGTACGGCGCCGACCTCGCCCTGCTGATCGTGGCCGCCCTCGACCAGCCGGCCCTGGAGTCGCTGATCGAGCGCGCGGTGTCGATCGGGCTCACCCCGCTCGTCGAGGTGCACGACGAGGACGAGGTCGAGCGGGCCGTGGACGCGGGCGCCAAGGTCATCGGCGTCAACGCGCGCAACCTCAAGACCCTTGAGGTCGACCGGGGCACGTTCGAGCGGGTCGCGCCGGAGATCCCCGACCACATCGTCAAGGTCGCCGAATCCGGTGTCCGTGGCCCCCACGACCTGATCGCCTACGCCAACGCCGGCGCCGACGCGGTCCTGGTCGGCGAGTCCCTGGTCACCGGGCGCGACCCCAAGACCGCCGTCGCCGACCTGGTCGCCGCGGGTGAACATCCCGCGCTGCGGCACGGCCGGAGCTGATCGCCCGGTAGGCTGACCCCGATGACTCTCACCGTGACGACCGTCGACCGGTACGCCCGCCTGGCGCGCGGCTGCCGCCCAAGGGGCTGCCGCGCCCCGGCGAGGCGCGTCCACGGTCGCAGGGTGCGGTACGTCATCGGTGACGAACCCGGGCAGGTCAACGGCATGCGATGGCAGCAGCCAACCTGAGGGGCGCGGGGCTCTGTTCTATTTGCGGCTACCGCCACGCGGGCGCGACAAGCCACTGACGGCCCGCAGTCAAAGGACAAATCCCCGCCCCCACGGCGAATAGTGTCTTTTCACACGCACTCACCGTGAGGTTTCGGCATGCCCAGCAACTTCTTCTACCCCGACCCGGAGGGTCAAGTCCCCAGCGCCGAAGGCTACTTCGGCGTGTTCGGCGGCAAGTTCATCCCGGAGGCCCTCGTCGCCGCCGTGGACGAGGTCGCCGTCGAGTACGACAAGGCCAAGCACGACCCCGAGTTCGCCCGAGAACTCGACGACCTGATGGTCAACTACACCGGCCGCCCCAGCTCCCTCACCGAGGTCCCGCGTTTCGCCGCGGAAGCGGGTGGCGCTCGCGTGTTCCTCAAGCGCGAGGACCTCAACCACACCGGCTCCCACAAGATCAACAACGTCCTCGGCCAGGCGCTGCTCACCAAGCGGATGGGCAAGACGCGCGTGATCGCGGAGACCGGTGCCGGTCAGCACGGCGTCGCGACGGCGACCGCCTGCGCCCTGTTCGGCCTCGACTGCACCATCTACATGGGCGAGGTCGACACCAAGCGCCAGGCCCTGAACGTGGCCCGCATGCGCATGCTCGGCGCCGAGGTCGTCGCGGTGAAGTCCGGCAGCCGGACCCTCAAGGACGCCATCAACGAGGCGTTCCGCGACTGGGTGGCGAACGTCGACCACACCCACTACCTGTTCGGTACGGTCGCCGGCCCGCACCCCTTCCCGGCCATGGTCCGCGACTTCCACCGTGTGATCGGCGTGGAGGCCCGCCGCCAGCTCCTGGAGCGCGCCGGGCGCCTGCCCGACGCCGCGATCGCCTGCGTCGGCGGCGGCTCCAACGCCATCGGCCTCTTCCACGCCTTCATCCCCGACGAGGGCGTCCGCCTCATCGGCTGCGAACCGGCCGGCCACGGCATCGAGACCGGCGAGCACGCGGCCACGCTGACCGCGGGCGAGCCGGGCATCCTGCACGGTTCCCGCTCGTACGTCCTGCAGGACGACGAGGGCCAGATCACCGAGCCGTACTCCATCTCGGCCGGCCTGGACTACCCGGGCATCGGGCCCGAGCACTCCTACCTCAAGGACTCCGGCCGCGGCGAGTACCGCGCGATCACCGACGACGCGGCCATGCAGGCGCTGCGTCTGCTGTCCCGCACCGAGGGCATCATCCCGGCCATCGAGAGCGCCCATGCCCTCGCCGGCGCCCTGGAGGTCGGCAGGGAGCTGGGCAAGGACGGCCTGATCGTCGTCAACCTGTCCGGCCGCGGCGACAAGGACATGGACACCGCCGCCCGCTACTTCGGCCTGTACGACGCCGACGCCGAGGTGGCGGCCGACGAAGCCGACACCGCCGAGATCGAGGGGGACGCCAAGTGAGCGGGAAGATCCAGCTGCTGTCGGACGCCCTGGCCGCGGCCAAGGCCGAGGGCCGGTCCGCGCTCATCGCCTACCTCCCGGCCGGGTTCCCGACCGTGGACGGCGGCATCGAGGCGATCAAGGCCGTCTTCGCCGGCGGGGCGGATGTCGTGGAGGTGGGCCTGCCGCACAGCGACCCCGTCCTGGACGGCCCGGTCATCCAGACCGCCGACGACATCGCCCTGCGCGGCGGCGTCAGGATCGCCGACGTCATGCGCACGGTCCGCGAGGTGTACGAGGCGACCGGGAAGCCGGTGCTCGTCATGACCTACTGGAACCCCATCGACCGCTACGGCGTCGAGCGGTTCACCGCCGAGCTGGCCGAGGCGGGCGGCGCGGGCTGCATCCTGCCCGACCTGCCCGTCCAGGAGTCGGCGCTGTGGCGGGAGCACGCCGAGAAGCACGGCCTCGCGACCGTGTTCGTCGTGGCGCCGAGCAGCAAGGACGAGCGGCTCGCCCAGATCACCGCGGCGGGCAGCGGCTTCGTCTACGCGGCCTCGCTGATGGGCGTCACCGGCACCCGTGAATCCGTCGGCGCGCAGGCCCAGAACCTGGTCGAGCGCACCCGCGCCACCGGTACCGAGCTGCCCGTCTGCGTCGGACTCGGCGTCTCCAACGGCGCTCAGGCCGCCGAGGTCGCCGGCTTCGCCGACGGCGTCATCGTCGGCTCGGCCTTCGTGAAGCGGATGCTGGACGCCCCCGACCATGCGGCCGGCCTGGCAGGGGTCCGCGAGCTGGCCGGGGAGCTGGCGAAGGGCGTGCGGGGCCAGGCGTAACCGCAGGTCACTTTCCCTATCAGAACACCCCGTCAAAACATTCGGTCACTCGAACGAGTGGACCTGGGACCGGGGAGGCGCGCTGCGCCTCCCCGGTTCGTTCTGGGGGTGTGAGCGAGAAGAACCGTGACGGAAAGCGCACCGCCCGGGAGCGGCTGGCGGTCGAGCGTGAGAAGCAGAAGGCCGCGGAGAAGCGGAGGCGCACGCTGATCGTGGGCGCGAGCATCGTCTGCGTCCTGGGCCTCGCGGCGGTGATCGGCGTGCTCGCCGCGAACGCCGGCAAGAACAAGAGCAGCGAGAAGGCGGGCCCGGTCGTGGCGCCCTCGGGCGCGCAGGGCAAGGACAGCCTCGCCGTCCCGGTCGGCAAGGACGGCGCCAAGTCGACGCTCACCGTCTGGGAGGACGTCCGCTGCCCGGCCTGCCAGGCCTTCGAGATCGCCTACCGCCCGACGCTCCATGAACTGGTCGACTCCGGCAAGCTCAGAATCGAGTACCACCTGGTCCGGCTGATCGACGGCAACCTCGGCGGCACCGGCTCCCTGCGCGGCGCCAACGCCGCGGCCTGCGCCCAGGACGCCGGAAAGTTCCGCGACTACCACGACGTGCTGTACGCGAACCAGCCCAAGGAGACCGACGACGCGTACGCGGACAACGCCAAGCTGATCGACCTGGCCGGCAAGGTCGGCGGCCTGGACACCCCCGCCTTCCAGAAGTGCGTCAAGGACGGCACCCACGACAGCTGGGTCAACAAGTCCCACAAGGCCTTCCAGACCAGCGGTCTCAACTCCACGCCCACGGTCCTGCTCGACGGCAAGAACATCTACCAGCAGCAGGGCATGACCCCGGCCAAGCTCAAGCAGATGGTGGAGGCGGCCAACCGCCGGTAAGGATCTTCCTTTCGCCGCCCGTTTTCTCACGCCCCCGTTATGGACCCGTAGCCGGGCTGCTTGCCGTCACCACGGCCCGGCACGGTAGCGTCGGACCTGCCATGGAACTTGCCTACATTCCCAGCCCGTCGCGCGGGGTGCTGTATCTCGGCCCCATCCCGCTGCGCGGCTATGCCTTCTGCATCATCATCGGCGTCTTCGTCGCCGTCTGGCTCGGCAACAAGCGCTGGATCGCCCGCGGCGGGCGGGCCGGCACGGTCGCCGACATCGCGGTCTGGGCTGTGCCGTTCGGTCTGGTCGGCGGCCGGCTGTACCACGTGATCACGGACTACGAGCTGTACTTCAGCCCGGGCCGTGACTGGGTGGACGCCTTCAAGGTGTGGCAGGGCGGCCTGGGCATCTGGGGCGCGATCGCGCTCGGCGCGCTCGGCGCGTGGATCGGCGCGCGGCGCCGGGGCATCCCGATGCCGGCGTACGCCGACGCCGTCGCCCCCGGCATCGCGTTCGCGCAGGCCATCGGCCGCTGGGGCAACTGGTTCAACCAGGAGCTGTACGGCCGTGAGACGCACGTTCCCTGGGCCCTGCACATCACCTCCTCCGAGGGCGGCCGGGTGCCGGGTTACTACCACCCGACCTTCCTGTACGAGTCCCTGTGGTGCATCGGCGTGGCTCTCCTGGTCATCTGGGCCGACCGCCGCTTCACGCTCGGCCATGGCCGCGCCTTCGCCCTGTACGTCGCGTCCTACTGCGTGGGCCGGGGCTGGATCGAGTACATGCGCGTGGACGACGCGCACCACATCCTGGGCCTCCGCCTGAACGACTGGACCGCGCTGATCGTGTTCCTGTTGGCGGTGACGTACATCGTGGTGTCGTCCAAGAAGCGGCCGGGCAGGGAAGCGGTGGTCGAGCCGGGCGTCGTCTCCGACGGCTCGGCCGACGGCACGGGAGCTGCCGACAAGGCCGAGGACAAGACTGACGACGAGGCCGAGGACAAGGCCGAGCCGGAGGCCGCGGAGGCCGCGGAGGCTGCTGAGGCCGTAGAGGCCGTAGAGGCCGTAGAGGCTGTAGAGGCTGGGGAGGCCGTGGAGGCGAAGGACGAGGCAGAGTCGGCCACGAAGAAGAGCTGACGGCTGCTCGTACGACGCCGAGGGCGCCCGGAGCTCGTTCCGGGCGCCCTCGGCGTGTGTGGGCGAGTGAGGAAAGTCAGCCTCTCGCCGCCAGGGACAGGGTCCGCTGGGCCAGCGCCACCATCGCCGCGTCGATGAAGCGGCCGTCGGGGAGGGCCTGGGCGCCCTCTTTTGTCGCGGCTGCCTTCAGGACCGTTTCCGCGTGTTCGATCTCCGTCGGGGTCGGCAGATAGGCCCGTTCGATCACCGGGAGCTGCCGGGGATGGATGGCCGCGCGGCCCAGGAAGCCGAGGGAACGGCCGTGGGCGCAGGAGGCGGCGAGGCCGTCCAGATCGCGGATGTCGGGGTGGACCGACTGGGGCGGTGGGGCGAGGCCGGCCGCGCGGGCGGCGACGATCACCCGGGAGCGCGGCCAGTCGAGGCCCGCGTCGGCCCGTACCCCCAGGTCGGCCCGCAGATCCGCCTCGCCGAGGGCGATGCCCCGCAGGGCGGGGTGAGCGGTCGCGATGGCGTGCGCGTGCTCGATGCCGAGGGCCGACTCCAGCAGGGCGTACAGCGGCACGGGGGTGGCCGCGGCGGCCTGCCTGATCTCGGCCGGACCGGTCACCTTCGGCAGACGCAGGCCCGCAAGGCCGGGAAGCACGGCGAGGGCCGCCAGGTCGGCTGCCGCCCAGGGGCTGTCCAGGGCGTTGACGCGGACGTGGACCGGGACCGGCTGGGGGTCGGTGAGCATCTCGGCCGTGGCCGCGCGGGCGTACTCCTTGCGGTTCTGGGCGACCGCGTCCTCCAGGTCGACCACCACCACGTCGGCGCCCGCGGCCAGCGCCTTGGCCACCACGGGCGGACGGTCGCCGGGGACGTAGAGCCAGGTGAGCGGGTGCGGGGTCACAGGGCGCCCTCCTCGCGCAGGGCGCGCAGCTCGGCCGGGGAGAGACCCAGCTCGGTGAGCACGGCCTCGGTGTCGGCGCCGTGCGGGCGGCCGGCCCAGCGGATCGCGCCGGGCGTCGCCGAGAGCCGGAAGAGGACGTTCTGCATGCGCAGCGGGCCCAGCTCGGGGTCGTCGACGGTGGTGACCGTGTGCAGCGCCTGGTACTGGGGGTCGGCCAGGACGTCCCGGACGTCCTGGACCGGGGCCACCGCCGCCTGAGCCTTCTCGAAGGCCGAGAGGACCTCGGCGCGGGTGCGGGCGGCGATCCAGGAGCCGACCGCCTGGTCCAGGACGTCGGCGTGCGCGGCGCGGTCCGCGCCGGTGGCGAACCACGGTTCCTCGGTCAGCTCCGGGCGGCCCACCAGGCGCATCACCCGCTCCGCGACCGACTGCGCGGAGGTGGAGACGGCGACCCAGTGACCGTCGGCGGTGCGGTAGGTGTTGCGGGGGGCGTTGTTCGCGGACCGGTTGCCGGTGCGTTCCTGGACGTGGCCGAGCTGGTCGTACCAGGTGAGATGCGGGCCGAGGACCGACAGGATCGGCTCGATGATCGCCATGTCGACGACCTGCCCGGCGCCGGTGCGCTCCCGAGCGGACAGCGCGGTGAGCACGGCGTAGGCGGTCGCCAGGCCCGCGACCGAGTCCGCGAGCCCGAAGGGCGGGAGCGTGGGCGGCGCGTCCGGTTCGCCGGTGATCGCGGCGAAGCCGCTCATCGCCTCGGCGAGGGTGCCGAAGCCGGGACGGTGTGCGTACGGCCCGAACTGACCGAAGGCCGTCACCCGGGCGAGAACCAGCCGGGGGTTGGCGGCCGCCAGTTCCGCCCAGCCCAGGTCCCACTTCTCCAGGGTGCCCGGCCGGAAGTTCTCGATCACGACATCGGCGGTGGCGGCGAGCCGGAGCAGGGTGGCACGGCCGCCGGACGTGGACAGATCCAGGGTGATGGCCCGCTTGTTGCGGCCGAGCACCTTCCACCACAGGCCGACGCCGTGCTTGGCCGGGCCGTGCCCACGGGAGGGGTCGGGCCGCTCCGGATGCTCGACCTTGATCACCTCGGCGCCGAAGTCGCCGAGCAGCGTGGCGGCCAGCGGACCGGCGAAGAGGGTCGCGAGGTCCAGCACCCGCAGACCGGCCAGGGCCGGTGAAGTCGTCGTACTCATGCGTCGTACCTCATGCGTTGTACCTCATACGTCGTCGCACCTCACGCCGTGAACTGGGCGTCGATCTCCGGGCGGTACGGCATCGACGCCGACGCCCCGGCCCGCTGGACGGAGATCGCCGCGGCGGCCGCCGCCCAGGACAGGGCCTCCCGTACGGGTTTCTCCTCGGCGAGGGCCACCGCGAGCGCGCCGACGAAGGTGTCACCGGCGCCCGTGGAGTCGACGGCGGTCACCTTCGGCGCCGGCGTCACGAGCGGCTCGGTGCCCCGGGCCAGATACAGGCTGCCGGTCGCGCCCAGGGTGACGGCCACCTCCGGCACCAGGTCCAGCAGGGCGGCGGCGGCCTCGCGCGGATCGGTGCGGCCGGTGAGGGTGACCGCCTCGTACTCGTTGGGCACCAACAGGTCGGTCGCGGCGAGGAGTTCGGGCGGCAGCGGCTGGGCGGGGGACGGGGTGAGCACCGTACGGATCCCGTGCCGGCGCGCCGCCTGCGCACCCGCGACGACGGCGCGCAGCGGGATCTCCAGCTGCAGCAGCAGGGCGTCGGCGGAGGCGATCAGGCCCTCGTCGCCGGGGGAGAGGTGGTCGACGGTGCCGTTCGCGCCGGGGATGACCACGATGGAGTTGGCGCCCTCGTCGTCCACCACGATGTGCGCGGTGCCGGACGGGCCCTCGACCGTCCGCAGGAAGTCGGTGTCCACGCCGGAGTGTTCGAGGGTGTCGCGCAGCCGCAGACCGAAGGCGTCGTTGCCGACCGCGCCGATCATCGAGACGGTGGCGCCGGCGCGGGCCGCGGCGATCGCCTGGTTGGACCCCTTGCCGCCGGGGATGGTGCGGAACTCGCGTCCCGTCACGGTCTCGCCGCGCTGCGGGGCCTTCGCGACATAGGTGACGAGGTCCATGTTCGTGCTGCCGAGGACGACGATGTGGGTCATGGGCGGGTCGCCTCCAGGTGGGTGAGATGGGCGAGGGTGTCGAAGCCGGTGCCGTCGAAGTCGGCGACGGTGGTGGCGAGCCGGTTCTTCAGCGGGGCCCGCCAGCGGTCGGGGAGTGCGGCGGGTTCGCCCGTGAGCAGCCCCGCGATGCTGCCGGCCGTCGCTCCGTTCGAGTCGGTGTCCAGGCCGCCCGACACGGCACGGCAGATGGAGCCGGTGAAGTCGCCGTCCGCGTGGGTGAGGGCGGCGGTCAGCAGGGCGGTGTTGGGGATGGCGTGCACCCAGTGGTGGGCGGGGGAGTAGCGGGCGTGGAGCTCGTCCACCACGTCGTCGAAGTCCTCGTGGGACTCGGCCAGCCGGACGGCGTGGTCGATCGCGTGCGCGAGCCGGGAGCGGGGCGGGACCACCCGGCGGCCGGTGCGCAGACAGGCGTGGACGTCCTGGCTTCCGGTGGCGGCGGTGGCGATGACGGCGGCCGTGAACATCGCCGCGTAGACGCCGTTGGCGGTGTGGGTGAGGACCGCGTCGCGGTGCGCCTGTGCGGCGGCGGCCGCCGGGTCGCCGGGGTTGGTCCAGCCGTGCACGTCGGCGCGGATCAGGGCGCCGATCCACTCGCGGAAGGGGTTGCGGTGGCGGGCGGTGTGCGGGGGTTCGATGCCGCTGAGGAGGTTGCGGCAGGCGACGCGTTCGGCGGTGAAGGTGCGGCCGGGCGGGAGTTCGTCCAGCCAGAGCCGGGCCACGTCCGCGGTGGTGAAGGTCTTGCCGTGACGGCGGAGGAGCAGGAGGTTCAGGAGGGGGTAGTTGAGGTCGTCGTCCTCCGGCATGCCGTCGATGTTCTCGGCGAGGGAGGTGGGGGCGGAGCGGCGGTTCCAGGGGTACTGGGCGAGGAGGTCCTCGGGGACGCCGCGGGCCGTGAAGTATGTGGTGAGGGGCCAGTTGCCGGTTGCCTGGGCGAGGGCGCGGATGCCGTCGAGGGGGAGCTTTTCGACGGGCTTGCCGAGGAGACAGCCGATGGCTCGGCCGAGCCAGGCGGCTTCCAGGGCGGCCGGGGCGGGGGCCGGCCGGGGGTGGGTCTCGCTTGCCCGCGCCGGCGGGTCCGGCCAGTCCGGGCACAGGGACTTGATGCGGGCCAGGTCCGTCGGCTCGTCTTGGGACAAGCCGCTGGGGAGGTCGGCCAGTTCGTCCAGGAGGTCTTCGGCCAGCAGGCGCAGATACCGCGAGACGCCGTGCGCGGAGGCGCCCGCCCGGGGCGGCGCGTCCGGGCCGCCCGCCGCCCGCCACCGTGCCTCGATCGCCGACGGTTCCCGCCCGTCCAGGCGGGCCTGGCGAAGCTCGTGGCCGAGCAGGTCCTCCGGCTGGACCCAGGTCAGTCGGAGCATACGGGGCCTCCGAGGGCCGTGAACGCCCGCTCGTGCGCGCGCCGCCGGCGCACGTCCCGTTCGAAGACCTCCCGCGCGACCTCGGTCAGCGTGCGGGCCGGCTCCCACAGGTCCAGCCGGCTGGCCTCCGCCACCGTCTTCGCCCAGTCCTCCGGGACGGGCGAGCCCAGGGCGCCCGCGAGGGCGCCGGCCATCGTGGCGATCGAGTCGCAGTCGCGGCCGTAGTTGACGGCACCGAGGACGGCGTGCCGGTAGTCGCCGCCGGAGACCAGCACCATGCCGAGGGCGATGGGCAGTTCCTCGATCGCGTGCAGCCGCGAGGGGCGGCGGGCGGCCAGGGAGGGCGCACGGTAGTCCGGGCCGACGGTGTCGTACGGGGCCACCGCCGCGCGCAGAGGCCCCAGCGCCGACTCGAAGTCGCTGTGGCCGCGGGCCACTTCGCAGACCTTCTCGATCGCCTCGCGCGTGCCGTCCTTCGCCAGGGACAGGCAGGCGGTGACGACCGACTCCGGGGTCGCGCCCGGTGCCGTGGCGGCGGCGACGGCCGCGGCGAGGACACCGGCCGCCTCACGGCCGTACGACGACTGGTGCGCGCCCGCGATGTCCAGGGCCTCGGCGTAGGCGGCGGCCGGGTTGGCGGCGTTGACCAGGCCGACGGGGGCCATGTACATCGCCGCGCCGCAGTTGACGATGTTGCCGACGCCCGCCTCCCGGGGGTCGGCGTGACCGTAGGCGAGCCGGGCCACGAGCCATTTCTCGGCCAGGAAGAGGCGGTGCAGCGGCAGCGTCTCGGTCTCCAGCTCCGGGATCCAGCGCGGGTTCGTCATCAGGTCCGGGACCAGGTGGTCGGCGATCGCGTACGCGTCGAGGTGGTCGCGGACGCGGGCGTACGCCCGGATCAGCGCGTGCGTCATCAGGGTGTCGTCGGTGACGTGGCCGTCGCCCTTGTGGTACGGCGCGATGGGACGGGCGGTGCGCCACTCGTCGCCGTGCCAGGGGCCGACGATGCCGTGGACGCGGCCGCCGTGGCGCTCGGCGATCTGGTCGGGGGAGTACCCCTCGACGGGGCCGCCGAGGGCGTCGCCGACGGCGGCCCCGACGAGGGCGCCGGTGATCCGGTCGGCGAGACCGGGCGGGGATGGCGGGCTGCTTTCTTCTTCTTTGAGTCCTTTGGACTCCATGGGCGTCATGCCCCGAATCATCCTCCTGGGTGGGCCGGTTGTGCGGCTTCCAGGAGTCCGGCGAGTTCCACCAGGTCGGTGCCGCTGAGACGGGGCAGGACGCAGCCGGACAGGGTGCGGCAGGCGTCCCGCCAGGTCTCCGGCACGGCCGCGGCACCGCCGAGGGCTCCAGTGAGGGCGCCCGTGAGGGCCGGGGCCGAGTCGGCGACCCGGGACAGACAGGCGGCGGCGGGTACGGCCTCGGCGATACGGCCGCGGGCGGCGGTGGCCAGGGCGAGGGCGACCGGGACGGTCTCGGCGGCGGCGATGCCGTAGCTGTAGACGTGGTCGACGATCTGGTGCTCCAGGAGCGGGACGAGGGCGAAGGCGGACTCTCCGTCCTCGGCGAGGGCGAGCGCGTGGCGGGCGTTGCGGCCGATCTCGGTGTCGGGCGGGAGTTCGGCGAGCGCGGCGGTCACGCACGTGTCCGTCCCGGCGTCGGCGAGGGCGAGCGCGAGGGCGGCGGCCATGGCACGGGCGCCGTGCACGCCGTCGCCGTCCTGGGTGTAGCGGGCGTCGAACTCGGCGAGGGCGGCGGCGCGTTCGGGGTCGCCGGGGTGGGCGACGGCGAGGACACAGGCGCGGACGCAGGCGGCGTCGTCGAAGTAGTGCGGGTTGTCGTGGCCGGTCGCGGGCGGGCGCAGGCCGGCGGCGAGGTTGCCGAGGCCGGCGCGGACGGAGATGCGGGCGCGCAGGGGGAGCACGGCGGACTCGACCTCGGGTGCGCGCTCCGCCGCGGCGGCGACCTCCGCGGCCACGGCGGTCCAGGTGAGGTCGATGGCGGCGCGGGTACGGCGCTCTCGGCTGAGATCGCCGAGGGCGTCGTCGTCGCCGGCCCGCAGCACCGCCTCCGCGGCGAAGGCCGCCCACTCGGCGTCGTCGGAGGGGCCGAGGCGGAGGGGTTCGGGGGGTTGGTTGAGGGCGATCGGCACCGGGAGGGTGGTGGTGGCGTTCTGCTCGGCGAAGGTGTCCAGCTCGCGGGTGAGGCGGCGGGTCCACTCGGGCATACGGCTGGCCCGATGCCGTGCGGCCGGCCAACCGGCGGCGTCGCCTGCCGCCAGGCCGAGCAGGAGTCCCTCGATACGGCGCGCTGTCATGACTGCACCTCGCTGTCCGGGTGCCCGGAGTTACCCGCCCCAACCAGGGGTGGGGGTGGCTCGGTCGGCACCTCCGCCGGCACCCCCTCCGGCAGCACCCCCGGACGCATCACCCCCACTCCCCACTTCCCGCCCTCCCCCGGTACCAGCAGCTCCGCGACGTCCAGGACGTGGTGGCCCGCCATGGACGGCAGGCAGCGGCCCCGGGCCGGGCCGATGGCGGAGGACCAGGTGGGCGGGATCGCGCAGATGCCGTGGGTCGCGCCGGACAGGGCGCCGGCCACCGCCGCCGTCGTATCCGCGTCGCGGCCCATGTTGACGGCCGTGAGGACCGCCTCCCTGAAGTCGCCGTCGGCCGCCGCGTACGCGCCGAAGGCGAGGGCGACCGCCTCGGGCGCCAGGTCGGTCCAGGGGTAGCCGCCGATGACGACCGCGGAGCGGACCGCGCGTTCGCCGCGGTGGGCGACGGCCACCGCCCGGCGCAGGGAGCGCGCCGTCCAGGAGTCCTCGGGGATCACGGCCAGGGCGGAGGCGATCACCACCGGAACCGGGGCGCCCGTCATCGCCGCCGCCACCCCCGCCGCGACCGCCTGGCCGCCGTAGATGCCCTCGCCCTCGTGGCTGACCGAACCGTCGATCGCCACCAGCCGGGCCGCTTCGGCGGGGCGGCCCGCGGCGAAGACGCCGAAGGGGGCCGCCCGCATGGCCAGACCGTCGCTCCAGGCGTGCCGGTGCTGGGCCGAGATCGGGGCGGCGAGGCCCCGGCGCAGGTTCTCCAGCGTGCCGCGTTCGCTGAAGCCCGCGCCCCGGAAGGGGCCCTCGGCCCGGTCGGCGATCCACTCGTGCCAGGCCGCCTCCACATGCGCCGGGGTCAGTGCCGAGCCGTGCCGGGCGAGCAGCAGGCCCGAGAAGATCGCGTACTCCGTGTCGTCCGTGCCGGACGGAACATCGGCCACATAGCCCGTGATGCGGCCCCAGCGGGCGCGGATCTCGGACGGCCTGAGGTTCTCCGCCGGCGCTCCCAGCGCGTCCCCGACGGCCAGGCCGAGCAGCGCCCCGCGGGCCCTTTCCCGGAGGGCGGCGGCGTCGTCGGGCGCCGGGACCGGGGGAGTACAGGCGGTCGATGCCATGGGCGGACTCCTTCGGGGCCGGGAAGGCGCTTTGCGGATGTGTGCCACGGCGTGCGGCCGCACGAGCCTCCGCACTGCTCCAAGTCACCCGCTTGGCAACTGAGCAAGATCGTGCACGGATGAGCAAAGACGGGCAAAGGTACTGGTTAGCCCAGCCTTTCCTTGCTGGCAGAAGTGGCGGAAGCGGCGTAGGTTCAGTGTTGTCGAAAAGTAGAACTCGTCCAAAGTTAGCTTTGGCTAAGCTATCCGGGGGGCCCGCATGGCCATCATCGAAACCCAGGCCGCGCTGCACGAAGCGCACCGCGACAACCACACGCACCGCGATGTCAACGGCGGCTGGCTGCGCCCCGCCGTCTTCGGCGCCATGGACGGACTCGTCTCCAACCTGGCCCTGATGACCGGTGTGGCCGGCGGATCCGTGAGCCAGCAGACCATTGTCATCACCGGCCTCGCGGGGCTGGCGGCGGGTGCCTTCTCCATGGCGGCCGGCGAGTACACCTCGGTGGCCTCCCAGCGGGAACTGGTCGAGGCCGAGCTCGATGTCGAGCGCCGTGAGCTGCGCAAGCACCCCCAGGACGAGGAGGACGAGCTCGCGGCACTGTACGTCGCCCGGGGCGTGGAGCCCGGCCTGGCCCGGGAGGTCGCGCGCCAGCTGTCCAAGGATCCCGAGCAGGCCCTGGAGATCCACGCCCGCGAGGAGCTGGGCATCGACCCGGGTGACCTGCCCTCGCCGCTGGTCGCCGCCGTCTCCTCCTTCGGGTCCTTCGCCCTCGGCGCGCTGCTCCCCGTGCTGCCGTTCCTGCTCGGCGCGAGCGCGCTGTGGCCCACCGTGCTGCTCGCCCTCGCCGGGCTCTTCGGCTGCGGTGCCGTGGTGGCCAAGGTGACCGCGCGGAGCTGGTGGTACAGCGGCCTGAGGCAGCTCGCGCTGGGCGGTGCGGCGGCCGGTGTGACGTACGCCCTGGGCACCCTGTTCGGAACGGCCGTAGGATAGCGAAGCCGGTACCTATGCGTTGGGCCGCATAAGTAGCCGCGAAAGCCTGTTACTCGCTGGTTTCGACTGCGTGACCACCGGGCATGAGCCGTAAGCGGTGTGGGCAATGACGCCTGCCGCACCCCCGTGGGGTGAGTGACGACGCTCTCCCCGCCCCCCCATCGGGCCGCCGGACACCGATCCGACCGATCTCGTCCGTTCGGCCCCCCTCACACGTTCGCCGCCACCGCGCGGCACCCAGGCCGTCCTGTGCGGTCCCGCCGCCACGCGCGGCACCCCGCCGCCCCCGTGCGGCACCTTCGCCACGGACCCCGTGGCGTCCGCATGTTGGAACGGTCTATCCGCTTCCCGGGAACCGCCCCATCATGTAACCTGCACGAAATTTTGAGATCACGCAGAGGGCCAACGTCGTCCCTCGGCACTTGCCACATGCCTCATGACGACGACGGGAGAGCCGATGCGTACGCCGCGCCAGCCGTCCCAGCACTCCGCGAATGGCCAGAACTGGTCTTTCATGGATGCTCGCCCTGCTGCGCAGGGTATGTACGACCCCCGCAACGAACACGACGCGTGCGGCGTCGGTTTCGTCGCCACCCTCACCGGCGAGGCGTCCCACACCCTGGTTGAACAGGCACTCACCGTGCTGCGCAACCTGGAGCACCGCGGTGCCACCGGCTCCGAGCCCGACTCGGGCGACGGCGCCGGCATCCTCTCCCAGGTACCCGACGCCTTCTTCCGCGAGGTGGCCGGATTCGAACTGCCCGCCGCCGGCTCCTACGCCGTCGGTATCGCCTTCCTGCCGGTGGACGGCACCGCCGAGGCCATCTCACAGATCGAGACGATCGCCGACGACGAGGGCCTCACCGTCCTCGGTTGGCGCGAGGTTCCGGTCGCCCCGGAGCTGCTCGGCGCCACCGCCCGCTCCACCATGCCGGTCTTCCGGCAGATCTTCGTCGCCGACCACGCCAGCGAGGGCATCGCGCTGGACCGCAAGGCCTTCGTGCTGCGCAAGCGCGCCGAGCGCGAGGCCGGTGTCTACTTCCCGTCGCTGTCCGCGCGCACGATCGTGTACAAGGGCATGCTGACCACCGGCCAGCTGGAGCCCTTCTTCCCGGACCTGTCCGACCGCCGCTTCGCCTCCGCGATCGCGCTCGTGCACTCCCGGTTCTCCACGAACACCTTCCCGTCGTGGCCGCTCGCGCACCCGTACCGCTTCGTCGCGCACAACGGTGAGATCAACACCGTCCAGGGCAACCGCAACTGGATGCGCGCCCGCGAGTCGCAACTGGTCTCCGACCTGTTCGGCGACAAGGGCCTGGAGCGCATCTTCCCGGTCTGCACGCCGGACGCCTCCGACTCCGCCTCCTTCGACGAGGTCCTGGAGCTGCTGCACCTGGGCGGCCGTTCGCTGCCGCACTCCGTGCTGATGATGATCCCGGAGGCGTGGGAGAACCACGACTCCATGGACCCGGCCCGGCGCGCCTTCTACCAGTTCCACTCCACGATGATGGAGCCCTGGGACGGCCCGGCCTGTGTCACCTTCACCGACGGCACCCAGGTCGGCGCCGTGCTCGACCGCAACGGTCTGCGCCCCGGCCGCTACTGGGTCACCGACGACGGCCTCGTCGTCCTCGGCTCCGAGGTCGGCGTCCTCGACATCGACCAGGCCAAGGTCGTCCGCAAGGGCCGGCTGCAGCCCGGCAGGATGTTCCTCGTCGACACCGCCGAGCACCGCATCATCGAGGACGACGAGATCAAGGCGACCCTCGCCGCCGAGAAGCCGTACGCCGAGTGGCTGGAGGCCGGCGAGATCGAGCTGGGCGACCTGCCCGAGCGCGAGCACATCGTCCACACCCACGCCTCGGTCACCCGCCGCCAGCAGACCTTCGGCTACACCGAGGAGGAGCTGCGCGTCATCCTCGCCCCGATGGCCCGCACCGGCGCCGAGCCGATCGGCTCCATGGGCACGGACTCGCCGATCGCGGCCCTGTCCGAGCGCCCGCGGCTGCTCTTCGACTACTTCACCCAGCTGTTCGCGCAGGTCACCAACCCGCCGCTGGACGCGATCCGCGAGGAGCTGGTCACCTCCCTGCGCTCGTCGCTGGGCCCGGAGGGCAACCTGCTCGACCCGACGGCCGCCTCCTGCCGCTCGGTCACCCTGCCCTTCCCGGTGATCGACAACGACGAGCTGGCCAAGCTCATCCACATCAACGCCGACGGCGACATGCCCGGCTTCAAGGCCGCGACCCTGTCCGGCCTGTACCGGGTCTCCGGCGGCGGTGACTCCCTCGCCGCGCGCATCGCGGAGATCTGCGCCGAGGCCGACGCCGCCATCGAGAACGGCGCCCGCCTGATCGTCCTGTCGGACCGCCACTCGGACGCCGAGCACGCGCCGATCCCGTCGCTGCTGCTCACCGCGGCCGTCCACCACCACCTCATCCGCACCAAGCAGCGCACCCACGTGGGCCTGCTGGTCGAGGCCGGTGACGTCCGCGAGGTCCACCACGTCGCCCTGCTGATCGGCTACGGCGCCGCCGCCGTCAACCCGTACCTGGCGATGGAGTCGGTCGAGGACCTGCTGCGCGCCGGCACCTTCCTGAGCGGCCTGGAGCCGGAGAAGGCCATCAAGAACCTGATCTACGCCCTCGGCAAGGGCGTGCTGAAGGTCATGTCCAAGATGGGCATCTCCACCGTCGCCTCCTACCGCGGCGCCCAGGTCTTCGAGGCCGTCGGTCTGGACGAGGCCTTCGTCGAGAAGTACTTCAACGGCACCGCCACCAAGATCGGCGGCGTCGGCATCGACGTCATCGCGAAGGAGGTCGCCGCCCGCCACGCCAAGGCCTACCCGGCCTCCGGCATCGCCCCGGCGCACCGCGCGCTGGAGATCGGCGGCGAGTACCAGTGGCGCCGCGAGGGCGAGCCGCACCTGTTCGACCCGGAGACGGTCTTCCGCCTCCAGCACTCCACGCGCACCGGCCGGTACGACATCTTCAAAAAGTACACGTCCCGCGTGAACGAGCAGTCCGAGCGCCTGATGACGCTGCGCGGCCTGTTCGGCTTCAAGTCCGACCGTGCCCCGATCTCCATCGACGAGGTCGAGCCGGCGAGCGAGATCGTCAAGCGGTTCTCGACGGGCGCCATGTCGTACGGCTCCATCTCCAAGGAGGCGCACGAGACCCTCGCCATCGCCATGAACCAGCTGGGCGGCAAGTCCAACACCGGTGAGGGCGGCGAGGACCCGGAGCGCCTGTACGACCCGGCGCGCCGCTCGGCGATCAAGCAGGTCGCCTCCGGCCGCTTCGGCGTGACCTCCGAGTACCTGGTCAACGCGGACGACATCCAGATCAAGATGGCCCAGGGCGCCAAGCCCGGCGAGGGCGGCCAGCTGCCCGGCCACAAGGTCTACCCGTGGGTCGCGAAGACCCGGCACTCGACGCCGGGCGTCGGCCTGATCTCCCCGCCGCCGCACCACGACATCTACTCCATCGAGGACCTGGCCCAGCTGATCCACGACCTCAAGAACGCCAACCCGGCCGCGCGTATCCACGTGAAGCTGGTGTCCGAGGTCGGCGTCGGCACGGTGGCCGCGGGTGTCTCCAAGGCGCACGCGGACGTGGTGCTCATCTCCGGCCACGACGGCGGTACGGGCGCCTCCCCGCTGACCTCGCTCAAGCACGCGGGCGGCCCCTGGGAGCTCGGCCTCGCCGAGACCCAGCAGACCCTGCTGCTCAACGGCCTGCGCGACCGGATCGTCGTGCAGACCGACGGCCAGCTGAAGACCGGCCGTGACGTGATCATCGCCGCGCTGCTCGGCGCCGAGGAGTTCGGTTTCGCGACCGCGCCGCTCGTCGTCTCCGGCTGCGTGATGATGCGCGTCTGCCACCTGGACACCTGCCCGGTCGGCATCGCCACCCAGAACCCGACGCTGCGCGACCGCTTCGCCGGCAAGGCCGAGTACGTGGTGAACTTCTTCCAGTTCATCGCCGAGGAGGTCCGCGAGCTGCTGGCCGAGCTGGGCTTCCGCTCCATCGAGGAGGCCGTCGGCCACGCCGAGGTGCTGGACGTCGAACGTGCCGTCGACCACTGGAAGGCGCAGGGCCTGGACCTGGAGCCGCTGTTCCACGTGCCGTCGCTGCCCGAGGGCGCCGTGCGGCACCGGGTGGTCGAGCAGGACCACGGCCTGGAGAAGGCGCTGGACAACGAGCTGATCAAGCTCGCCGCCGACGCCCTGGCCGCGAACGACGCCACCGAGGCCCAGCCGGTGCGCGCCCAGGTCGCCATCCGCAACATCAACCGCACGGTCGGCACCATGCTCGGCCACGAGGTGACGAAGAAGTTCGGCGGCGCGGGTCTGCCCGACGACACCATCGACATCACCTTCACCGGCTCGGCCGGCCAGTCCTTCGGCGCGTTCCTGCCGCGCGGTGTCACGCTGCGCCTGGAGGGCGACGCCAACGACTACGTCGGCAAGGGCCTGTCCGGCGGCCGTATCGTCGTCCGCCCGGACCGGGCCGCCGACCACCTCGCCGAGTACTCGACCATCGCGGGCAACACCATCGGCTACGGCGCCACCGGCGGCGAGCTGTTCCTGCGCGGTCGTACCGGCGAGCGGTTCTGCGTCCGCAACTCCGGTGCGCTGGTCGTCTCCGAGGGCGTGGGCGACCACGGCTGTGAGTACATGACCGGCGGCCGCGCGGTCGTCCTCGGCCCGACCGGCCGCAACTTCGCGGCGGGCATGTCCGGCGGTATCGCCTACGTCATCGACCTCGACCGCGACAACGTCAACGTCGGCAACGCCGGGTCGGTCGAGGCGCTGGACGACGCGGACAAGCAGTGGCTGCACGACGTGGTGCGCCGCCACGCCGAGGAGACCGGCTCGACGGTCGCCGAGAAGCTGCTCGCCGACTGGGAGCAGGCCGTGGAGCGGTTCAGCAAGATCATCCCCAGCACGTACAAGGCAGTGCTCGCCGCCAAGGACGCCGCCGAGCGAGCCGGTCTCTCCGAGACCGAGATCACCGAGAAGATGATGGAGGCGGCGATCAATGGCTGACCCGAAGGGCTTCCTGAACCACGGCCGCGAGGTCGCCAAGACCCGTCCCGTCAGTGAGCGCGTCAAGGACTGGAACGAGGTCTACGTCCCCGGCTCCCTGCTGCCGATCATCAGCAAGCAGGCCAGCCGCTGCATGGACTGCGGCATCCCGTTCTGCCACAACGGCTGCCCGCTGGGGAACCTGATCCCCGAGTGGAACGACTACGCCTACCGCGAGGACTGGACGGCCGCCTCCGAGCGGCTGCACGCGACCAACAACTTCCCGGAGTTCACCGGTCGCCTCTGCCCGGCCCCCTGTGAGTCGGCGTGTGTGCTCGGCATCAACCAGCCGCCGGTCACCATCAAGAACGTCGAGGTCTCGATCATCGACAAGGCGTGGGACTCGGGCACCGTCGCCCCGCAGATCCCCGAGCGCCTGTCCGGCAAGACGGTCGCGGTCATCGGCTCGGGCCCGTCGGGTCTCGCCGCCGCCCAACAGCTGACCCGGGCCGGCCACACGGTCGCCGTCTACGAGCGCGCGGACCGCATCGGTGGCCTCCTCCGGTACGGCATCCCCGAGTTCAAGATGGAGAAGCGGCACATCAACCGCCGTATCGAGCAGATGCGCGCTGAGGGCACCCGCTTCCGCACCGGCGTCGAGATCGGCCGCGACATCAACGCCCGCGACCTGAAGAAGCGGTACGACGCGATCGTGATCGCCGCCGGCGCCACCACCGCCCGTGACCTGCCCGTCCCCGGCCGCGAGCTCAAGGGCATCTACCAGGCGATGGAGTACCTGCCGCTGGCCAACAAGGTCCAGGAGGGCGACTACGTCACCGCCCCGATCTCGGCCGAGGGCAAGCACGTCGTCGTCATCGGCGGCGGTGACACGGGCGCGGACTGTGTGGGCACCGCCCACCGGCAGGGCGCGGCCTCGGTCACCCAGCTGGAGATCATGCCCCGCCCGAACGACGAGCGGCACCCGACCAACCAGCCCTGGCCGACCTTCCCGATGCTCTACAAGGTCACCTCGGCGCACGAGGAGGGCGGCGAGCGGGTCTACTCCGTCTCGACGACCCACTTCGAGGGCGACGAGGACGGCAACGTGCAGTGGCTGCACCTGACCGAGGTCGAGTTCGTCGACGGCAAGCTGACCCCGAAGCCGGGCACCGAGCGCAAGATCCCGGCCCAGCTGGTCACCCTCGCCATGGGCTTCACCGGCACCGACCGGGAGAACGGCCTGGTGGAGCAGTTCGGCCTGGAGCTCGACGAACGCGGTAACATCGCCCGCGACGCCGACTTCCAGACCAACGTGCCGGGCGTGTTCGTCGCCGGTGACGCCGGCCGCGGCCAGTCCCTCATCGTGTGGGCGATCGCGGAGGGCCGCTCGGCCGCCCGCGGTGTCGACCGGTTCCTGACCGGTGCCAGCGACCTGCCGGCCCCGATCCGCCCGACCGACCGCGCCCTGGCGGTCTGACGGCACCCCGATAGACGTCCCGTACAACGGCGTACGGAACACCGAACGACGCCTGCCCTGTCCCCGACCGGACGCCTGGGCAGGCGTCGTTGCATGTCCGGCCTCCGGCCGGGCCTACTCGTACCAGACCCCGTGCAGCGGCCCGCGCTTGGTGACGGCCCGTACCCCGGCCGGTACGACGGCCCTGCTCCGGTCACCGCGGACGTGCTGGTAGAGCGTGGGCGTGGGCAGCCCGACGGTCTGGATCCAGCCACGGCCGTGCACATGCCCGGCCGCGATCAGCTCCTCCGCCTGCCCCGCCGGAGCCAGGGCCTTGTTGTACAACTGACCGATCGTCTGGTCGTCGTCGGCGTAGGCGAACCGTGCCGCGTACGCGTACCGGTCGTCGTTCAGCCACACGTACAGCACGACGGGCTTGTCCAGCACCGTCCGGAACCACCGCGCCGACCGGTCGGCCAGCTCATCGACCGTGCCGGTGGCCTCCAGTGCCCAGGCGGAGGGGCGGTCGGTCAGGATGAACAGCTGGTTGTGCAGACGGTCACCGCGGACGCGACCGCCGGAGAAGTGCACGCCGACGTCGATCAGATGGCGCGGGGCCTCGGGGTCGTCGAAGGACAGGCAGGCGACCAGCGCGTCGTCGGTCCGATCGAGCCAGCCGTCGACGCGGGCCTCGGCCCAACCGGCGGTGCGCTCGCGCAGCGCGGTCGCGAAGGCGCGCTCGTCGTCGGTGAACTCGAACTCTTCGTCGTCTTCCGGTTCGATGACGAACCACGGATGCTCGGGCATGGCCGGAAGCGTACGGCCGGCCCCGACGGCCGGCACCTGGTTCAACGGCGGCCGATCAGCTCGTCAGCGAGGCGACCTTCACCCAGGTGAGCACCAGCAGCAGCGCCGTCACCGCCACGCACACCCCCGCCTGGACCAGGGTGCGCCGGCCGTCCCGGGGCGCGTACGCGTAGGCCAGCGTCACCGCTGCGCCCGCGAGCAGGCCACCGAGGTGGGCCTGCCAGGAGGTCAGCCATGCGGAGATCACCAGCCAGGCCAGCAGCCCGCCCATGTACTGGTTGACCGCCCGCATGTCGTAGCCGAGCCGACGGCCCATCACGTAGTACGCCGCCCCCAGGCCGAAGATCGCGCCGGACGCGCCGACCGTGAACTCCGTGGGGGCGAGCAGCAGCACCAGCACCGAACCGCCCAGCGCCGACAGCAGATACAGCGCGAGATAGCGGACCCGGCCCAGCTGTGCCTCGACCACCCGGCCGATGTTCCACAGCGCGAGCATGTTGAACAGGATGTGCGTGATGCCGAACGTGCCCTCGCCGGGCGTCAGATGCAGGAACGCGCCGGTCAGCAGCCGGTACCACTCGCCGTGCGCGACGCCCTCCGGGAGGTGGCCCGCGGGCACGGTGCCGAGCATGGCGAAGCGGTCCTCGATGGACGGCCGCGCCAACTCGGCCAGGTAGGCGAGCACGTTGAGCCCGATGAGGACGTAGGTCACCAGCGGCACCGCGCTGATCCGGCCGCCGAACGCCGTGCGCGCCTGCCGCACCGACCTCGCGCCCTCCTGCACGCACTCCACGCACTGGTGGCCGACGGCCGCCTCGCGCATGCAGTCCGGGCAGATGTAGCGGTCGCAGCGGGTGCAGCGGACGTGGGACTCCACCTGGGGGTGACGAAAGCAGGTGGTGACGGCGGACTCGGCGGTCACGGCCGGCTCCTTGGAGAAAGATCGGGATGGGGTGAGCCGGTGGGGACGGCGGCGAACAAAAATAGCGAACTGGTGTGACAGGAGCGACAACAGGGCCCAGTGATCACATAAGCTGCCCGGAAAGCCGAGGGGGGACCATGGCCGCGATCAGTCTGCGCAAGGTGGAGGAGACCGCACCCGCGCTCGTCGACGCCTTCAGGTCGGCCGGGGTGTCGCTCACCAAGCACGGCCTGGACGGACTGCGCGCCGCCGTCTACCTGGTGGTCGACTACTCCGGCTCGATGAAGCCGTACTACGCGGACGGCAGCGTGCAGGCGCTCGCCGACCGGGTGCTGGGCCTGTCCGCGCACCTGGACGACGACGGCCGGGTGCCGGTCGTGTTCTTCTCCACGGACGTCGACGCGATCACCGACATCGCCCTCGACGACCACGAGGGCCGGATCGAGCGGATCGTGGCCGGGCTCGGGCACATGGGCAGGACCAGCTACCACCTGGCGATGGACGCCGTCATCGACCACTACCTGGACAGCGGCGCCACCGACCCCGCCCTGGTCGTCTTCCAGACCGACGGCGGCCCGATCAACAAGCTCGCCGCCGAACGGCATCTGTGCAAGGCGGCGAAGCTCCCGCTGTTCTGGCAGTTCGTCGGCTTCGGCGACCCGGGCAGCCGGCAGTTCGAGTTCCTGCGGAAGCTGGACGAGCTGGCCGTACCGGACAAGCGGATCCTGGACAACGCCGGTTTCTTCCACGCCGGCCAGGACCCGCGGCGTGTCTCCGACGCCGAACTGTACGACCGGCTGGTCGGCGAGTTCCCGCAGTGGCTGGCGGCCGCACGCGCCGCGGGCATCGTGCGGCTTCCCTAATGACTGTTTGAAACAATCGGTGCGTGCCCACCAAGAAGAACCCCCCGGTGACCGCGGCGGCAGCCCGGCGCGGTGAACTCCTCGGCATCGCCGCCGAGGTCTTCGCCGAGCACGGCTACAACGCCACCACCGTCCGCCGGATCGCCGACCACGCCGGGATGCTCGCGGGCAGCCTGTACTACCACTTCGAGTCCAAGGAGTCGATGCTCGAGGAGATCCTGCGGACGTTCCTCGACGAGCTGTGGGACGGCTACGACACCGTCCTCGGCTCCGGACTCGGGCCCCGCGAGACGCTGGAGGCGCTCGTCACCGAGTCCTTCCGGGAGATCGACCGGCACCGCGCCGCCGTCGCGATCTACCAGAAGGAGAGCAGGCAACTCGTCGCCCAGGAACGGTTCGCGTTCCTGGCCGAGTCGCAGGCGCGGTTCGAGAAGGCATGGCTCGGCACGCTGGAACGCGGGGTCACCGAGCATGCCTTCCGCGCCGACCTCGACGTCCGCCTCACCTACCGCTTCGTGCGTGACACCGTCTGGGTCGCCGCCTCCTGGTACCGGCCCGGCGGCGGGCACAGCCCCGAGGAGATCGCCCGCCAGTATCTGTCGATGGTGCTGGACGGGATCGCCGTACGCGCATAGAGCGCCGTACGGTCAGCCGGTCAGGCGGGCGGCGGCGGCGCGCTGGCGCTCGCTCATGACGGACAGGAAGCGGATGACGGTCCGCAGCTCGTCCGTGCTGAACTCCTCGCAGGCCTCGACGACGTCCCGCGCCCAGTCCTCGAAGAACCCGGCGAGTTCGGCGATCTTCTCCTGGTTCAGCTCGACCAGCACCCGGCGCTTGTCCGTCGGGTGCTTGACCCGGTGGACGAAGCCCTTGGTCTCCAGCCGGTCGATCAGTCCGGTGACCGAGGCGGGGGCGAGTCCGGTCAGCTCGGCGAGGTCCTTCGCGGTGAGCGGGCCGTGCCGCTGGAGGAGGTCGAGGGTCTTCTCCTCCGTCGCGTTCAGCCCCTGCTTGGCGGCGACGGCCGAGTGGAACATCACCGTGACCCCGCTGTGGACCCGGCCCACCTCCATGAGCTGCGCCAGCGTCTCGGAGCGCGCCGCCTCGTCCCGCTTCTCGTCTGCCTTGGCCATGCTCCCAGGCTAACAAAAATTTCGTTCGGACGAACTAATGACTTGCGGAGGGAGTGGTGTCGTGCAACTCTTTCGTTAGGCCGAACGAAATAAATCTTGGCCTGACGACATCCAGTGCCGAGGAGCCGAGGAGACCTCCATGTCCGCAACGCTCACCGAACCCGCCGCCGCCACGGCGCAACCCCATCCCCGCCGCTGGGCCGCGGCCGTCGTGATGATGATCGCGGCGCTCATGGACCTGCTGGACACCACCATCGTCAACGTGGCCGTGCCGTCGATCAGCCGTGATCTGCACGCCTCGCCGAGCGACCTGCAATGGACGGTCTCCGCCTACCTGCTGGGCTTCGCCGCCGCCCTGATCGTCTCCGGCCACCTCGGCGACCGCGTCGGCCGCCGCCCGCTCTTCCTCGCCGGTACGGCCGGCTTCGGGCTGGCCAGTCTGGCCTGCGGGCTCGCCCAGTCGCCGGGACAGCTGATCGCGGCACGCGCGGTGCAGGGCGTGCTCGCCGCCGTGCTGGTGCCGCAGGTGATCGGCTCGTTCCGCACCCTCTTCCACGGCAAGGAACGCGGCGCCGCCTTCGGGATGTACGGCGCGGTCGCCGGGTTCGCCTCCGCCGTCGGGCTGCTGCTCGGCGGGGTCCTCACGGACGCCGATCTGTTCGGCTGGGGCTGGCGCTCGGTGTTCCTGGTGAACGTGCCGGTGGCCGTGGCGACCTTCGTCGCCGGGCTGCTGCTGGTCCCCGCCACACGCGAGCGGTCGGCGGGCCGGCCGGACGTGCTGGGCAGCCTGCTGCTGGCCGGCGGCCTGGTCGCGATCGTGCTGCCCCTGGTGCAGGGCCGGGAGAACGGCTGGCCGCTGTGGGGCTGGTGCTGCCTCGGGGCGGGTGCGCTGGCGGTCGTGGGGCTCGGGGTGTACGAGGCCCGGCGGCACCGCCCCGGGACGGTGCCCCTGCTGCCCGCCCGCGCCTTCCGGCTCCCCGCGTTCTCCGTGGGCGTGCTCGTCCAGCTGCTGTTCTCCGTCGGCATGCAGGGCTTCTTCCTGGTCTTCGCGGTCTGGCTGCAGGCCGGTGAGCGGTATACGCCGATGCAGGCCGGGCTGGTGACGGTGGCCTTCTCGGCCGGCGGCTTCCTCACCGCGCCCGCCGCGGACGGGCTCGCCGTACGGTACGGGCGGCTGGTGCTCGGCGCCGGGGCGCTGCTGATGGCCGGCGGCTTCGGCTGGGTGTGGTCCGTGGTCGACGGCGCGCCGGCCGTGCACACGGGGGCGTGGCCGCTGGTGCCGGGGCTGGTCATCGCCGGGGCCGGACTCGGGTTCCTGGTGGTGCCGCTGGTGAACGTGGTGCTGTCGGCGGTGCCGGGGGAGTTGGCCGGCGGGGCGTCCGGGATCTTCTCGACGGCTCAGCAGTTCGGCGGAGCGGTGGGGGCCGCCGTGGTCGGCACGGTGTTCTTCGGGGCCGTCGGGAAGGGGATGACCGGGGCGCTGGGGGACGCGATGCCGTGGGTCGTGGGCGCGTTCGTGGTGTGCGGGGGGCTGTGTGCGGCGCTTCCCCGGCGGGCGGTGGCTGAGGACCTCGGCTGACACACCGGACCATCTGGGGGCGCAGCCCCCGGTGGTGCCGTAAGGCTACGTGTCGCACTCCAGCACCGTCCGGCACAACCCGCACCGCGCCCGTACCCGCCCCTTCACCGGTATCCGGATCCGCTGGTGGCAGGTCGGGCAGGGGAAGGACACGCGCAGGTGGCCGGAAGGGTCGGGGCTGAAGGCATAGGGGCCGGTCGGCTGGATACCGGGCGAGTGCCGCCGGTCGTGGGCATAGCGGCGCCGACCCGCCCAGCCGGCGCCGGTCAGCGGCGGCTGCTGTTCGTCCCGCCGGGCCAGGGACATGCCCTTGACGTACGCGTCGTAGGCCTGCGGGCTGGTGAACCACACCGACGGGTCCTCCTGGAAGAGCAGCGCCCGCTTGGCCAGGACGTAACCGAACTCCTCCGGGGTGAGGTAGCCGAGCTTCTGCGAGGAGACGGCGTCCTCCCGGAAGGCGTCCAGCAGCAGCCAGCCCGCCCCGAGGTACGTCGTCACCGTGTCCGTGAGGATCTCGTTCTCCGGCGTCGTGGGGAAGGAGAGGTCCAGTCGATGCAGGTACACGTGCGCCACCTCGTGCGCGAGCGCCGCGCCGATGTCCCGGCGGTGGGTGCGGAAACGGTCGTTCAGTTCCACGAAGTACTCGGGGCCCGCGGCCAGTTCGACGTTCGCCGCGTGGGTCATCTCCCGGAAGCCGACGATCAGCCGCGCGTCCGGCAGCCGGAAGTGCCGCACGATCTCGCGGGCCACCCGCTGCGCGCCCAGATGCAGGTCGTCGGTGTCGCAGAAGGCCACGTCGGCGGGGAGCACGCTGGTCGAGAAGGTCTGGACGGTGCCGTAGGACAGGCGCTTGTACAGCGCGGTGATGGCGGCCCGCACCGTCTCCAGGTGCGGGTAGCCGTGCTGGACCGGTCCGCCGTTCGCCACGTCCGCACCCCCAAAGACGCCGGAACTCCTCTCCACTGTAGGCGGGACGGGCCGCTGGTCACACGGGCAGCAGGCGGGGCGCCGGGCGGCCCGGTTCGGTGTCCTGCAGTTCCAGGACCCAGACCTCGTTCTCGCCCTCCCGCAGCACCGGGCCGGGGACGTACAGGGACCGCTGGGGGCCCACCGACCAGTAGCGGCCCAGGTTGAAGCCGTTGATCCAGACGAACCCGCGGGTCCGGCCGGGCAGCTCCAGCCGGGCGTCCCCGGCCCCGTGGACCGTGACGGTGCCCCGGTACAGCCCCGGTGCGCCCTCCCGCGGCAGCGCGCCGAACCGCACCGCGTCCACACCGTCGTCGAAGGCGCACAGATCCAGCCCACGCGCGCGTACCCCGTGCAGGAACTGCCGTTCGTGCAGGATGCCGCCGGTGATCCCCTTCGCCTCCCCGAAGCGCGGCCCGTAGTTCACCCGCCCGAGGGACTCCACCCACAGCTCCACGCGCGCGGGGCCCGCGACGGGCTCCTTCAGCCGCGGCTCCTCCTCGGTGAGCACCCCGGCCCGCTCGCCGTCGACGTACACCACCGCGAGGTCCCGCAGCCCGCGCAGGGTCAGCGGGTACGGCTGCCGGGGGCCGGGCACGTCCACCTCGTAGCGCACCAGACCCCGGGTGACGTGCAGTTCCTCGAAGGTGGGCGGCAGGGGGGCGACCCTCTCCGCGCCGCCCAGCGTCTCCAGGACGCCGGCCAGGGGCGCCCAGGCGTCCAGCGTCACCTCCGCCGGGCGGCCCAACCGGGCCGGCATCGGCGGCAGTTCGGGCAGCGGTCCGGGACGGTGGTCGGCCAGCACCTCGCGGAAGCGCCAGAACTTCTCCGTGGGGCGGCCGTACTCGTCGACGGGGGCGTCGTAGTCGTAGGAGGTCACGTCCGGCTCCAGCGGGCCCTCGTGCAGTTCGCCGCCGCCCCGGTTGGCACCCGCCCAGCCGCCGAAACTCGTGCCGCCGTGCGCCATGTAGAGGTTCACCGACGCCCCGCACTCCAGGATCTCCCGCAGCGCCCCGGCGGCCTCCTCCGGGTCCCGTACGGCATGCCCGCCGGCCCAGTGGTCGAACCAGCCGCACCAGAACTCCATGCACATCAGCGGGCCTTCGGGGCGGTGGCGGCGCAGCGTCTCGAAGGCCACGCGTGCGTGGGAGCCGAAATTCACCGTGGCGAGCACCCCGGGCAGCGAACCGCCGGTCAGCATGTGGTCCTCGGGGCCGTCCGAGGTGAACAGCGGGACCGTGACCCCCTTGGCGCGCAGCAGACCGGCCAGCGCCTCCAGATAGCCGGTGTCACTGCCGTAGCTGCCGTACTCGTTCTCCACCTGCACCAGGATCACCGGGCCGCCGCGGTCGATCTGCCGGGGCACGATCTCGTGCGTCACATGGTGGAACCACTGCTCCACGCGGGACAGATACCGCTCGTCACGCGTGCGCACGTGCGTGCCCGGCTCGCCCGTCACCCAGGGCGGCAGTCCGCCGTTCTCCCACTCGGCGCAGATGTAGGGGCCCGGCCGGACGATCGCCCACATCCCGGCCTCCCGGACCGCGTCCAGGAAGCGGCCGAGCGCCTGCACGTCCCGGTAGCCGCCCGGGGCCGGCCAGTGCAGGTTCCAGGGAACGTATGTCTCCACGCAGTTCAGGCCCATCGCCCGGAGCATCGCCAGTCGGTGCCGCCAGTGACCCTCGTGCACCCGGAAGTAGTGCAGCGCCCCGGACAGCAGCCGCACCGGCCGCCCGTCCAGCAGGAAGTCGGATTCCCCCACCGCGAACTCGCTCATGCGGTCAAGCCTCACCTCTTCCGGCGGTCGGCGCCATGGACGAAGATCGTCGCTGCTTGGACAAACCGTCTGGACAAACCGTCTGGACAAACCGTCTGGGCAAGATCGTTTGGACAGAACTCCGCGTCGGAGCACGCCCGGGAGGAGCACCGATGTACCAGACCTGGATGCGGTTCTTCAGCCCCGGCCCCGCCCACCAGCGGCTCGGTCTGGTCTGCCTCGGCGTCGGCCTCCAGCACGGCGCGCTGCCCACGGTCGGCCCGCGCGCCCTCGACCACCACGTGGCCGTCGTGATCAGCGCGGGCCGCGGCTGGTACCGGGGCGCCGACGGCCGCCGTACGACCGTCACCGCGCCCGCGCTGCTCTGGCTCACCCCCGGCGTGACCCACCACTACGCGCCCGATCCGGACACCGGCTGGGACGAGGGCTTCGTCGACTTCGCCGGGCCCGCCACCACGACGTACACCGAGCTCGGCTACATCGAACCCGAGCGGCCCGTCGTCCCGCTCTCCGACGCCGCCGGGCCCCGCGCGGTGGTCGCCCGCATCGCCCGCGCCGCCCGCCGCGGCAACCCGCTGCTGGAGGTGGAGACCGGCGCCGCCGTGCACGAACTCCTCGTCGCCCTGCGCCGCGCCCGCGCCGACCTCGCCCCGGACGGCGACCAGGTGCTGCAGGCGCTCGCGCGGGACGCCTGCACACCGATGAGCGTCGCCGACCACGCGCGCGTGCACGGCATGACCCCCGCCGAGCTGCGCAGTGCCGTCCGCCGGGCCGCGGGCTGCAGCCCCAAGGACTACCTGCTCGGCATCCGCCTCGGCCGTGCCAAGGAACTCCTGGCCGCCACCGAGCTGCCGGTCGCCGCCGTCGCCCGCCGTGTCGGCTACGACGACCCCGCGTACTTCTCCCGGCTGTTCACTCGCCGTGTGGGGCTGGCCCCGGTCCGCTTCCGCGCCCAGCAGGGTCGCAGCGTGCCCGGCGGCTGGAGCGACCGCGTACCGGAACCGGATGATCCGCCTATGATCCACTCTCCGGACAGCCCGGAGGGCCGGCCCGGAGAACCCATAGGGTGACCTGCATGACCACCAGCAACACCGGAACCGGTGACGTGGACCCCGAGGTCCGCCAGGAACTGGAGCGGCTGCGCGACAGTATCGACAACATCGACGCGGCCGTCGTCCACCTGCTCGCCGAGCGGTTCAAGGCCACCCAGCAGGTCGGCCGGCTCAAGGCGGTGCACCAGCTGCCGCCCGCCGACCCGGCCCGCGAGGCCCGCCAGATCGCGCGGCTGCGCCGCCTCGCCGAGAACGCCAAGCTCGACCCGGGCTTCGCCGAGAAGTTCCTGAACTTCATCATCGCCGAGGTCATCCGGCACCACGAGCGCATCGCCGAGGACACCGCCAACGGACAGCAGACGGACGCCTGATCCCGACCGGGGCGGTCGCGGCCGACCGGCAGCGATGAGGTAGCCGAGGGGGCGGCGAGCGCGGGCGAAGGGCGGACGGGGGCGGGCGCCGGTGGGCAGCGCGGGCAGTCAGGCGCCTGGCCAGGGCGGGTGTCGCGCGCGGGCGTGGAGGGTCCGGGGTCCGAGAGGGATGGGCGCCGGTGGGCGGGCGCGGGCAGTCGGGGGCCGGGCCAGGGCGGTCGCGGTGGGTCGGGGGGCCTGGGCAAGGGAGCGGGCGGAGAGAGCCGGGGCGCGGCAGGGGGCCGGGGCGCTGAGTCGGACATATGTCGTGAACCCGTTCACCCCTGTGCGCTGTCAGCGCGATCAGGCAGCATGGCCTGCATGTCCGTACTCACGCGCGATGAAGCGCAGCTCCGAGCACAGCTCCTCGACGTCCACCGCTACACGGTCGAACTGGACCTCACGACCGGGGACGAGACCTTCGACTCCCGCACTGTGATCCGGTTCACCGCGCGGTCCGCCGGGGACACGTTCGTGGAGCTGAAGCCCGCCGAGTTGCGCGCCGTCACGCTCGACGAGGAGCCCCTCGACCCCGAGTCGCTCGACGACGGCCGGCTGGCGCTGAAGAACCTCTCCGCCGGGGAGCACGAGCTGCGCGTCGACGCGGCCATGCGCTACTCCCGCACCGGCGAGGGCATGCACCGCTTCACCGACCCCAGCGACGGCGAGACGTACGTCTACACCCAGATGTTCATGGACGACGTCCAGCGCGTCTTCGCCGCCTTCGACCAGCCCGACCTCAAGGCCGTCTTCGAGGTCTCCGTCAGGGCACCCGAGGGCTGGACCGTGCTCGCCAACGGCATCACCGAACAGCGGGCCGACGGCGTCTGGCAGGCCGCCCCCACTCCGCTGATCTCCACCTACCTCGTCGCCGTCGCCGCAGGCCCCTGGCACTCGGTGCGCACCGAGCACCGCGGACTGCCCTTCGGTATCCACTGCCGCCGCTCCCTCGCGCCCCACCTGGAGGCCGACGCCGAGGAGATCCTCGACGTCACGCGCGCGTGCTTCGACCGCTACCACGAGAAGTTCGAGGAGCCGTACCCCTTCGACTCCTACGACCAGGCGTTCGTCCCCGAGTTCAACGCGGGCGCCATGGAGAACCCGGGCCTGGTCACCTTCCGCGACGACTTCGTCTACCGCTCCGCCGTCACCGACGCCGAGCGGGAGACCCGGGCCATGGTCATCGCGCACGAGATGGCCCACATGTGGTTCGGCGACCTCGTCACCCTCAAGTGGTGGGACGACATCTGGCTGAACGAGTCCTTCGCCGAGTACATGGGCTACCAGACCACCGCCGAGGCCACCCGCTTCACCGGCCCCTGGACCGAGTTCGGCGTCACCCGCAAGGCCTGGGGCTACGACGCCGACCAGCGGCCCACCACCCACCCCGTCGCCCCCGAGAAGGTCGACGACACGGCCTCCGCGCTGCTCAACTTCGACGGCATCTCCTACGCCAAGGGCGCCTCCGCGCTGCGCCAACTCGCCGCCTGGCTCGGCGAGAAGGACTTCCTCGCCGGCATCAACACCCACTTCACCCGGCACCGCTTCGGCAACGCCACCCTCGCCGACTTCATCGACTCCCTCGCCTCCGCCACCGAGCGCGACGTGCCCGCCTGGGCCGACAGCTGGCTGCGCACCACCGGCGTGGACCGGCTCACCCCCGCCGTCGCCTTCGCCGACGGCACCTGCACGCTGACCGTCGACCGCACGGGCAGCCGCCCGCACCGCCTCACCGCCGGCCTGTACGACCACGACGTCGCCGACGAGGGTCGGCTGGTGCTGCGCGAGCGCCTCGACCTCGACGTCCCGCAGACCGCCCCGCAGCCCATCGGCAAGCGCCCCGCGCTGCTCGTGCTCAACGACGGCGACCTCACCTACGCCAAGGTCCGCTTCGACACCGAGTCCTTCGAGACGGTCCGCGCCGGCCTGTCGGGCCTGCCCGACCCGCTCACCCGCGCGGTCGTCTGGAACGTCCTCAGGGACGCCGTACGCGACGGCGAACTGGCGCCCGCCGCCTACCTGGAGACCGCCCGCGCCCACCTCCCGCGCGAGACCGACCTCGCCCTGGCCCAGGGCGTCCTCGCCTTCGCCTCCGGCCAGATCGCCGACCAGTACCTGAGGCCCGAGGACCGCCCGGCCGCCCTCGCGACCCTCACCGCGCTCTGCCGCGACCTGCTGCGGCGCACCGAGGACGGCGACCACCCGGGCCTGCGCCTGATCGCCGTACGGCACCTGATCTCCGTGGCCGCCCACCCCGACACCATCGCCGCCTGGCTCGCCGACGGCACGGTGCCCGGCGGGCCCGAACTCGACCCCGAGCTGCGCTGGCGCATCCTCGGCCGGCTCGCCGTGCTCGGCGCCACCGACGAGGCCGCCATCGCCGCCGAGCTGGAGCGCGACCCGAGCGCCACCGGCCAGGAGGGCGCCGCCCGCTGCCGTGCCGCCCTGCCCGACCCCGAGGCCAAGCGGACGGCCTGGGAGGCGATGTTCGCCGGCGACGACCTGTCCAACTACCTCTTCACGGCCACCGCCCAGGGCTTCTGGCAGCCCGAACAGGCCGATCTGGTACGGCAGTACGTGCCGCGCTTCTACGCGGACGCGGTCGCCGTCAGTACCCGCCGGGGCCCCGCCATCGCGCAGGCCGCCGGCCGCTGGGCCTTCCCGGCCCACGCCGTCGACACCGAGAACCTGCGGCTCGGCGAGGCCTGTCTGCGCGACACCGACCCCACCCCGGCCCTGCGCCGCACCCTCGCCGACCGCCTCGACGACCTGGCCCGCGCCCTGCGGGTGCGCGGCGAGGACACGGAAGAGTCGCAGGTGGCACGGGTGGAGTAGGTCCCTGGGACTAGGGCGCGGCTGGTCCCTGCCGACGATGCCGCGGTCCGGATCGCCCCCCTAGGCTCGAGCTGTCAGGAACGATCAGCCGAGCCTTCGGAGGAACCTTCCGTGATCGTAGTGACCGGCGCCACCGGCAATGTCGGCCGTGCCCTCGTCGACCGTCTCCTCGCCGCGGGCCGGCCCGTGCGGGCGCTCACCCGCAACCCGCAGCGGGCCGCCCTGCCCGCCGGCGCCGAGGTGGTCCGGTTCCGGCCGGACGACCCTGCCGCCCTGTTCGGCGGGGCGACGGCCCTCTTCCTGTACGCACAGGCGGGCACGGCCGACCTCCTCCAGGCCGCCCGCGCCCACGGGGTGCGGCATGTCGTGCTGCTCTCCAGCGGCATCATCCAGGAGGGCGCCGACGAAACCCACCCCATCCACGTCATGCACGCCACCGCCGAACAGCAGATCCGCGACAGCGGGCTCGACTGGACCTTCCTGCGGCCGAACGCCTTCGCCACCAACGCCCTGCAGTGGGCGCCGCAGATCCGCGCCGGGAACACCGTCCGGGGCGTGTTCGCGGACGGGCTGTCCGCACCCATCCACGAGGACGACATCGCGGCCGTGGCCGAGCAGGTGTTGCTCTACGGCGGACACGAGGGCGCCGTGCACCGGCTGACCGGTCCCGCGGCGATCACCAACGCCGGACAGGTCGCGGCGATCGGCGCGGCCGTCGGCAAGGAGCTGACGTTCGTGGCGACCGACCCCCGCGAGGCGGGCCCCGAACTGTTCCCGCACGTACCACCGCACATGCTCGAACGGCTCCTGCGGACCTTCGAGGAGACGGTGGGCGTAGCGCCGGAGATCACCGACACGGTGGAGAAGCTGACCGGCGCACCGGCCCGCACGTTCGCCCAGTGGGCCCGGGACCACGCGGAGGACTTCGGCGGAAAGGCCTGAGCACCCTTCCGCCGTACCCACTTTCGGGTTTCGATCGTTGAGCTTTCGGGACACACAGGGCGCTTCCCGTACAAGCTGGAAGCCCAAGGCCCCGTAAAGCCGGAAGGCGGGGTCGGTCCACGAGCGGAGGGAAGCCGATGAGCGGTCAAGAACCTCTGCGCCCGCCGCCCCTCGCCTCGGGCCCGCACGGCCCCGCCGCCCTGCGCCCCCTCCTCGGCACCGTCCTCGACGCGCTCGCGGCCGGAGCCCGGGCGCGCGGCGGGCCGTTGCCCGGTGGGGGACCGCAGGCCGTCGCCGCCCGCGTCGCCGACGCGCTCGGGAGCGTGCTTGCGGACCAGGGCGACCCCGACGCCCTGCGCGCCCTCGTGCACGCCCTAGCAGAGGGCGCCGCCGACCCCGCCGACCCGCTGTGCGCGGCCCATCTGCACTGCCCGCCGCTCGCCGTGGCCACCGCCGCCGACCTCGCCGTGAGCGCCCTCAATCCCTCCCTGGACTCCTGGGACCAGGCCCCGGCCGCCTCCGCCCTGGAGGCCGCCGTCACCCGCGCCCTCGCCCACACCGCCGGGCTCGCCGACGCCCTCATGACCACCGGCGGCACCGAGTCCAACCAGCTCGCCCTGCTGCTCGCCCGCGAGGCGCACGGCGGCAGTGTGCGCCTCGTGTGCGGGGCCAACGCCCACCACTCGCTGCCGCGCGCCGCCTGGCTGCTCGGCCTGCCCGACCCCGTCGTCGTCCCGGCGGCCGGCGGCACCCTCGACCTCGCCGCCCTCGACGAGGCCCTCACCACGCTCTCCGGCCCGCTGCTGGTCGCCGCCACCGCCGGCACCACCGACGCCGGCCTGATCGACCCACTGCCCGAGATCGCCGGCCTGTGCGCCGCGCACGGCGCCCGACTGCACATCGACGCGGCCTACGGCGGCGGCCTGCTCTTCAGCGACCGGCACCGGGAGAAACTCGCCGGGCTGGAAGCCGCCCACACCGTCACCCTCGACCTGCACAAGCTCGGCTGGCAGCCGGTCGCCGCCGGTCTCCTCGCCGTCGCCCGCCCCGCCGAACTCGCCGTCCTCCACCAGCGCGCCGACTACCTCAACGCCGACGACGACACCGAGGCCGGACTCCCCGACCTGCTCGACCGCTCCCTGCGCACCACCCGCCGCCCCGACGTCCTCAAGACCGCGGTCACCCTGAAGACCCTCGGCCGCACCGGACTGGGCGCACTCGTCGACCAGGTCTGCTCCCACGCAGGCGAGTTCGCCGCCCTGGTCGAGGAACACCCCGGCTTCGAGCTGTACGACCGGCCCGTGATCAGCACCGTCCTGTTCCGGCCCGCAGACGCCGCCGACGGCGCCGTGGCCGCCGTACGCCGCAGGCTGCTGCACGAGGGCCGGGCCGTCCTCGGGCGCGCCCGGCTCGACGGCCGCCTCTGGCTCAAGGCCACCCTCCTCAACCCCCACACCCGGCCGGACGACCTGGCCCAGCTCCTGAAACTCGTCGAAGAAGGCACCCTCGCATGACCAACCCCCCACGCCACGAGCCGACATCCCCCCGCGACCTGGTCGGCATCGGCATCGGCCCGTGCAACCTCTCACTGGCCGCCCTCGCCCACCCACTCGCCGAACTCGACGCCGTCTTCTACGAACAGCGACCCGGCTTCGACTGGCACCCCGGCCTGCTCATCGAGGGCGCCACCATCCAGGTGCCGTTCCTGGCCGACCTGGTGACCCTCGCCGACCCGACCAGCCCGTGGAGCTTCCTGAACTACCTCAGGACCCGCGAGCGGCTCTTCCCCTTCTACTTCGCCGAGCGCTTCCACATCCAGCGCACCGAGTACGACGCCTACTGCCGCTGGGTCGCACAGAGCCTGCCCGGGCTGCACTTCCGCCACCAGGTCGACGCCGTGCGCTGGAACCCCGAGCGGGACGTGTTCGAGGTCGACTTCACCCAGCTCGACGCCGAGGGCGAGGCCGAGGCCCTGGGCCGTGCCTACACGCGCAACGTCGTCCTGGGCGTCGGCACCGCGCCCTATGTGCCCGAACCGCTCAAACCCCTGGTGGACGCCTCGGGCGTACCGGTCGTCCATGCCGCCGACTACCTGGACCACCGCGCCGACATCCTCGCCGCCGGGCACGTCACCGTCGTCGGCTCCGGACAGTCCGGCGCCGAGGTCTTCCTCGACCTGCTCCGGCACCGACCCGCCGGACGGGAGAGGCTGCACTGGATCGGCCGCAGCGAGGCGTTCGCTCCGATGGAGTACTCCAAACTGGGCCTGGAGCACTTCACCCCCGACTACACCCGCTACTTCCACGCCCTCGCCGAGCCCGTCCGGGACCGGCTGGTCGCCGCCCAGTGGCAGCTGCACAAGGGCATCGACGCCGGCACCCTCGCCACCATCCACGACGAGCTGTACCGGCGCACCCTCGACGGCGGCTGGCCCGACACCGTCCTCACCCCGGGCGTCCGGGTCCGCACGGCGGGCCGCATCGCCAACGCCAGGATCGAGCTGCACCTCGAACACCTCCAGCAGCACAGCCGCTCCCGGCTGGCGACCGACGCCGTCGTCCTCGCCACCGGCTACCGCGAACGCCCGCTCGCCCGCCTCCTCGCCGCACTCGACCCCTACATCCGCCGCGACAGCAGCGAACGCCTGCGCATCGACGAGGAGTTCCGGCTCGTCCTCGACCCGTCCGTGACCGGCACCGTGTACGTCCAGAACGCCGAACTGCACACCCACGGCGTGGGCGCACCCGACCTCGGCCTCGCCGCCTGGCGCAGCGCCGGCATCCTCAACTCGCTCACCGGAAAAGAGCCGTACCCGCCGGCCTCCCGAACGGCCTTCACCACCTTCGGCCTCCAGGAGGACCGGAACCGAGTACCACAGTCCCGGCAGGGGCAGCACCTCACACCCCTGGTCGAGGGAAGGTGACCGCGCGGGTGGAATTCGCTCATCGGAGCGAGCGGTCGCACAATTCAACACTTGTCAATGACCCTTTACTCAAAGGTTGTTGAGTGGTCATGTGGGGCCGATTATCTACCCACGGGTAAGGCCTAGGCTCGACATATGCGCCGAGCAAAGATCGTCTGCACTCTGGGCCCCGCCACCGACTCGTACGACCAGATCAAGGCGCTGGTCGACGCCGGAATGGACGTGGCCCGGTTCAATCTCAGCCACGGCACCCACGCCGAACACGAGGAGCGCTACCGGCGAGTGCGCAAGGCGGCCGACGAAACCGGCCGCAGCGTCGGCATTCTCGCCGACCTTCAAGGCCCGAAGATCCGGCTCGGCCACTTCGCCGAAGGACCGGTACTCCTTGAACGCGGCGACACCTTCACCATCACCGTCGAGGAGGGCGTCGAGGGCGACCGCCACCAGTGCGGCACCACCTACGCCGGCCTCGCCGCCGACGTCACCCCCGGCGAACGCGTCCTCGTCGACGACGGCAAGGTCTGTCTGGAGGTCACCGCTGTCGAGGGCCCCCGCATCCGCACCCTCGTCATCGAGGGCGGCGTGATCTCCGACCACAAGGGCCTCAACCTCCCCGGCGTCGCCGTCTCCGTCCCCGCCCTGTCCGAGAAGGACGAGGAGGACCTGCGCTGGGCGCTGCGCTGCGGCTTCGACGTCATCGCCCTCTCCTTCGTCCGCAGCGGCGACGACGCCAAGGGCGTGCACCGGATCATGGCCGAGGAGGGCCGCCGCCTCCCGGTGATCGCCAAGGTCGAGAAGCCGCAGGCCGTGGCCAACCTCGACGACATCGTGGCCGCCTTCGACGGACTCATGGTCGCGCGCGGCGACCTGGGCGTGGAGATGCCCCTGGAGCAGGTGCCGATCGTGCAGAAGCGCGCGATCAAACTCGCCAAGCGCAACGCCAAGCCGGTCATCGTCGCCACCCAGATGCTCGACTCGATGGTCGACAACTCCCGGCCGACCCGCGCCGAGGCCTCCGACGTGGCCAACGCGGTCCTCGACGGCACGGACGCGGTGATGCTCTCCGGCGAGACCAGCGTCGGCAAGTACCCGGTCGAGACCGTGCGCACCATGGCCAAGATCGTCGCGGCCGCCGAGGAGGACATGCTGGCCAAGGGCCTCCCGCCGCTGACCGAGCGGAACAAGCCGCGCACCCAGGGCGGCGCGGTCGCCCGCGCGGCGGCGGAGATGGGCGACTTCCTGGGCGCCAGGTTCCTCGTGGCCTTCACCCAGTCGGGAGACACCGCCCGCCGCCTGTCCCGCTACCGCTCCCCGATCCCCCTCCTGGCCTTCACCCCCGAACCGGCCACCCGCTCCCAGCTCAGCCTCACCTGGGGCGCCGAGACCTTCCTCGGCCCGCACGTCGACTCCACCGACGCCATGGTCGACCAGGTGGACGAACTGCTGCTGAAATACGGCCGCTGCGAGAAGGGCGACGTCGTGGTGATCACGGCCGGCTCCCCGCCCGGCGTCTCCGGCTCGACCAACATGGTCCGGGTACACCACATCGGGGAGGACGACAGCCCGAAGGCATGAGACCCGAAGGCATGAGACGAGAGCCTGAAGGCATGAAAAAGGGCCCCTCATCCTGAGGGGCCATCCGAAACCCTGACCTTGGAAACCAAGGAAAAGTGCCCCGGGTCGGACTCGAACCGACACTGTACGGGTTTTGAATCCGTTGCCTGCTGCCAATTGGGCTACCGGGGCTCGCAGAATCCAAGGTCTCCCCCGACCCTCCGCGCGTCCACCATACCGTAGCTAGGTAGGCTCTTGTCAGCAGTACCCCTGCCCTGAACGAGGAGCCCCCGTGACCGCCGAGTCGCCCCAGCCCGTAGACGCGCCCGACGACGACAAGTCGCACGTGCCTCCGCTGACGACCCGTGTCGTCATCGCCGAGGACGAGGCCCTGATCCGGCTCGACCTCAAAGAGATGCTGGAGGAGGAGGGGTACACCGTCGTCGGCGAGGCCGGGGACGGTGAGCAGGCCGTGGAGCTGGCCCGTGAGCACCGGCCGGACCTGGTGATCATGGACGTGAAGATGCCCAAGCTCGACGGCATCTCCGCGGCCGAGAAGATCGCCGAGGAGTCCATCGCGCCGGTGCTGATGCTCACCGCCTTCTCGCAGCGCGACCTCGTCGAGCGCGCCCGGGACGCCGGTGCCATGGCGTACCTGGTCAAGCCGTTCAGCAAGAGCGATGTCGTCCCGGCCATCGAGATGGCCGTCTCGCGCTTCACCGAGCTGAGGCAGCTGGAGCAGGAGGTCGCCGACCTCACCCAGCGCCTGGAGACCCGCAAGCTGGTCGACCGCGCGAAGTCGATCCTCCAGACGGAGTACGGTCTGACCGAGCCGGCCGCGTTCCGCTGGATCCAGAAGACCTCCATGGACCGGCGGATGTCGATGCAGCAGGTCGCCGAGGCGGTCATCGCGGACAACGAGGAGAAGAAGGCGGCCAAGAAGGGCTGACCTGTACGGCAAAGGCCCGTGCCCCGGAGAAGGGGGCGCGGGCCTTTGCCGTCGTACGGGTCAGTCCTCGCCCAGATAGGCCTTGCGGACCGACTCGTCGTGCAGCAGGTCCTGGCCCGTGCCGGACAGGACGATGTTGCCGATCTCCATGACATGGCCCTGGTCGGCGAGCGAGAGCGCCGCCTGGGCGTTCTGCTCGACCAGCAGGATCGTCGTGCCCTGGGACTTCAGCTCGGCGATGGTCGCCATGATCTTCTGCATCATGATCGGCGACAGGCCCATCGACGGCTCGTCCAGCATCAGCAGCTTCGGCTGGGACATCAGGGCGCGCCCCATCGCCAGCATCTGCTGCTCACCGCCGGAGAGGGTGCCCGCGGCCTGCTTGCGCCGTTCACCCAGGATGGGGAAGAGGTCGTAGGCGCGCTGGATGTCCTTCTCGATGCCGGGCTTGTCGCTGCGCAGGAACGCGCCGAGGCGCAGATTGTCCTCGATGGTCATGCGCGGGAAGATGTGCCGTCCCTCGGGGGAGTGGGCGAGGCCCAGGGAGACCACTTGGTGGGCCGGGACCTTCTTCAGCGACTTGCCGTTGAACCGGATCTGGCCGCCGACCGGTTTCAGCAGGCCGGAGAGCGTGCGCAGGGTGGTGGTCTTGCCGGCGCCGTTGGTGCCGATGAGGGTGACCACCTGACCGGCCTCGACCTTGAAGGAGATGCCCTTGACGGCTTCGATCTTGCCGTAGGCGACCCTCAGGTCCTCCACTTCGAGCAGTGCGGTCATCGGTCGTTCTCCTTGCCGGGCGCGGCGTCGGTCGTGGTCTCGGCGTTCGCCTCAACTGACTCATCAGACTCGGCAGACTCGGCTGCGTCACCGGTCTCGGCGTTGGCCTCGGCGGCCTCCACCTCGGCCGCCTCTTCGTCGCCGGGCGCGTTCTCGAAGGGCTCGCCGAGGTAGGCCGCGATGACGCGTTCGTCGCCCTGGACGGTGGCGCTGTCGCCCTCGACCAGCTTCTCGCCCTGCACCAGGACGGCCACGCGGTCGCAGAGGTTGAAGATGAAGCGCATGTCGTGCTCGATGACGAGGACGGCGATTCCCTTGTCCCGGATCGCGAAGACCAGTTCCTCGGTGGCCCGGGTCTCCTGCGGGTTCATGCCGGCCGTCGGTTCGTCGAGCAGCAGCAGACCGGGCTCGCTGGCGAGCGCGCGGGCGATCTCCAGCTTGCGCTGCTCGCCGTAGGGGAGGTTGCGGGCGAGGTGCTCGGCCTTCCGCTCCAGGCCCACGAACTCCAGGAGTTCCATGGCCCGTTCGCGGGAGGCCTTCTCGGCGCGGTGGAATCCGGGGCCGCGCAGCAGCGCGGACCACAGGCCCTCCTTGGTGCGGGTGTGCCGGCCGACGAGGACGTTCTCCAGGACCGTCATGTTCGCGAACAGCCGGATGTTCTGGAAGGTGCGGGCGATGCCGGCCGCGGTGACCTTGAAGGACTGCGGCGGGAGCACCTGGCCCTTGTAGCGGACCTCGCCCTCGGTGGGCACGTACAGGCCGGTCAGGCAGTTGAAGAAGGTCGTCTTGCCGGCGCCGTTGGGGCCGATCAGGCCGACGATCTCGCCGCTGTGGACGGTGAAGTCGACGTTGCGTACGGCGGTGAGGCCACCGAAGCGCATGGTCACGCCGCGGGCGTCGAGCACGACCTCGCCGGGTGCGGAGGCGCCGGGGACGGCGTCCGTGGTGGTGGTGTCGGTAGTCATCGTGGTCAGGCCCCTGCCTTGGTGAGGACGGCGGGTGCTTCGGCTTCTTCGTGGAATTCGAGCTGGCGGCGCCGGTTGGGGATGAGGCCCTCCGGACGGAAGCGCATCAGCAGGATGAGGGTGACGCCGAAGGCGAAGAGCTGGTAGTCGCCCAGGAACTGCAGCTTGGCCGGGATCAGGTACAGCAGGGACGCGCCGACCAGCGGACCGGCGATGGTGCCCATGCCACCGAGGACCACCGCGGCCAGCAGGAAGGCCGAGTTGGGCGGTACGGCGTAGGCGAACTGGTACTGCTCCGGGGTCACGGTGTATGTGACGTGGCCCTGGACGGAGCCGGAGAGACCGGCCAGGCAGGCGCCCAGGGCGAAGGCGATGAGTTTGACCCGGAAGCCGTTGATGCCCATGGCGAGCGCCGCGGTCTCGTCCTCGCGGATGGCGATCCAGGCGCGGCCGATGCGGGAGTCGCTGCTGCGCCGGAACACCACGACCACGATGAGCGTGATGATCAGCATGAGCAGCAGGTAGTTGGCGAACCGGCCGATGGTGGTGCCGAGGATCTGGTGCTCCTGGCCGAAGTCGAAGCCCGCGATGTTCAGGTTCGGGATCGAGGAGATGCCGTTGGAGCCGTTGGTGACGTCCGGGCCCGAGGTGCCGTCCATGTTGAGGACGGTGATGCGGAAGATCTCACCGAAGCCGAGGGTGACGATGGCCAGGTAGTCGCCGCGCAGTCGCAGGGTCGGGGCGCCGATGATGACGCCGAAGATCATGGCGACGACCGCGCCGAGCAACGCCGCGGCCCAGAACGGCCAGTTGACGTGCAGCGGGGAGGACGGCGAGCCGGAGACCAGGGCCGCGGTGTAGGCGCCGACGCCGAGGAAGGCGACGTAACCGAGGTCGAGCAGGCCGGCGAGGCCGACGACGATGTTCAGGCCCAGCGCGACGGTCGCGAAGATCAGGATGTAGACGCCGATCGTCGCGTACTGGTCGTTGGACTGGGTGAAGGGGAAGGCCGCGGCGGCGACGAAGGCGCCGATCATGGTGACGGTGCGGTGCTTCGCGGTGATCGCCGAGACCCGGGCCACGAGCCCGGCCTTGGAGAGGGCGGCGAAGCCGAAGCCGGCGGTGATGAGGAAGCCGATGAACAGCTCGTCGTACGGTGTGCTGACGCCGTAGCTGAAGACCCACAGGCCCACGGCCATGGCCGCGACGATGACGAGGATCTCGGCGTAGGCCGGCAGGGCCCGCGCCGGTTCCGGGGCCTTGGCGACGAAGGCCGCCTTGAAGATGTTCCATTTCTGCCGGGAGTTGTGGCGGAACAGGTCCCAGCCGCGGTCGTCCGGGTCGGCGAGGTCGGGCTCCGGCCGCTCGAACGGCAGGGCCAGCGCGCCGAGCAGGGCGGCCAGGGTGGCGACGGCCACGACGAAGCCGCCGGGCTCCAGGTTCACCAGGCCGCCGAGCTCGTCGCTGATGGCGATGACGGTGTACCAGGCGGTGGCGAAGGTACCGAGCGCGGCCAGCTTGAGGGCCGCGTCGGCGCCTCCGGGCGTCAGCCACCCGAGGCCTTTGACGCCGTAGGAGGCGAGGCCGAACAGGGTGGTGAGGATGCCTCCGATCAGCACCAGGACCTGCAGGCCGCCCGGGTAGCCGTAGACGGTGAGGTCACCGGGGAAGTCGGCGGTCCAGGTCCAGGAGAGGAACGTGGAGACGATCGCGAGGGCGCCGCCGCCGGTGGCGAGGGCCCTGCCGAGTGGAGCCGGCAGACCGATGAGGCCGGACGGGGTGGTGGGGGGTGCGCTCGGGGTGTCGGGCGTCTCGGGGGTCTCGGATGCGGTGGTCTGTGTGGTCATCGGTGTCACGCCCTGTCCGCGACGCGTTCGCCGAGCAGGCCCTGTGGCCTGAACAGCAGTACGAGGATGAGGAGTACAAAGGCCCAGACGTCTGCCCAGGACTGGCTGCCGAACTTGTCCATGCCGGGAATGTCCGCGATGTAGGCGGTGGACAGGGCCTCGGCCACACCGAGGACGAGACCGCCGAGCATGGCGCCGTAGATGTTTCCGATGCCGCCGAGGACGGCCGCGGTGAAGGCCTTCAGGCCGAGGAGGAAGCCCATCTTGAAGTCGATCTGGCCGTACTTGAGGCCGTAGGCGACGCCTCCGACGGCCGCGAAGGCGGCGCCGAGGGCGAACGCGATCACGATGATCCGATCGGTGTTGACACCCATCAGCTTCGCGGTGTCCGGATCCTGGGCGGTGGCCTGCATGCCGCGGCCGGTACGGGTGCGCATCACGAAGTAGGCGAGGAAGGCCATGCTGAGCGGGGCCGCGATCACCAGGAAGATGTCACCGGTCTGGATCGTGACGTTGCCGATGTCGAAGGGGCCGCCCGGAATCGTCGGGAAGGTGCGGGCGGACTTCGCCTGGGGGTACCAGGCCCACACCGCCTGCTGCAGGGCCAGGGAGAGGCCGATCGCGGTGATGAGGGGGGCGAGACGGGGGGCGGTGCGCAGGGGACGGTAGGCGAACCGTTCCGCTCCGACGGCGACCAGGACGGCGACCAGGACCGCGCCCACCAGCATGAGGGGCAGGGCGACCCACATCGAGGTGCCGTCAGGCAGTATGTACACGTAGACCGTGAGCGCGCCGAAGGCGCCGGTCATGAAGATCTCGCCGTGGGCGAAGTTGATGAGCTGGACGATGCCATAGACCATCGTGTAGCCGATGGCGACCAGCCCGTACATGGATCCCAGTAGCAGGCCGTTGACCAGCTGCTGCGGCAGTTCGTTCACCGCATGTCCTCCGAGAGGTTCGGAAAGCTTCGACGGATGGGGCCGGATGCGAGGACGCGCGGGGCGCCAGTGGAACAGCGCCCCGCGCGGCTCTGTGGGTGCGGGTGTGGGTCAGCTGCTGGGGGTGTAGGTGCCGGACTGGGCAGCCTTCCAGGCGCCGCCGTCGACCTTGTAGACGGTGAGCTGCTTGTTGGTCGCGTCACCGTACTCGTCGAAGGAGACCTTGCCGGTCACACCGTCGAAGGAGACGTTCTGCATCGCCGCGGTGACCTTCGCGCGGGCGTCGGACGGCAGCTTGCCGCCGTTGTCGTCGACGACCTTCTTCACGGCCTCGATGATCGACCAGGCCGAGTCGTAGGAGTAGCCGCCGTAGGCCGCGTAGTCCTCCTTGTAGCCCCCCGCCTTGTAGTCGGCGACGAACTGCTTGGCGGAGGCCAGCGTCTCGACCGGGGCGCCGACCGAGGTGGCGAGGTCGCCGGTGGCGGCGCTGCCCGCGAGCTTGATGAAGGTGGGGTCGTAGATACCGTCACCGCCGACCAGCGGGACGTTGGCGCCCGCCGACTTGATCTGCTTGCTGAGCGGACCGGCCTGCGGGTACTCGCCGCCGTAGTAGACCACGTCGGCGCCCGAGGACTTCACCTTGGTGGCGACCGCGGAGTAGTCCTTGGTGTCGGGGTTGATGTGCTCGGTGCCGACGACCTTGCCGCCGAGCTTCTTGAACTCGCCGGTGAAGGTGGCGGCGAGGCCGGCGCCGTAGGTCTTCTTGTCGTCGATGACGAAGACCTTGGTCTTCTTGGCCGTGTTGTAGACGTACTGGGCGGCGAAGGGGCCCTGGATGGCGTCCGTGGTCGCCGTGCGGAAGTACGACTTGTACGGGCGCGACTTCGACGTCTGCCAGTTGGTGCCCTGGGTCAGGGCGGGGTTGGTGTTGGCCGGCGAGACCTCGACCAGCTTGGCGTCGTCGAAGACCTTCTGCATCGACTGGGCCACGGACGAGTTCAGCGGGCCGACCACGCCGAGGACGCTGTTGTCACCGACGAACGCGGTGGCGTTCGACTGGCCCGAAGAGGGCTGTGCCTGGTCGTCCTTGGCCTCGATCTTGAAGGTGACGCCCTTGACGTAGTTCTTCTTGTTGGCGGTGTTGACCGCGAGGTCCACCGAGTTCTTGATGCCCAGTCCCAGCGCGGACAGGTCGCCGGTCAGCGGGGCGTCGACGCCGATGGTGACGGTGGTGCCACCACCCTTGCCGGAGTCCGAGCCCTTTCCGCCGCTGTCGCGCGAACCGCAGGCCGTGAGGGTGAGTGCTCCCGCTGCCAGCGCGGCGGTGATGGCGATGAGCGAACGTTGACGCACGATCAGTCCTTTCCCCAGGACGACCGTTCCCCCCTGGAAACGGTCGAGCCGCGCGCCTGCCCGAATTGACAAGCCCAAGAGGCGATCCGAGGGCGCGGTGACTGGCCGTGACTCTAAGCGCGTGCGGGGAATGTGGAGGAGAGTCTGACCAAGGCTGTGACGCTCTTGTTATGACACGACGTAATGCAGAGCGGTACACCGTGGGGGATAGGGCGGAATTACGGCCGATTCGCTCTGTCCGCAATGTGAGAACTCGCAGGACTCACCATGATCAATTCAGGCGTCTCGAAGGTTTTGGTGATGACGCGGCACTGTTGCTGCAGGCGACTTTCAGAGCCCGGGAGAGGTGGTGCGCGTAGCGCGGACCGAGGATGTAGCTCTGAATCTGCATTGCGCGCGTATTACGCAGAGTTACATTCAGGAAAGGAAGCCCGGCATCCACAGGTAGTTTTCCGCATCGTGTCACGTGCATGGTTATCGTGATCTTGCGGTCGTAACCTGCCTTTGTCCGGAACGGCGTTCGCGGGTCCGTCACCAGCGAAAGTCCCGCGTACGGCTGGGTCACCCGGGCCACCGTGACCGGCGGCCCCGACTCCACGCTCAGTAGCACAGCGAAGCTGAAACTGCGGGGCGGGGTGCCCGCCGGAGTCGCCCGGCCGCCCACATACTCCACCACCACCGCCTGGGCGGGGTAGGGCGCCGGGGGCGGCGGCGGCTTCTGCGGCCGGGTGGCGTAGAGATAGCCACCGCCGGCCAGGAGGACGGCCACCGCGGTGAACGCAAGGGCGGCGCGCCGGTGGCGGAGGTAACAGGTCGCCAGGACCGAGCGAATCCGGCCTGGGAGAGCGGGAGTTGGGGCTGCCAGGTGCCGGGCGTCCGACGCATGTGTGCCCTCGCCGGGCTCCACGGGGCCGATGCCGCTCATTGCCAGGGGCTTTCGGTCGGAGCGCCATGGCGATAGCGCTCGGCGCAGGCCGCGCGCGCCTGACGGTCGATCAACTTGTCTGCGGACGAATTGCCTTGTCGCCCCCTCACGGCGCGCGCCGCTTCCACGACGTCCCGCAGGATCTCGTACTCCCCGTTGGACAAACCCATCGACTGGTAGTCGCCGTAGGTGCCGCCGTCGAGCACCTCGCGGGACCAGTGCGCGACGAGGCGGGTGCACAGGTCGGCGGCGGAGGTCTTCGAAGGAGAAGGAGAGGGGGAGGACTTCTCCGAGGGGGAGGAGCGGGCAGCCGCTCCCGGGGCCGCGCGCCCGTCGCACGCAGCCGTCCACAGAAGTGCCGGCAGCGCCAGCCCGAGCACCAGGAACCTCACCCCCGGCCGGGGGTCCCCTCGCCGTCCCATGAGCAGAAGCTAAGGGGAGGGGCGGCGGGGGGCAACGGTCCGGTGCCGGCTGTTCGGCCGGCGGAGGCAGTGGACCGGTGCCGGCCGGTCAGTCCGCGCCTGGGCAGTGGTCCCGGGTGAGCCGGTCAGTCCGCCGTGGGCGGTACCTGCGCCGCGTCGCCCGGCCGGGCGTCCCGCAGCAGGCAGGTCAGCCGGGCACTGCACACCCGGCGGCCCTCCTCGTCGCTGATCACGATCTCGTACGTCGCCGTCGAACGGCCCCGGTGCACCGGCGTGGCCACACCGGTCACCAGGCCCGAGCGGACCCCGCGGTGGTGCGTGCAGTTCAGGTCCACGCCGACGGCGATCTTCGAGCTGCCGCCGTGCAGCATGGAGCCGACCGAGCCGAGCGTCTCCGCAAGCACCGCGGAGGCGCCGCCGTGCAGCAGGCCGTACGGCTGGGTGTTGCCCTCGACCGGCATGGTCCCGACGACCTTCTCCGCCGAGGCCTCCAGGATCTGCACACCCATCCGCGTGCCGAGATGCCCGGCCGAGAACAGGGCGGGCAGGTCGATGCCGAGCGCGGCGTACTCGTCGATGACCTCCTGCGGGAATTTCACCTGCTGCTGCTCGCCCATGGGCCCGGCTCCGTTCGTCGTACAGCTGTCCATATGGCTGAGCAAACGCTCAGTCGGTCGCCGATTGTTCCAGACGGGCGTCCGCGTCACCGGTGTGACCTTCGAGACGTACGACCACGGACTTGCTGGCCGGGGTGTTGCTGGTGTCGGCGGTCGCGTCGAGCGGGACCAGGACGTTCGTCTCCGGGTAGTACGCCGCCGCGCAGCCCCGGGTCGTCGGGTAGTGCACGACCCGGAAACCGGGCGCCCGCCGCTCCACGCCGTCCGTCCACTCGCTCACCAGGTCGACGTACGACCCCTCGGCGAACCCGAGCGCCCGCGCGTCCTCGGGGTGCACCAGCACCACCCGGCGGCCGCCCGTGATGCCCCGGTAGCGGTCGTCCAGGCCGTAGATCGTGGTGTTGTACTGGTCGTGCGAGCGCAGGGTCTGCAGCAGCAGCCGGCCCTCGGGCAGTTCGGGGTACTCCACCGGCGCCGCCGTGAAGTTCGCCTTGCCCGTGGCGGTCGGGAAGCGGCGCTCGTCGCGCGGGGCGTGCGGCAGGGCGAAGCCGCCCGGCCGGGCCACGCGCGCGTTGAAGTCCTGGAAGCCGGGGACCACGCGCGCGATGCGGTCGCGGATCGTGGCGTAGTCCTTCTCGAACTCCTCCCACGGCACGACACTGTCCGCGCCGAGCACGCGGCGCGCGAGACCGCAGATGATCGCGGGCTCCGACCTCAGCCGCGGGCTCGCCGGTGCCAGCCGCCCGCGCGAGGCGTGCACCATGCCCATCGAGTCCTCGACGGTCACGAACTGCTCGCCGCTCGCCTGCAGGTCCCGCTCGGTGCGGCCCAGCGTGGGCAGGATCAGCGCCCGGGCGCCCGTGACGACGTGCGAGCGGTTGAGCTTGGTCGACACGTGCACCGTCAGCCGCGCCCGGCGCATCGCGGCCTCGGTGACCTCGGTGTCGGGGGAGGCGGAGACGAAGTTGCCGCCCATGGCGAAGAACACCTTCGCCTCGCCGTCGCGCAGTGCCCGGATGGCCCGTACGACGTCGAAGCCGTGCTCGCGCGGCGGCGCGAACCCGAACTCCTTCTCCAGCGCGTCCAGGAAGGCCGGCGCCGGCCGCTCGAAGATCCCCATCGTGCGGTCGCCCTGGACGTTGCTGTGCCCGCGCACCGGGCACACGCCCGCGCCCGGCCGGCCGATGTTGCCGCGCAGCAGCAGGAAGTTGACGACCTCGCGGATGGTCGGGACGGCGTGCTTGTGCTGGGTGAGGCCCATGGCCCAGCAGACGATGGTGCGCTTCGAGGCGAGCGCCATGCCGAGGGCCTGCTCGATCTCCGCGCGGGTGAGGCCCGTCGCCTTCAGGGTCTCGTCCCAGTCGGCGGCGCGGGCGGCCGCGGCGAACTCCTCGAAGCCGTGGGTGTGTTCGCGGACGAACTCCTCGTCGACCGCGCCCTGCGTCTCCAGGATGAGCTTGTTGAGGAGCCGGAAGAGGGCCTGGTCGCCGCCGATGCGGATCTGCAGGAACAGATCGGTGAGCGCGGCGCCCCTCAGCAGGCCCTGCGGGGTCTGCGGGTTCTTGAACCGCTCCAGCCCGGCCTCGGGAAGCGGATTGACGCTGATGATCCGCGCGCCGTTCGCCTTGGCCTTCTCCAGGGCGGAGAGCATGCGCGGATGGTTCGTCCCCGGGTTCTGCCCCGCGACGATGATCAGGTCGGCCTTGTGGAGGTCCTCCAGCAGGACGCTGCCCTTGCCGATGCCGATGGTCTCGCTGAGGGCCGACCCGGACGACTCGTGGCACATGTTGGAGCAGTCCGGCAGGTTGTTCGTGCCCAGCTCGCGGGCGAACAGCTGGTACAGGAACGCGGCCTCGTTGCTGGTGCGGCCCGAGGTGTAGAAGACGGCCTCGTCGGGGGAGGAGAGGGCGGTGATCTCCTCGGCGACGATGTCCAAGGCGCGCTCCCAGCTGACCGGCTCGTAGTGCGTGCCGCCCTCGGAGAGATACATGGGGTGTGTCAGCCGGCCCTGCTGCCCCAGCCAGTACCCGCTCCTCGTCGCCAGGTCGGCCACGGAGTGCGCGGCGAAGAACTCCGGGGTGACCCGGCGCAGGGTGGCCTCCTCGGCCACCGCCTTCGCGCCGTTCTCGCAGAACTCCGCCTTGTGCCGGTGCTCCGGCTCCGGCCAGGCGCAGCCCGGGCAGTCGAACCCGTCCTTCTGGTTCACCCGCAGCAGGGTCAGCGCCGTGCGCCGCACGCCCATCTGCTGCTGGGCGATCCGCAGCGTGTGCCCGATGGCGGGCAGCCCCGCCGCCGCGTGCTTCGGCTCCGCGACCTGCGGCGCGTCCTGAACCGGATCACCCTTGGGCGGCTTCGTCGCCATCGCACGCTCCCCTTCGACTGCGTGTGAGAAGTACGCTGCCGATCCTCCCACGGGGCACCGACAACCGGGCCCGCAGGGCATACGAGAGCACCGGCACTCCCAGTGACCGAGGGCAACCCTGCGCAGCCCTCCACTCGGTCCCGGACCGGAGTGTCAGTGGGGCGTGGCAGGATCGGGGACGTGGCAGAGACAGCATCGAAGAAGACCGACAAGACCCCCGGCGGTACCCGTCCCCGGCTGATGCTCATGGACGGGCACTCGCTGGCCTACCGCGCGTTCTTCGCGCTGCCCGCGGAGAACTTCACGACCGCGACCGGCCAGCCGACGAACGCGATCTACGGCTTCGCGTCGATGCTGGCCAACACCCTGCGTGACGAGGCCCCCACGCACTTCGCCGTGGCCTTCGACGTCTCCCGCAAGACCTGGCGCTCCGAGCGGTTCACCGAGTACAAGGCGAACCGGTCCAAGACCCCGGACGAGTTCAAGGGCCAGGTCGAGCTGATCGGCGAGCTCCTCGACGCGATGCACGCGCCCCGCTTCGCCATCGAGGGCTTCGAGGCGGACGACGTCATCGCCACCCTCGCCACCCGGGCCGAGGCCGAGGGCTTCGAGGTGCTGATCGTCACCGGCGACCGCGACTCCTTCCAGCTGGTCACCGACAACATCACCGTGCTCTACCCGACCAAGGGCGTCTCGGAGCTGACCCGGTTCACCCCGGAGAAGGTTTTCGAGAAGTACGGATTGACGCCCGCCCAGTACCCGGACTTCGCGGCCCTGCGCGGCGACCCGTCCGACAACCTCCCCGGCATCCCCGGCGTCGGCGAGAAGACCGCGGCGAAGTGGATCAACCAGTTCGGCTCGTTCGCGGAGCTGGTGGAGCGCGTCGACGAGGTCAAGGGCAAGGCCGGGCAGAACCTCCGCGATCACCTGGAGTCGGTCAAGCTCAACCGCGTCCTCACCGAGCTGGAGCGCCAGGTCGAGCTGCCCAAGGCGGTCGCCGACCTGGAGCGGGCCGCGTACGACCGCAAGGCCGTCACGATGGTCCTGGACACCCTGGAGATCCGCAACCCGTCTCTGCGCGAGCGTCTCTTCGCCGTCGACCCCGGCGCCGAGGAGGCCGAGACCACGCCGATCACCACCGACGGAGTGGAGCTGGACGGCAAGGTCCTGCGCACCGGCGAGCTGGCCCCCTGGCTCGCCGAGCACGGCGCCGAGACCCTGGGTGTCGCCACCGTCGACACCTGGGCGCTGGGCACCGGCTCGGTCGCCGAGATCGCCCTGGCGGCGGCCGGGGGAGCGGCCGCCTGGTTCGACCCGGCCGAGCTGGACCAGGCCGACGAGAACGCGTTCGCGGCCTGGCTGGCCGACGCCGGCCGCCCCAAGGTGTTCCACAACGCCAAGGGCGCCATGCGCGTCCTCGCCGAGCACGGCTGGTCCGTCGAGGGCGTGACCATGGACACCGCGCTCGCCGCCTACCTGGTCAAGCCGGGCCGCCGCTCCTTCGATCTGGACGCCCTGTCCCTGGAGTACCTGCACCGCGAGCTGGCGCCCGCCGCCGCGGCCGACGGCCAGCTGGCCTTCGGCGCGGACGACGGCGCCGAGGCCGAGGCCCTGATGATCCAGGCCCGCGCGGTCCTGGACCTCGGTGAGGCCTTCGGGACCCGCCTGGAGGAGGTCGGCGCGGCCGACCTCCTGCGCGACATGGAGCTGCCCACCTCCGCCCTGCTCGCCCGCATGGAGCGCCACGGCATCGCGGCGGACCGCGCGCACCTGGAGGCGATGGAGCAGACGTTCGCGGGTGCGGTGCAGCAGGCCGTGAAGGAGGCGCACGCGGCAGCGGGCCACGAGTTCAACCTGGGCTCGCCCAAGCAGCTCCAGGAGGTCCTCTTCGGCGAGCTGGCCCTGCCGAAGACGAAGAAGACCAAGACCGGCTACACCACGGACGCCGACGCGCTGGCCTGGCTCGCCGCCCAGACCGACAACGAACTGCCCGTGATCATGCTCCGCCACCGCGAGCAGGCGAAGCTGCGGGTCACGGTCGAGGGCCTGATCAAGACGATCGCGGGCGACGGCCGTATCCACACCACGTTCAACCAGACGGTGGCCGCGACCGGCCGCCTGTCCTCCACGGACCCGAACCTCCAGAACATCCCGGTCCGCACGGACGAGGGCAGGGCGATCCGCCGCGGTTTCGTGGTCGGCGAGGGCTTCGAGTCCCTGATGACCGCCGACTACAGCCAGATCGAGCTGCGCGTGATGGCCCACCTCTCCGAGGACGAGGGCCTGATCCAGGCGTTCACCTCCGGCGAGGACCTGCACACCACGGCCGCCTCCCAGGTGTTCGGCGTCGAGCCGACCGCGGTGGACGCGGAGATGCGCCGCAAGATCAAGGCGATGTCGTACGGCCTGGCCTACGGACTCTCCGCCTTCGGCCTGTCCCAGCAGCTGAACATCGAGGCGGCCGAGGCACGCGCCCTGATGGACGCCTACTTCGAGCGCTTCGGCGGCGTCCGGGACTACCTCCGGCGGGCGGTCGACGAGGCACGGGCGACGGGCTACACGGCGACCCTCTTCGGCCGCCGCCGCTACCTCCCCGACCTCAACAGCGACAACCGTCAGCGCCGTGAGGCCGCCGAGCGCATGGCCCTCAACGCACCCATCCAGGGCACGGCCGCCGACATCGTCAAGATCGCCATGCTGAAGGTGGACAGCGCCCTGCGGGCAGCGGACCTGAAGTCCCGCATGCTCCTGCAGGTCCACGACGAAATCGTCCTGGAGATCGCCCCCGGCGAGCGCGCGGCCGCCGAGCAGATCGTCCGCCACGAAATGTCCAACGCCGTCCACCTCCGAGCCCCGCTGGACGTCTCGGTCGGCGTCGGCCCGGACTGGGAGTCGGCAGCGCACTAGCCTGCGGCGTCCGGGCGGAGGGGGGGGTGTGGGGGGGGTTTGGGGGACACCCCCCCCACCCCCCCCCACCACCCAGGCGAAACAACCAACCCCCCCACCACCCCCACCCCACCCAAAACACCCCCCC
>NZ_JBVIEB010000010.1:142142-168910 GCF_055572075.1 Streptomyces sp. NPDC030820
TCCCGCCCTGGAGTGGGGGGGGGTGTTGGGGGGGGGGGGGGTGAGGGGGGGGGGGTGGAGATACGTGGGGGTTGGGTTTGGGGGGGGGGGGGGGGGGGGGGTTTTTTCCCCCCCCCCCCCCCCTCCGCCCCCCCAGCGGCGCTGCGAGACGGCCCCGGCCCGCACCACGCCCCGGTCCGACCCGCACCCCTGCCCAACCCGGCGGTGCCGAACCCACCGCAACCCGCGCCCCTGCCGCCCCCACCAGCACAGGAGCCCGCCACCCACACAGAGCACGTCGGCCCAACCTACGGAGGTCCCCGTCACTCACGTGGCCCCTGTCAAAACGCCCCCCACCTCCACAGCCGCAAAACTGCGGGCATGGGTATACGCATGCTTCACCGCCGGACGCCCGAGGCAGACACCCGGGCCTGGGCGGACGCCGCCTCGGCGCAGGCCATGCCCGCCTCGCCGGTCCCGGCCCTCGCGGCCGACGCAAGCACCGCCCGCATCCCCGTCGAGCTGAGCGCTACCGTCCGCAGGGCCGCCACGAACCTCCGGTACGGACTCATCGGTCTGACCGTCCCCGTGGACCGCGCCCCCGACTGGCGCCAGTGGGCCGACCTGGCCCGTGGCTATTTCGCCCTCGCGCTCACCGCGATCCCGAGACCGCGCCCCCGGCGCACCCTCACCGTCTTCGTCGCGTCCCTCACCGACCGACCGGCCGCCCCCGGCCCGCACCGGTCATCCCATCGGGATCACCTGGATCACCGAGACCCCCAGGACCGTCCGGAACCGGGCCCCGACACCAGCCCCTGACCGCCACGGCGTACAGGACCAGCCCGACGCCCATCGAAGCCACAGGGCGGGCAACAGATCCCACGGCTTCTCCGGCGTGCCCATGAGCCCACCGGCGCGCCCCCAGCAGACGAAGGGCCGCTGCATGGCTGAGCTTCACCGTTACCCCCTTACGGGGCGTACGCGACAACAGGAGTTGGCCAACCGGTGAAAACGGGCGGGAACGGGTCCCCACGTCAAGCAAGTTGTCGTAGGGTCACCTGCGGCGCGCCCGGCCGGGCATGCAGTCGAACACACGTCGCACAGATGGAAGGACGCCACAGGGGCAACCGGAACACGGGGTCAACCGTCACACCAGTGCGAGGCAGACAGACGGAGACGGACTCACGCAGTCCATGGGAGGGGTTCACTCGATGGCGGCGCATTTCGGAAGGCGGCTGCGCAAGGGGGCGGCGACCACCGCCGTGGCCGCGGCGGCGGTCGCGGCTCTGTCCGCGTCCCAGGCTCCGGGAATGCCCGGCGAGGACCACGGCAGACAGGCGACGGCCGGCTCCTCCGCCCCCGTACCCGACGCGACCTCCGACGGCAACGCCACCGGCAACTCGCCGTACTACACGGACCTGCCGCCGCTCAACAGCCCCAACCCCAGCCCCTCGCCGAGCGCCACCGGCACCCCCGTCGCCCAGGGTGATGCCGAGGCCGGCATCCCGGCGACGGTCCTCGACGCCTACAAGAAGGCCGAGGCCGAACTGCGGTCCGCCAAGCCCGGCTGCAACCTGCCCTGGCAGCTGCTCGCCGCGATCGGCAAGGTCGAGTCGGGCCAGGCCCGCGGCGGCCGGGTCGACGCCGACGGCACCACGATCGGCCGGATCCTGGGCCCGGCGCTCGACGGCAACGGCTTCGCGCTCATCAAGGACACCGACCACGGTGTCTACGACGGCAACACCGAGTACGACCAGGCCGTCGGCCCCATGCAGTTCATCCCGTCGACCTGGGCCTGGGCCGGCCGCGACGGCAACGGCGACGGCAAGAAGGACCCCAACAACGTCTACGACGCCGCCCTCGCCGCCGGCCACTACCTGTGCCGCAACGGCTGGGACCTGTCGCGCGAGGAGAACCTGCACAGCGCGATCCTCGGCTACAACAACTCGCAGGACTACCTGAACACCGTCCTGTCGTGGCTGGAGTACTACCGCAAGGGCACCCACTCCGTGCCCGACGGGACCGGCAGCGTGCCCACCCACCGCAGTGACGACGGCACCCCGCGCGCCAAGTCCCCGAAGCACTCGAAGGCGCCGAAGACCAAGCCCGACCCGAAGCCCAGCACGCCCGGCCGCGGGAACGGGAGCCCCAGCCCGACCCCGCCGAAGCCGCCCGTCCCGCCGAAGCCCCCGCAGACCCCCACCGACACCGTGGACCATCTGCAGGACGCGGGCACCGCCAAGCTCACCGCGATGGCCGGACACGCCTTCACCGACCAGATCGGCACCCGCGCCGAGACCAAGGCCGGCAAGGCCGTCGCCAGGGTCAGGATCCGGTTCACCATCACCGGGGACACCGACGCCACCTTCGCCGGCGGCGAGACCGTGGCCACGGTCGCCACCGACGCCAAGGGCGTCGCCCTCGCACCGGCCCTCCAGGCGGGCGAGAAGACCGGCGACTTCAAGGTCATGGCCACCGTCGTGGGCCGCACGGTCACGGGCCTCGGCTACTCGGCCACCGTCACCGAGCGCGCCGCAGACACCCTGGCCCGCACCAGCGACACCCCGCTGACCTGCACCCCGGGCGGCGAGTTCGCCGACCAGGTCCAGGTGAAGGCGACGTACAAGGGCGCCGTCGCGGACAAGGTCGCGGCCACCGCCACCCTGATCAAGTCCGACACCGACGCCACCGAGAACGACAAGGGCCCGTACTTCAAGGACGCCGACGGCAAGCCCGTACGCACCCTCGCCGGCCTCCAGACGGACGACAAGGGCCTGCTGACCCTGCCGAAGCTGTACGCGGACGACACCACCGGCACCTTCCTGCTCCGCATCACCACCGCCGGTGGAGCGACGCTCACCGTCGAACTGAAGGTCGCCGCCGCCGACTCCGCGCCGAGCCCGTCCCCGAGCCCGTCCGCCTCTTCCTGAGTACGACCGGCATCACGCGAGGGCGCCCTCTCCACACCGGCGGGGAGGGCGCCCTCGTTCGTGCGTGCACCGCTGTTCTCATCTCACCCGCCCGTTGCTACGGTGCCGAACCTGACGAACCATCAGGAATTCATGGGGACACGACCGTCCGCCGGGAGGCCCGTATGCGCGCCCTGCTAGCCGCCGCGACCGGTCTGGCCCTCGCGCTCGTCCTGGTCCTGGCGATGACCGCCATGGGTACGCCAACGGGCCGGACATCCCCCAAGCCGCTGCTGACGACGGTGCCTTCGCACCCGTAGCCGCGCCCGTCCGGGAGGGAGGCCTTCCATGCGCCGCAAGGCAAGCCTGGTCCTGCTCGCCTGCGCCGTCTTCTGCGCGGCGCTGTCCCCGCTCATGCGCTGGTACGCCTTCCCGCGCCTGGCCAGGATCCCCGCGAACCAGTACCAGGACATGGTCCTGGAGGCCAAGGGCGCCACCCTCCTGGACTACGGCACCATGCGCGCGAGGAAGGTCTCCAAGGTCACCATCGTGCAGACCCTCAAGGGCGACGTGGCGGCCGCGAAGAGGATCGAGAAGACGGCGGGCCGGCCGGTCGTGGTCTGGGACGGCCTCTCCTACGTCCAGGGCCCCGACGGCAAGATGGTCTCCAAGGTTCCCGAGCGGTACATCTTCGACGCCCACAGCCAGGACCCCGTGCACGCCACCGGGGAGATGGTCGACGGCGACCCCGTCACCCGCCGGGGCATCGAGTTCAAGTGGCCCTTCCTGACACAGAAACGCGACTACGAGTACTTCGACGCCCAGACCCGCACCACCAGCCCCATCCACTACAAGGGCACCCGGACCTTCCGCGGCCTGAAGGTCTACTACTTCGAGCAGACCATCCCCTGGACCAAGGTCCCGATGCCGAAGACCATGCCCGTCCAGGGCATCACACCGGAATCGGTCGCCAGGACCGGAACCACCCGCTGGTACAGCACGGTCCGCAGGTTCTGGGTCGAACCCGTCACCGGCGCACCCGTCTACGGCGAGGAACTCCACAAGGAGGAACTGCGCGGCGGCACCCTGCTCGGCGGCCGGGACAGGGTCACGGCGTTCGCCGGGGACGTGAAGATGCGCGAGGACTACATCGAGCACACGGTCGCCCTGGTCGAGCACAACCGCACCCTGGTGCTGACGCTCACCTCGTACGTCCCCTGGGGCTCCCTGGCCGCGGGAGTCCTCCTCCTGGCCCTGTCCCTCTGCCTGGAGGCCCGGGCCCGCCGCCCTCGGGACCCGGCACCCACCCAGCCGGCCGAACCCGAACCGGTCAGCGCCTGAGCCGCGCGTTGGTGTGCCGGGTGGGCTCGGCGGTCGCCGGGTCCTCGGGCCACGGATGCTTCGGATACCGTCCGCGCAGCTCGGCCCGTACGCCCCGGTAGCCGTCCCTCCAGAAGGAGGCGAGGTCGGCCGTGACGGCGGCGGGCCGCCCGGCGGGGGAGAGCAGATGCACGAGCAGCGGCACCCCAGCGACGGCCGGCGTCTCGCGCAGCCCGAACATCTCCTGCAGCTTCACGGCGAGCACGGGCCGCTCCGGATCCCGATAGTCGATCCGAATCCTGGACCCACTCGGCACGGTGATCCGCTCGGGTGCCAGCTCGTCCAGCCGTGCCGCTTCCCCGCTCGCCCACGGCAGCAACCGCGTCAGCGCCTGCCCGGCGTCGATCCGGCCGAGATCGGCCCGCCGCCGGGCCCGGCTCAGCTCCGGCTCCAGCCAGTCGTCCACGCGCGTGTGCAGCGCGTCGTCGGACACCTCCGGCCAGGGCTCCCCGAGCTGCGCCCGCAGGAACGCCAGCCGCTGCCGAAGCGACTCGGCGTCGGGCGTCCACCGCAGTACCCCGAGCCCTTCCTGCCGCAGCCCTTCGAGCAGGGCGGCGCGTACGAGCGCCGGGTCGGCGTCGGGCAGCGGCCGTACGGCCAGCTCGATGGCGCCGAGCCGTTCGACTCGCCGGGCTACGACGTCGCCGTCGCTCCAGTGCACCTCGTCGCTCTCGGCGAGCAGCGCCCCGGCGGCGGCGAGCGCCACGTCCTGGTGAAGGGCGGCCCCGAGCAGCACGCGTGCGTGCCCCTTCCCGGAAGGCCGATCGGCGACGGCAACGACGATCCACGGAGCACCCCGCAGCGCGGACCCCTCCACCAACTCGGCGCGAGTCCCGGAAGCCATGAGATACGACCCACCGTCGAGCTTGGCAACCCGCTCGGGAAACGCGAGAGCGGCGACGACCCCGGCGAGCCGCTCATCACCGGCGCCCGGCCCGACCTCCAGGGCGCCTTCTGACCGACAGGGACGCGCGGGTGGGTGGGAAAACTCCTCCGAGACGGCCCGCAGCCGCCGTACCTCCGCGGCCCACCGCGCAGCGTAGGCGTCACTCCCACGTCGAGCACGACGCAACGCACCGGCGAGATCATCCCCGTAATCCCGCGGCACTTCTTCAGAGAGCAGCGCGACAACCTCCGCACCCTCACCAGCGGTGTCCGACAACGCCCGCCCCAGCCGAGGGTGCACCCCCAGCCGAGCCAGCCGCACACCGACCTCCGTGGCCCTGCCGGCGGAGTCCACCGCCCTCACGGCTGCCAACGCGGAGCGCGCGGCCGCCATCGCCCCGCCCGGCGGAGGATCGAGCAACGCAAGACCGGTGGCGTCCGGATCGCCCCAGCAAGCCGCCTGCAAGGCGAACGCGGTCAGGTCGGCCACCTTGATCTCCGGCGCCGGAAACGCCGGCAGACGCCCGTCCTCGGCCTCGGACCAGCACCGGTACACCGCCCCCGGCGCCTCCCGTCCGGCCCGCCCCGCCCGCTGCCGCCCGGCCGCCCGCGACGCCCGTACCGTCGTCAGCCCGCTCAGCCCACGCGCGTGGTCCACCCGCGGCTCCCGCGCCAGCCCCGAGTCCACCACCACCCGCACCCCGGGCACCGTCAGCGAGGACTCCGCCACCGAGGTCGCCAGCACCACCCGGCGCCGCCCCGCGGGCGACAGCACCGCGTCCTGCACGGCGGTCGGCGCCCGCCCGTGCACCTGGAGCACGTCGACGTCCCCCACATCGCCCAGTTGCCCGGCTACGCGCGCGATCTCCCCCACACCGGGCAGGAAGCACAGCACATCCCCGTCCCGCTCGGCCAGCGCCCGCCGCACCACCGACGCCACATGCGCCAGCAGCGCCGGATCGACCCGCATCCCGTGCGGCGGCCGTACCGGACGCACCGGAGGCGCCCACACGACCTCCACCGGATGCGCGGTGCCCGCCGCCACGACCACGGGCGCCCCGCCCAGCAGCCGCGCCCAGCCCTCGGCGTCGGTCGTCGCCGACGCGGCCAACAGCCGCAGCTCAGGTCGCAGGGTCTGCCGTACGTCCCACAGGAACGCGGCCACCGTGTCGGCGTCCAGATGCCGCTCGTGGCACTCGTCCAGCACGACGACGTCGACGCCGGCCAGCTCCTGATCGCGCTGCAGTCGCTGCAGCAGCACACCGGTCGTCACGACCTCCACGCGCGTGTGCCGCCCCGCGACGCGCTCGCCGCGCACCGTGAAGCCGACGCTCTCGCCCGGCCTCTCGCCCAGCAGCCACGCCATCCGCCGGGCCGCCGCCCGTGCCGCGATCCGGCGCGGTTCGGCCACCACGACCCGCCGCGCGGGCCCGCCCCCGACCAGCCCCGCCAGCACGAGCGGCACCAGAGTCGTCTTGCCGGTGCCGGGCGGCGCGACGAGCACGGCGGTGCCGCCGTCCGCCAGGGCCTCGGTCAGGGCGGGCAGAGCCGAGCGCACGGGCAGCGCGTCCAGGGCGTCGTAACGGATCACGCCCCCCAGTGTCGTACGCCGCCCAGAACACCCTTCACGCGCGCGTGCGTCAGCCACACGCGGCTCTTCCCGCGGAGCGCCTAGTCCCGCTCGCACACGAAGATCGCCGTCCCCGGGATCAGATGGCCCCGCAGCGGGGACCAGCCGCCCCACTCCGCGGTGTTCCAGGTCGGCCACTCCGGCTCCACCAGGTCCACCAGGCGGAAACCGGAGGCCACGACGTCCCGGACCCGGTCGCCGAGCGTCCTGTGGTGCTCGACGTAGACCGCGCGGCCCTGCTCGTCCTGCTCCACGTAGGGCGTGCGGTCGAAGTAGGAGGACGACACGGACAGACCCTCGGGGCCCGGCTCGTCCGGGAACGCCCAGCGGATCGGATGCGTCACCGAGAAGACGAACCGGCCGCCCGGCCGCAGCACCCGGTGCACCTCGCGCAGCACCAGCCGCGGGTCGGCGACGAAGGGCAGCGCCCCGTACGCGGAGCAGGCCAGATCGAAGGAGCCGTCCGCGAAGGGCAGCGCGCCGGCGTCGGCACAGACCAGCGGAAACGATCCGCCGATGCGCAGCGCGTGCTGCAGCTGGCGGTGCGAGAGGTCCAGGGCCACCGGGCGGGCCCCCTGCGCGGCCAGCCAGCGCGCGCACTGCGCCGCGCCCGCGCCGATCTCCAGGACCTCCTTGCCCTTCAGCTCCTCCGGCGGGCCGAGCAGCTCGGCCTCCACCTCGTCCAGGCCCTCCGGACCCCACACGAAGCGGTCGTCGCCGAGGAACGTGCCGTGCTCGACCTGGTACTCGTCCGCGTTGCGGTCCCACCAGCCCCGGTTGGCCCGTGCGCTCTCCGTGACACCGGCGTCACGGCGTGTCGCCTCCGGCTCGAACGCCTCGGATCCCTCGGGCTCGTGCGCTTCCGACTCTTGGATGATCGGCTCCCTCGTCGTACTCTTCCGTCCAACCCGCCAGGGTCCGACACGAGGCGGTCCCACAGGCCTGCCTGGCCTCAAGGGACGATTCTTCTGCCGGTTATGCGGCGATCCGCCCCGGGTGTGCGCCTTCGCGCATTGACCCTGCCCGGCTGCCCCCGTATGCTACAAGTTGCGCTGCGGGCCTGCGCACCTCAGACGTAGCAGGCTGCGCTCGCATCTGTTGTATGTCCCCTCGGTTCTCGAGGCGCCACCGGGCACCCGGTGTCCATTTGGTGGCGCTTCCTTGGCTGTCCGGCTTCTGCAGAGCGAAACGGGCTCCCGGCGTAAGCAGTACCTACGACTTCAATGTCCGTACCGGAGCCCTTTCCCACATGACGAGCAGCACCGAGACCACCGCCACCACCCCGCAGGTAGCGGTCAACGACATCGGTAACGAGGAAGCCTTCCTCGCAGCGATCGACGAGACGATCAAGTACTTCAACGACGGCGACATCGTCGACGGCGTCATCGTGAAGGTCGACCGGGACGAGGTCCTGCTCGACATCGGTTACAAGACCGAAGGTGTCATCCCGAGCCGCGAGCTCTCGATCAAGCACGACGTCGACCCGAACGAGGTCGTGGCAGTCGGCGACGAGATCGAGGCCCTGGTCCTCCAGAAGGAGGACAAGGAAGGCCGCCTGATCCTCTCGAAGAAGCGCGCCCAGTACGAGCGTGCCTGGGGCACCATCGAGAAGATCAAGGAAGAGGACGGCATCGTCACCGGTACCGTCATCGAGGTCGTCAAGGGTGGTCTCATCCTCGACATCGGCCTCCGCGGCTTCCTCCCGGCCTCCCTGGTCGAGATGCGCCGCGTCCGCGACCTCCAGCCGTACGTCGGCAAGGAGCTCGAGGCGAAGATCATCGAGCTGGACAAGAACCGCAACAACGTGGTCCTGTCCCGCCGTGCCTGGCTCGAGCAGACCCAGTCCGAGGTCCGCCAGACGTTCCTCACGACCCTCCAGAAGGGTCAGGTCCGCTCCGGTGTGGTCTCCTCGATCGTCAACTTCGGTGCCTTCGTGGACCTGGGTGGCGTCGACGGTCTGGTCCACGTCTCCGAGCTGTCCTGGAAGCACATCGACCACCCGTCCGAGGTCGTCGAGGTCGGCCAGGAGGTCACCGTCGAGGTTCTCGACGTCGACATGGACCGCGAGCGCGTCTCCCTGTCGCTGAAGGCGACCCAGGAAGACCCGTGGCAGCAGTTCGCCCGCACCCACCAGATCGGCCAGGTCGTGCCCGGTAAGGTCACGAAGCTGGTTCCGTTCGGTGCGTTCGTCCGCGTGGACGAGGGCATCGAGGGTCTGGTCCACATCTCCGAGCTGGCCGAGCGCCACGTGGAGATCCCGGAGCAGGTCGTCCAGGTCAACGACGAGATCTTCGTCAAGGTCATCGACATCGACCTCGAGCGTCGCCGCATCAGCCTCTCGCTGAAGCAGGCCAACGAGTCCTTCGGTGCCCACCCGGAGGAGGTCGAGTTCGACCCGACCCTGTACGGCATGGCCGCGTCCTACGACGACCAGGGCAACTACATCTACCCCGAGGGCTTCGACCCGGAGACCAACGACTGGCTGCCGGGCTACGAGAAGCAGCGCGAGGAGTGGGAGCGCCAGTACGCCGAGGCGCAGGCCCGCTTCGAGCAGCACCAGCAGCAGGTCATCAAGTCCCGCGAGGCGGACGCCGCCGCTGCCGCCGAGGGTGGTGGCGAGGCCGCCGCTCCGGCCGCGACCGGCGGTTCGTACTCCTCCGAGGGCGCCGACACCTCCGGTGCACTGGCCTCGGACGAGGCGCTGGCCGCGCTGCGCGAGAAGCTCGCCGGTGGCCAGAGCTGAACGCTAGCCGCTGGGCTTAGCCGATAGCCGGCTCTGAGGGGCCGTACCTTTCGAGGTGCGGCCCCTCAGGCGTTCTTGGGTGGCCGCCGTTGTTCTGCGGGTGGCCTGTCCGTTGTTCCTCGCGTGCGGGTTCGGCATGGCTTGCCGTCCGTGTGATCGCTGATCAGCGGCGTGTCGCGGGAATGACCGCGTTCCAGGGGGCGTTGACCCTGAGGAACACGAGGAGGAGCGGTCACAGTGCTTGATCCGCAGGGTTTGTACGCATGGGAGCCGAAGGGCCTCGCCGTTGTCGACATGGCGCTCGCCCAGGAGTCGGCCGGCCTTGTCATGCTCTACCACTTCGACGGATACATCGACGCGGGCGAGACCGGAGACCAGATCGTCGACCGGCTGCTCGACTCACTGCCCCACCAGCTCGTCGCCCGTTTCGACCACGACCGGCTCGTGGACTACCGGGCCCGCCGGCCCCTGCTGACCTTCAAGCGGGACCGCTGGACCGACTACGAGGTCCCGGCCATCGAGGTCCGCCTCGTCCAGGACACCACGGGTGCCCCCTTCCTGCTGCTCTCCGGGCCCGAGCCGGACGTGGAGTGGGAGCGGTTCGCGGCGGCCGTACGGCAGATCGTGGAGCGGCTCGGCGTCCGCCTCTCCGTGAACTTCCACGGCATCCCCATGGGCGTCCCGCACACCCGCCCGGTGGATCTCACCCCGCACGGCAACCGCACCGACCTCGTCCCGGGCCACCGCAGCCCCTTCGAGGAGGCGCAGGTGCCCGGCAGCGCCGAGTCGCTGGTGGAGTACCGCCTGATGCAGGCCGGGCACGACGTCCTGGGCGTCGCCGCGCACGTCCCGCACTACATCGCCCGCTCGCCGTACCCGGACGCCGCCCTGACCGTCCTGGAGGCCATCACGGCCGCCACCGGACTGGTCCTCCCGGGCGTCGCGCACTCGCTGCGCACGGATGCGTACCGCACCCAGACGGAGATCGACCGGCAGATCCAGGAGGGCGACGAGGAACTCACCGCGCTCGTCCAGGGCCTGGAGCACCAGTACGACGCCGCCGCGGGCGCCGAGACCCGGGGCAACATGCTCGCCGAGCCGGTGGACATCCCGTCCGCCGACGAGATCGGGCGCGAGTTCGAGCGGTTCCTGGCGGAGCGGGAGGGCGAGAACTGACCTCCGCCGGGCCCGCTGTCAGTGGCAGGGCCTAAGCTTCCGGTCATGCTGAAGGTGGGCCTGACCGGTGGGATCGGCGCCGGCAAGAGCGAGGTGTCACGGCTGCTCGTGGAGCACGGAGCCGTGCTGATCGACGCGGACCGCATCGCGCGCGAGGTCGTGGCGCCGGGCACCCCCGGCCTCGCCGCCGTGGTCGAGGCCTTCGGCGAGGACGTGCTCACCGCGGACGGCAGCCTGGACCGGCCCAGACTGGGCTCGATCGTCTTCGCAGACCCCGCGAAGCTCGCCGTCCTCAACTCGATCGTGCACCCCCTGGTGGGGGCCCGCTCCCGCGAACTGGAGGAGGCCGCGGCCGCCGACGCCGTGGTGGTCCACGACGTCCCCCTCCTCACCGAGAACGGCCTGGCGCCGCTGTACGACCTCGTGATCGTCGTGGACGCGAGCACCGAGACCCAGCTCGACCGGTTGGTCCGGCTGCGCGGGATGACCGAGGAGGACGCACGCGCGCGTATGGCCGCGCAGGCGACCCGCGAGCAGCGCAGACAGATCGCGGACATCGTGATCGACAACGACGTCCCGCTGGACGCGCTGCACAAGCGTGTTGCCGAGGTGTGGGAGGACCTCGTACGGCGGGCACGCGAAGGTACCGCGGAGTAGCGCAGGAATAGCGGCCGTTCCGCGGGCGTTGAAACGGTGCAGTGAGGGAAGGACTCTGCCGTGCCCGAGACCAGCGGTTCCACCGGACGTACGCCGGAGACGCATGTCATCGACTTCCGTGCAGCCGAGCATCTGCTCAACTCACGGGACCCGCGAGGTGCGGTGAAGCTGCTCGACCCAGTCATCGCCGCGCACCCGGAGAACACCGCGGCCCGGCTGCTGCGCGCGCGTGCGTTCTTCGCCGCGGCACAACTGCGGCCCGCTGAGCTGGAGTTCACGATCGTGCTGGAGCGCGAGCCGGACAACGCGTTCGCGCACTTCGCCCTGGCCCGCACCTACGAACGCCAGGGCCGCCCCGACCAGGCCAAACGCCATTTCCGTCTCGCGGCCGCGCTGGACCCGAACCCGCAGTACCTGAAGGCGGCACACTTCGACGACTGACCGCTGGCGACTGACCGTTCGGCGACTGACCCTTCGACGGCCGAGGGAGCGAGCCGACCGTGCCGTGCCGGGTCGGTCACGGGTGCCGGTGCCTCGGTGGGCCCGGGAACGGCGGTCCGCTGTCCGGCGGCCGGTACGGCGGCACATCACGGCCCGGCTGATAGTGGGGGCCCTGCCGGATGTGCCTGACGATCATGGCCATGTCGACGGTGACCACCAGCCACAGCACCCCGCAGGCCACCGCCCAGCCGGGGCGCCCGACGAGCGCGAACGCCACCGTGCCGAAGGTCGCCCAGACCAGCCCCCACACGGACAGCCAGAACCGCGCCCGCAGGGCACTGCGCGCGGTCGCCGGTTCACTGCCCGTACGCATCGGAACACCACTCCTGCTTGCAACGTACTCTCCGGTGACGACGTACACCAACGGCGCTCGACCGTCGCTCGTCGAAGGGGGATCCCTTGCTGCCGGACGCCGACGACCTGCCCGAACTGCTCCTCGACCTGGCCGTGCCGCACGAGGACATCAACCATGTGGTGGCCGGGCGGCGCCGGGTGACCGGTGACCCGGGAGTGCTGAGACTCCTGGAGGAATGCGTCGAGGAGCTGTTCCGCGACCCGGAGGAGACCGGCCGCACACCCGAGCTCGCCGCACTCCTCGACGCGGTGCCGGCCGAGCTGACCGGCGTCTTCTCGGTGTACGTCTTCGTCGCCGCGGCCCCGCACACCCTCGCCCGCCACCGGGAACGCGGCATCCCGCCCGAGGTCTCCCGGCGCACGCTGGCCGATCTGGGCCGTCAGATGGCCGTGCACCGCAGACGGCACGGTACGACCGGCGTGCATGCGCGGCGCTGGCTCGTCCGCCACTTCCGCGGCGAGCTGTACCAGTTGGGCCGGCTCCAGTTCGAGCGGGCGCGGCTCGGGCAGCGCTCGGCACCGGTGCTCGCGGCGGCCGGACTGGCTGCCGTCCCCGGCACACCCTGCCTGAACCTGCACATCCCCGACTTCCACGGCCCGCTGACCCCGTCCGCCTGCGACCGCTCGCTCGCGTGGGCCCGCGAATTCTTCGCCGTGCACTTCCCCGAGGAGCGGCCGGTGGCCGCACTGTGCCACTCCTGGCTGCTCGACCCGCAGTTGAAGCGGTACCTGCCGGCCGACTCCAACATCGTCCGCTTCCAGGACCGGTTCCGCACCGTCCGCGTGGACACCGAGCCGGCCGACACCGAACCCGTCCAGTTCGTCTTCGGTGACCCCGGCCTGCCGGCCGCGGTGCTGCCCGCCCGCACGTCCGTGGAGCGGGCCGTGGGGGACCATCTGAGGGCAGGCGGCCACTGGTACATCGGGCGCGGCTGGTTTCCGTTTCCGGCCTGACAGCGTGGACACGCCGGACAGCGTGGGCCACGCCGGACAGGGCGAATGGCGCCGGACCACGCGGAGCCGGGCCGAACAGGGCGGAGTAACTCGAACGGGTGAACTGCGGGCGGACGGGAACGGCCGTGCGAGGGCGGCCCGTTGTTCGGGCATGACGGTCGAAATGCGTGAGGGATACGAGGGCACGGGACCCGGTGCGATCACCCCGGACGGCTGCGCGGTCGAGCTGTACGAGCGGCTGCCGGTGGGCGACGAGCCGGACATCATCGCCGCGGCCGTACCGGCCGGGGCGCACATCCTGGAGCTGGGCAGCGGAGTGGGCCGGATGACCCACCCCCTGCTCCAGCGCGGCTTCACGGTCACGGCGGTGGACGAGTCCGCCGACATGCTGAGCCGGATCCGCGGGGCGCGCACGATATGCGGCCCCATCGAGCAACTGGACCTGGGCGGCGAGACGTTCGACGTGGTGATGCTCGCGTCGTTCCTCGTGCACGCCGGTGACGAGGAGGTGCGCCGAGGCCTGCTGCGCACCTGCGCCCGGTATGTGGCGAAGGACGGCTACGTGCTCATCCAGCGGGAGGGCGAGGACTACCACACGAACGTGCCCAGGGAGCGGGCCGACCCGAGCGGCTTCACCGTACGGGTCGTCTCCTCGGAGCCGGTAGGCAACGGAGCGAACTCGGTCCACGTCGAGTACGACTTCCCGGACGCGCACTGGACCCAGACGTTCCTGGCCCGGCCGCTGACCAAGGAGCAGTTCGATTCGGCACTGGAGGAAGCGGGACTGGAGGTGGACACGTATCTGACACCGGACCGCACATGGGTGCGGGCGGTGCCGAAGGCATAGCGGGCACTCGGTCGCACCGGGCGGCCTGAGAGCGATGAGTTCCCGGACCCTGTCCGGTCTACCTCGGTGAAAGCAATCGGCACCGCTTCCCCAGGAGACCCTCATGTCCGAGACCACCGCTCCCGTCGCCGGCACCCCTTCCGCCACCTCCACCGGCTCCCTCAGCGGCCGGAGGCGTGCGGCCCGGGTCGCACTGCGGACCGTGCAGGTGCTGCTCGCGCTGTTCTACGGCATCGCGAGCGCGCTGCCCAAGCTCATCGCGCACCCCTCGGCCGTCCAGTCCTTCGACAAGATCGGCTGGGGCAGCGGGGCCATGTACACCATCGGCGCGCTCGAACTCGCCGGAGCCGTTGCGCTGTTGATCCCCGTACTGCAGTCCGTGGCGGCGATCGCGCTCAGCGCGCTGATGGTGGGTGCGTTCATCGTCCAGCTCACGGTCTTCGACGGCGAGAACGCGGCGACCCCGCTGATCCTGATGGTCCCGCTCGCCCTGATCGCCTGGGCCCGGCGCGGGCACAACCGGGAGCTGCTGGGGTTGCTGCGGCGGCGGTGACCCGGGCGCGCGGCACCGACGCCGCCGACCGGGCCACCGGGGGCCGGCCGACGGCGCCGTGGCGCCGATGGGGTACCGCCTTCGGATCACCGTCCACGGCGACGCCCGTCGGCCCCGCGGGATCCGGATCCATGCCGGTCGGGTGAGGGTTCTGCTCGGCGGCGCGGACCGGTTCCTGTGGGGTGCCGAGTTCGGGTCACCGTTGCGGGGGAGCGCTCGTGGGTCCTGTGGATTCGGTCCATGTCGGTCGGGTGAGGGTTCTGCTCGGCGGCGCGGACCGGTTCCTGTGGGGTGCCGCTTTCGGGTCACCGTGCCCGGCGATGCCCACCGGTCCCGCCGGATCCGGATCCACCACGCCTGCCGGACCCACTGGACCTGCCCGACCCACCGGATCCAGCACGCCCACCGGACCCGCCGCGGCCGCCCGACCCGGACCCACCTCGGCCTCCGGACCCACCCGGGCCGCCGAGTCCGGCGAAGCCGCCGGGGGCTGCGGCGGCGCCGAAGGCGCCGGAGCCGCCCGGAAGGCCCGGGTCCGCTAGGCCGCGGAGGCGCTCCATCTCGCGGCGGTCGCGCTTGGTGGGGCGGCCGGTGCCGCGGTCGCGAAGGCCCGCGGGGGCGATGGCCTCGCGGGGCGGAGGCGGAGGGGAGTTGTCGATGTAGCACTGGGCGGCCACGGGAGCGCCGACCCGCTTGCGGATCAGGCGCTTGACGATCACGATCCGTTCCCGGCCCTCGTGCCGCAGGCGCACCTCGTCGCCGACGCGTACGGAGTAGGCGGGCTTCACCCGCTCGCCGTTCACATGGACGTGGCCACCCCGGCAGGCGGTGGCGCCCAGGGAACGCGTCTTGATCAGACGCACGGCCCAGATCCAGCTGTCGATCCGGACCGTCTCGCCCTTGCCCGGCCCCGCGGCCTCGGCGGCGGCCACCGCGGCGGCGATCTTCGGATCGACCGGCTGCTCGGTGGAGGCACCGGACCCGCGGGTGTCCTGTGAGTCCTGGGCGTCCTCGGCGGGGCGGGGCCCGTCCGGTCCGCCGGTCCCACGGTTCACGTTCTCGTCCGCATCCTCGGAAGCCATGCCCCGACCCTAACTCCCCGGGCCGCCCGAGCCGGAGGCGATTTTCGCTGCCTCGCTGGTGCCGTAGCCCCCGCGCGCTCACCGGCGAGACGGACGCCCTCCGTACGTCCGTCACGTCGTCGAGCCCGACCGACCCTCCTGCAGCCGGCCGCGCTGTTCCCGTCCCGGCCCTGGGCGCCGCGTGCATGAGAGCCGGTGGGGCATACGGTGGCCGTATGGACGACAGCAGCGCCCTCGCCCGGCTCGACCGGCGGGTCGCGGACTGCAGGGCCTGTCCTCGGTTGGTCGAATGGCGCGAGGAGGTGGCCCGGACGAAACGGGCCGCGTTCGCCGACTGGACGTACTGGGGGCGGCCGGTGCCCGGCTTCGGCCCGCCCGACGCACGGCTGGCGATCATCGGGCTGGCCCCCGCCGCGCACGGCGGCAACCGCACCGGCCGGATGTTCACCGGCGACCGCTCCGGAGACGTGCTCTACCAGGCGCTGTACGACGAGGGGCTCGCCTCGCAGCCCACGTCCGTCAGCGCCGACGACGGGCTGGAGCTGTACGGCGTCCGTGTCACCGCGCCCGTGCACTGCGCCCCGCCCGCCAACAAGCCGACTCCCGGCGAGCGGGACACCTGCCGCCCCTGGCTGGTCCAGGAGCTGAGGCTGCTGCGCCCGACACTGAGGGCCGCGGTCGTGCTCGGTGCCTTCGGCTGGCAGGCCGCGCTCCCCGCGTTCAGCGAGGCGGGCTGGACCGTGCCCAGGCCCCGCCCGGCCTTCGCCCACGGCACCCGGGTCGCGCTCGACGACCTGGACCTCTTCGGCTGCTTCCATGTCAGCCAGCGCAACACCTTCACCGGCCGGCTCACCGCGGAGATGCTCCGCGAGGTACTGCGCTCGGCGGCGGAGACGGCCGGCCTGCGGTAACGACCTTCGGTAACGACCTTCGGCAGCCGCCCTCGGGAGCCGACAGCCGCCCGTCACAAGCGCACGGCAGCGCACGGCGGCCCCTGTGCCGCCCGCAGTGGTTCTTCAGTCAGCGTCGGTGGGATCGGTTCCGAACAGGTGCCGTACCGTCGAGCGGTAGTTGGCGCGGACGTGGTCGAGTGCGTGGGCGCGGGCGCGGTCGGGGTCCCCGGAGGCGATCGCCTCGTACAACTCGCGGTGTTCGGTGAGGAGTTGGGGCCACTCCTCGTTCCGCCGGGTGAGCCAGCGCAGACGGCCGTCGACCGGCTCCATGACCGAGATCAGCAGGCTGTTGCCGGCCAGGGCACGGATGCGGTCGTGGAAGCGCGTGTTGATGTCCGTGATCGCCTCGGCGTCGCGCTCCTTCGTCGCCCGCGCCGCCTGGTCGAGCAGGTCCCGCAGCTCCGCCAGGGCCTCGGGGGTCACCCGGGACGCCGCCAGCCCCGCCGCGTACACCTCCAACGCCTCGCGCAGCTCGAAGAGTTCTCTGACGTCGGTCGGATTCAGCCGGCGTACCACCGTGCGGCGGGCCGACTCGAAGAGGACGAAGCCCTCGGCGACCAGCGCACGGATCGCCTCCCGCACCGGCACCCGGGAGACCCCGAACCGCTCGGCGAGCTCCCGTTCGACGAGCCGGTCACCGGGGCCGAGGCGCCCGGCGATGATGTCCTCCCGCAGGCTCGCCAGGACGCGCTCGCGCACCGCGCCCAGGGGTTCGATCTTCGTCATGGCCCCATCTTCGCCGACGCGAGGGGACTTTTACGGGGCTGTAACGGCAACGACATCGGTCCGAACGCTTGACGACGGCACCATGGCGGCAGTTTGGTATACCAAACGCGCCGACCGTCGATCCCCCTGTCGATGGTCCGTCCGAGTTCCTGCGGTATGGCCCCTTCGTCCCCCTGTCCAGGAGGCCCCGTGTCCCTCGCCGACCGCGCCGAAGCCACCGGCGCACCCGCGTTCGTCCCCGACCCCCGCCTCGTCAACGAGGACCTCGCCCCCGCCGAGCGGCGGAACTGGAAGGTCTTCGACCTCTTCGCCATGTGGATGTCCGACGTCCACAACCTCGGCAACTACACCTTCGCCGCCGGCCTGCTGGTCCTCGGCATGAACGTCTGGCAGGTCTTCACCTCCCTGCTCGTCGGTTTCGTGCTCATCTACGGCGGCATGAACTGGATGGGCAGGATCGGCCAGCGCCACGGCGTGCCCTTCCCGGTGGTCAGCCGGATCAGCTTCGGCGTCTGGGGCGCCAACATCCCCGCGCTGATCAGGGCCGTGATCGCCATCATGTGGTACGGCATCCAGACCTATCTGGCCTCCGTCGCCGTCAACGTGATGCTGCTGGCGGCCTGGCCGGGCCTAGGCTCCCTGACCCACCACTCCTTCCTCGGCCTGGACGCGCTCGGCTGGATCTCCTTCGTCTCGCTCTGGGTGATCCAGGCGCTGATCATCAGCCAGGGCATGGAGGCCGTGCGGAAGTTCCAGGACTTCTGCGGTCCGGCGATCTGGCTGGTGATGATCGCGCTCGCCCTCTGGGTCCTGGCCAGGGCGCACTGGAGCATCTCGCTCACCTCCACCCCGCACCCCGTGTCCACCGGAGAGCAGTGGCGGCAGTGGTTCGGCGCGATCGGCCTCATCCTCGCCACCTACGGCACGCTGATGCTCAACTTCTGCGACTTCTCCCGCTTCGCGCCCGACTACAGGACCGTCCGGCGCGGCAACTTCTGGGGCCTGCCCATCAACTCCACGGCCTTCGTCGTGGTGTCGGTGATCGTCACGGCCGGCTCGCTGAAGGCGTTCGGACAGGCCATCACCGACCCGGCGGAACTGGTCGCCAAGGTCGGCAACACCTGGGTGCTCGTGATCGCCGCGTTCACGTTCGCGGTCGCCACCATGGGCGTCAACATCGTCGCCAACTTCGTCTCACCGGCGTACGACCTCGCCAACGTCTGGCCGCAGAAGATCACCTTCAAGGTAGGCGGCATGATCAGCACGGTGGCCGCGCTGCTCGTCACTCCCTGGAACCTCTTCTCCAACCCGACCGTCGTCAACTACTTCCTCGGCGGCCTCGGCGCCTTCCTGGGCCCGCTGTTCGGTGTGATCATGGTCGACTACTACTGGGTGAAGCGCGGCAAGGTCGACGTCGACGCGCTGTTCGACGCCCGGCCGGGCACCACGTACCACTACCGCAAGGGCGTCAACCCGACGGCGCTGTGGGCGTTCCTGCCCTCCGCCGCGGTGGCCGCCGTGGTGGCGCTGGTGAAGAGCTTCAGCGATGTGGCGCCGTACTCCTGGTTCATCGGCACGGCACTCGCCGCCGGCCTGTACGCCCTGCTGACCCGCCGGGAGCGCGCGACGACGGCGCAGGAGGCCTGACCGGCGTGCGGATCATCGTCACCAACTGCAACACCACGCAGGAGATGACCGAGGAGATCGTCCGCGGCGCCCGGGCCGCCGCGGGCCCGGCCACCACGGTGAGCGGTCTGACCCCCGCCTGGGGCCCGGCATCCGCCGAAGGCTGGCTGGACAGCTATCTCTCCGCCGCCGCCGTCCTCGACACCCTGCGGACGTACGCCGGACCCGCGTACGACGCCGTCGTCCTGGCCGGCTTCGGCGAGCACGGCCGGGAAGGCGTACGGGAGTTGGTGGACGTCCCGGTGGTGGACATCACCGAGGCCGCCGCCCACCTCGCCTGCCTCCTCGGCCGCCGCTACGGCGTCGTCACCACCCTCGACCGCTCCTGCGGCCAGATCGAGGACAGCCTGGAGACGGCCGGCGTGGCCCGGAACTGCGCCGCCGTCGTCGGCACCGGCCTCGGCGTCCTCGATCTCGCCGGCGATCCGGGCCGCACCGAGGCCGCGTTCCTGACGGCGGCCGAGCGGGCCCGGGACGCGGGCGCCGAGGTCCTGGTCCTGGGCTGCGCCGGGATGACCGGACTGCAGCAGGCGGTGGGGGAGAAGCTCGGCGTCCCCGTGGTCGACGGCGTGGCGGCGGCGGTCAAGCTCGCCGAGTCCCTGGTCGCCCTGGGCCTGACCACCAGCCGCGCGGGCAGCTACGACAGGCCGCTGCCCAAGGGGAGGAGGTGGGGGCGGCAGGTGCGATGATCCGGAATCGGGGCGGGACCCGGATCTCGGACCCGGACCCCGGACCCCGGAGCCGCAGCGCGGCGACCCTGGAGCTGGACCTGAACCTGGAGCCGGAGCGGGGATCCCGGAGCCGGAGCCGGAGCGCGGAACCGGAACCGGAGCCGGAGCCGCAGCCCGGAGAGTCCCGGCCCCCGGCCCGCGATCCTGGATCAGGGCCGCCAGACGTACCGCACGTCCGGCTCCCGTTCCTCATTCCCGCTGCCGTCGGTGAACTCGACCGCATCGAAACCATGGCGCTCGTAGAAGCGGTGAGCGGGCTTGTTGACCTGGAAGGTCCACAGATTCAGCCCGCCCGGGCTGCGCTCCTTGGCCAGCGCCACGAACCGGTCACCGATCCCACGGCCCCGCCACTCCGGGTCCAGGTACAGCTGCGACAGCAACTCCCCGTTCAGCACCATCAGTCCGACGATCCCGCCGTCGGCCGCCTCCGCCACCCAGGTCTCCCGCAACGGCACCACGACATCCCGGATGTACTCCCGCACCTCGTCGTCGGTGTGCGGCCGCACGACGGTGGGCAGGGCGGTGTCGAAGGACCGCAGATACACATCCGCGGCGGCACGGGCGTCCGCCGCCACGGCCCGGCGCAGCACGACCTCGTCCGTCACCGATCCTCCTCCTCGCGCTCCGGCACCACGGCCGTGGCCGTGATCTCCACCAACTGCCCGGTGTAGCCGAGGCAGGCGACCCCGAGCAGTGTGGACGAGTGCGGACCCACGCTCAGCCCGGAGGCCTCCACCACCTCCCACACCGCGGACAGTACCGAGGTCTCGCCGCTCACCACGTACACGTCCGTCGCGACGACGTGCGCCAAGTCGCTGCCGACGGCGGCCAGTTGCTCCCGGAGATTGGCGATCACCTGCTCGGCCTGCCGCACCGGATCCCCCGGGCCGACGATCTCCCCCTTCTCGTCGAGCGGCACGGATCCGGCGAGGAAGGCCAGCTTCGTCCCGGCCTCGACGACGGAGGCGTGGGCATAGCGGGGCGGCGGGAAGAGGGCCGGAACGGTTACGCGCTGGATCACGAGAGCTGCTCTCCTGGGACGGCAGTGGACTGGACTTCTCGACGCTTCCCGATGATCGGTCCCCTCGGTCCTGCCCGCACCCGAATTATCGGGGCGCCTCCGCTTATCGGGGCGCCTCCGCCGACGGGACACCGACGGCGGAGGCGTCGGCGTACGGGCTCTCCACCCGCCAACCGTCCTCGCGGGCCACGCGTTCGAAAACCCCGATCTTGTAGGCCAGCCCCTCCGGCTCCCCGATGTCGCACGACCAGCCCGCCCTGGCCCACTCCTCCGCCCCGCGTACCAACGGACGCCCACGGACGGCGAGATGCAGAGCCAGCGTGGAGCGTGCGTACACACCCATCAGCTCACGTCTGCCGGTGACGCGCCGGTAGCCGGCGGTCTCCCGGAGAAGCAGTCGCTGCCCGTCGTCACCGGCGGCCAGCAGTGGTTCGCCCTCGACGAACAGAATCAGCTCGCCGCCCTCTTCCCTGACTTCGTACGTGGGCAGGAACGAAAGCCTGGCAAATCCCAGGGCGTGCTTCCAAGAGGTCACCCACAGCCCGCGGTTGAGGTAGTAGCGGACGGCCTCCTGCCAGGTCCAGTACGCGTCCAGACGGAATCCGTGCAGCCCTGCGGCGCGGCAGGCTTCGTACACCGTGTTCAGCACCGCCCCGGCGAGACCGCTGCGCCGTGCTGCCGGATGGACGTGGAGCGAGGAGACGCGGAGCGCGTCCGCGCCCGTCGGCCAGGTGTGGACGGCGACGGTGCCGACGACTCTCCGCCCGGACGTGCCCGACGAGCAGATCCAGTACCTCCTCGAGAAATCGTCGTGGTGCCGGTACTCCCGCCCGGCCGAGCCCAGTTCGCGTCGCAACCGCTTCTCGCCCGACACCGTGAGCGAGTCCGGGTCACAGGCCGTGCCGAGGGCGCCCTCGGTGAGCGAGGCCAGGTCCCAGAGGTCGAACCGCCGTCCCTCGCCGAAGGCGACGGGGCGCAGGAGAGGGGAGGCCGTCAGACGTTCGTGTACCCGGAGGGCTTGATCATCCTTCATGTGCCGGGAGCGTAGGGACAGCCGCGCAGGCCGTCCCCTCGCTGCGGGATCTCCGTCATGACCTGTCATGCGCCCGGAGGACCCGACTGTCGTTCACCCGCTTGCCGTTCGCACTCCTGTGCAAGGTCCGGGTACGCCTCGGCGATGGCGGCGCAGACCCGGCGGCGCAGCAGTTCCTCGGCCGCGGCACGTCCCGTGCTCCCGCGCAGACCGTCCAGGAGCTCGTCGTACCGGGTCAGTCGATGGCGCAGGTAGTCGACCTTCCAGCGGTCGAGTGCGTGCGGATCGGCCGGATGCGCCGTCACGGGATCGGGCGCCTGCCTCCGCCGCTCGTACACCCGCTCCCCGTCCCGCCGGTTGCGGTGTTCCACCGCCAGCTCCGCGAGCCGGCGCGCTGCCAGACGCGGCACGTCGATGGGCTCCGCGGCGATCCGCGCCAGCACCTCCCGACTCCGCCGCAGCGCGACCGCCCGCGCCGCGGCGGAGCGGCGGGCCGCGACCGCCGAAACGGCCCGGAACTCCTCGCTGTGCTCGGCCGTCTCGACCCGATCGAGGCGGTACAGCCGTGTCCGCGGTGCCGAGTCGAAGTGCGGGTTGCTGCGCAGCAGATCAGGCTCGCCGAGCAGTCGGCGGACCATGCCCGGTGTCCATCCCCGAGCGCGCAGCCCCGCCATCGACACATGCGTGCGCGTCTGCGGCTCGTCCGCCCGGTCCTCCCGCTGCCCCGGGGCGTCCCCCTCCTGCTCGTGCCCGCTCGCGTCCCTGTCCCTGCCGTCTTGGATCGTCACGACTGCCTCCCCCGCCGTCACACTGCGTTACGATTCCTTGATAACGCGTGCCACTGACAACGGGCTGTGACCAGGTAGGCCGAGCGGAAAGCCGCGCGGGAACTCCGGTGGAATTTCGGGAGCGGACTCCGTGACGGCTGCGGCAGGCTGAGGCCATGCCCACGTCCCAGGTTCCCGATCCCGTCTTCCTCGCCCGTACCGCAGACCGCCTCGCCGCCCTCCCCACCGTCCGGGCGGTCGCCCTCGGCGGTTCCCGCGCCCAGGGCACCCACCGCCCGGACAGCGACTGGGACCTGGCCGTCTACTACCGGGGCTGCTTCGACCCGGACGACCTTCGCGCCCTCGGCTGGGCGGGCGAGGTGTCCGAGGTCGGCGGGTGGGGCGGCGGGGTCTTCAACGGCGGGGCCTGGCTGACGGTCGACGGGCGCCGGGTCGATGTGCACTACCGGGACCTGGACGTGGTCGAGCACGAGCTGGCGGAGGCGGAGGCGGGACGGTTCCGGGTGGAGCCGCTGCTCTTCCATCTCGCCGGCATCCCCACCTATCTGGTCGTGGCCGAGCTGGCCGTCAACCAGGTGCTGCGAGGCACCCTGCCCCGCCCGGCGGGCTACCCGGCCAGGCTGCGCGTCACCGCCGCCGAGCGCTGGCACGGCACCGCCCGCGCCACCCTCGCCTACGCGAAGGCCAACCACACCCCCCACGGCCGCCTCACGGAGACCGCCGGCGCCATCGCGGCGGCCGCCGCCCAGGCCGCGCACGGAGTGCTCGCGGCCCGCGGCGAGTGGGTGACGAACGAGAAACGGCTGCTGGAGCGGGCCGGGCTGCGGGGGATCGACGCGGTGGTGGGTGCGCTGCGGGCCGAACCCGAGTCCCTCGTCGCCGCTGTGACCGAGGCCGAGGAGATCGTCGCCGGCGCATTGCGTTCATAAAGAATCCGGCCCACCCGGCCACCTTTCATGCGCCGGAAACGTGAGTGTCCCGTTCGCACCGAGAACGCCCCCTACCGTGGAAGCACAGCCCACCCGGCCACCGTCGTCCGAAGGCAACGCAACTCCCCGCCCCCGTACGACAGGAGCCCCGTGTCCCGCCCCGCCGCACCCCTCTGGCTCGCCCATGCCCTGCGCGCCCAGCGTGGTCCCGTTCCCTGGAGCGCGGTGACCCGGGGTGCGCTCGCCGCCGGTCCGCTGCTGCTCGCCGGCGTCGGTACGGGACACACCGCCCCCGGCGTCGTCGCCGCCATCGCCGCGATGCTCGCCGGCATCAACGACCGGCCGGGCAGCCGACGCGCCTCCGTCAAGCGGCTCGGGGTGCCCGCGCTCGCGGGGGCGCTCGGGCTTCTCGCGGGGACCTATGCGGGGCAGGGGCTGGCCGCCGTACCGTTGACCCTGGCGCTCACCCTGCTCGGGCTGGTCGCGGGTGGCATCAGCGCGGTCGGGCCTGTCGCCTCCGCCGCGGGAACCCAACTGCTCGTCGGCGCCGCGATCGGCGCCGGGATGCCGGCGGCCGAGAGCGGCTGGCAGCGGGCCCTCGCCTTTCTCGCCGGGGCCGGCTGGCTGCTTCTGCTCCGGCTCGCCCTGCCCACGCCCGGTTCGCTCGCCGGGGACTTCCGGTTCGACGGGGAGCGGGAGGCCGTGGCCGATGTGTACGACGCCGTCGCGGATCTCCTCGACGCCGTGGGCGGTGAACACGCCACCGCCCGGCGGGCCGCGCTCACCTCCGCCCTCGACCACGCCCAGGACGCCCTCACCGGGCCCCGGCTGCGCCGGTACGCCAGTTCCGCCGCCGAGCGCCGGCTGCATGCGCAGTACCTGGCCGCCCTCCCGCTCGCCGAGGCCGCCACCGCGCTGTTCTGGGCGGGGGAGCCCGTCTCCCCGCGGACGGCGGAAGGGCCACGGCGGCTCGCCGACGCCGTCCGCGGCGACACCGGCACCGGCCCGCTGCCCGCCCCCCACCGGTCGGCCCCCGCCCTGCGCGCCCTCGACGACGCCCTGCTGCGCGCGGCCGAAGCCTTCGACCGGGCCGAGGACGCACCACACCGGCCACTCGCCCGGCGCCGGGACGTGCGGCACGCCGTACGCGCCGCGCTCGGCACCGGCGGACGCGAGTACGGGCTGCGGGTCGCTCTCTGCTTCGGGGCCAGCGCCGCCATCGCCCAGGCGCTGCACCACACCCGCTGGTACGGCCAGCACCAGCACTGGTACTGGCTGCCCGCCACCGCCGTCTTCCTCGTCAAGCCCGACCTCGGCCCGCTCGCCTCCCGCGTGCTGTGCCGGGCCGCCGGGACCGTGCTGGGCGCCCTGGTGTTCGCCGGGCTCGCCACGCTGCTGCCCCGCCCGGCCGGGCTGATCGCGCTGGTCGCGGTCTGCGGGGCGCTCGTGCCGGTCGCCACCCGGCACTTCGCCGCGCTGACCGCCGTCGTCACCGTCCTCGTCCTCGCCCTGGTCATGGCCGGTGGCGAGCCGCAGGCGTCCCTCAGCCGGATCGGCGAGACCCTGCTGGCCTGCGCGCTCGTGCTGGTCGTCGGGCATCTGCCGATGCCGGGGCAGCGCGGCGGCGGGGTACGGGGGCGGCTCGCCACGGCCGGGAGTGCCGCGCACGCGTATCTGGTGCACGTCCTCGCCGGGTCCGACGACCGCGCCGAGCGGTGGGCGCTGCGCCGGGAGGCCTACCGCACCCTTGCCGAGGCCCGTACCGCCATCGCGCTCGCCGCCGCCGAACTCCCCCCGCTCGCCCGGCACTCGGAGGGCGCGGACGAGATCGCCGCCACCCTCGAACGGCTCGTGGACACGATCACGGCCTGCGCCGTCCACCTGGACGACTCCGGCCGCCTCGCGACCCGGCATCTGGACCAACTCGCCGAACTGCTGGGCGAGTTCGAGGTGCATCGGGAGCGGACGGCGCTGCGGCTGCCCGAGCTGCCTCTTGCCGGGTGAGCCTGCCGTGACGTCCTGGCGTCACGTCAATTCCCTTCGGGATCAGTTCAACCCGCCGGGGCCTGCCCGCGTCCAAGAGAGAGGCCCATGTTCCCCGTCCAAGGAGAGGTTCATGCCCCGACTCAGTCGTCTCAGACTCGCGACCGGCGCCGCCACGGCCGTCGTCGCCGCCGTCGTGTTAGCGGCGTCGCCCGCGGCCGCCGGCACACCGACCCTGTCCCAGCCGCACATCGTCGCCCACTTCGACCTCGCGGCAGGACAGTCACCGGAGAACATCACGGTCGAGCCCGACGGCTCCGCCGACCTGACCTTCGCCTCCGCCCGGCAGGTCGCCCACGTCACCCCGGACGGGCACACGACGATCCGCGCGACCCTGCCCGACGAGCCGAACGCCAACACTCCCAACCTGAAGGCCGCGACCGTCTTCGGCATCGCCCGCGCCCACGACGGCACGCTCTACGTCGACTACGCCACCGGCACCGACAAGACCGGCATCTGGCGCATCGCCCCCGACGGCGGCGCGCCCCAGCAGATCGCACAACTGCCCGCGACCGCACTGCCCAACGGCCTCGCCCTCGACGAACGCCACGGAGTGCTCTACGCCGCCGACTCGGTGCAGGGCGTCGTGTGGCGGGTTCCGCAGTCCGGGGGCGCGCCGGTCGTGTGGGCCAAGGACACCGCCCTCACCCCGGTCCCCGTCACCGGCGCGGGCTTCGGCGCCAACGGCGTCAAGATCCACGGCGGCGCCGTGTGGGTGTCCAACAGCGACCGGGGGACGCTGTCGCGCATTCCCGTGCGGGCGAACGGCTCCTCGGGGTCGGTCGAGACCCGGGCCACCGGGCTCGACCACGTCGACGACTTCACGTTCGCCACGCCGTCCGGCGACACCGTCCTCGCGGCCCTGATCGGCGACAACGAGGTCGCCGAGGTGCACCCCGACGGCACCCACACCGCAGTCCTCACGCAGGCCGACGGGCTGTCCAACCCGACCTCCCTGGCCGTGCACGACGGCACCGTCTATGTCGACAGCGCCGCGTACTTCACCCAGAAGGACCCGAACCTGCTGCTGGCCGACCTGGGCTGCGAACTCGGGCACTGACGGTCCGGGGGGGGGGGGGGGGGGGGGGGGGGGGGGGGGGGGGTGGCGGAGGGGGGGGGGGGGGGGGGGGGGGGGGGGGGGGCCGGCCTGGCGGGGGACGGGGGGGAGGGGGGAGGGGAGGGGTGTCTTACAACAAGCGGGCAGCTGG
>NZ_JBVIEB010000010.1:168920-396655 GCF_055572075.1 Streptomyces sp. NPDC030820
AACCCCCCCCCCCCCCCCCCCCCCCCCCCCCCCCCCCACCCCCCCCCCCCACCCCCCCCCTCCCCCCCCCCCCCCCCCCCCCCCCCCCCCCCCCCCCCCCCGCCGGGATGCGCGGTTCGGCGCACGCGAGGTGACGACCGCGTCGTACGTCGGCGTGATGACCGAGTCCCTCGCCGATCGCCTTGACGGCCCTGCTGGAACGGTTTCCCGAACTCGCCCTGGCGGAGGGCGAGCCAGCGACCGGCTGCGTCTTCACGACGAGTACGACTACTGACACGGAGGGTGCGGTTCATGTCTCAAAGTGAACGGTCCCGCACGCTCCGCGCCGAACGAGTGTAGGTAATGTCTCAGTCCCGTCACTGAGCGAGGCGTTTCCCTTCTCCAGGGCGTTAACTCCTACGAGTACGACGCTTTCTGGAGGTGCGAGATGGTGAACGGGCGAACCGTGCTCGAACGCTTTCCCGCCGGTGGTCCGCGGGGCTCCCGGCCCGCGGAGGAGTTCGCGCACGCGCGGCGTCTGGAAGGCCTGCCCGCCGAAGTGGTCATGGACCTCGCGACGGACACCTTCCTGGTGATCGTGCGGGGGACCGAGGCGGCCGAGTGAGCGCGCAGTCGCCGTCGGCTGTGCTCAGGCCGGCCTCGGCGCCGGTACCTGCGCCGTGAACTGTTCCGCCTGCAGCGCGTACAGCTCGGCGTAGACACCACCCCTGGCCAGCAGCTCCTGAGGCGTGCCGGACTCCACCAGCCGCCCGTGCTCCAGCACATGCACCAGGTCGGCATGCCGCACCGAGGCCAGCCGATGGGTGATCAGTACGACCGTCTGCCCGCTGCCGGCCAGCGCCCGGATCTTCTCGAACACCTCCAGCTCGGCCCGCGCGTCCAGCGCTGCCGTCGGCTCGTCCACGATCAGCACCCGCCCGCGCCGGTACGCCGCCCGGGCGATGCCGAGCCGCTGCCACTGACCGCCGGACAGCTCGTGCCCGCCGCTGAAGTCGCGGGCCAGCAGCGTGTCCAGGCCGCGCGGCAGATCCGCGACCACCTCCTCGGCCCCCGCTTCGGCGACGGCCGCGGCCAGCCGTTCCTCGGTGATGGGCGCGGCCGAGCGGCCGACGGCCACGTTCACCCGCGCGGTGAACGGCCAGCGCTTGAAGTCCTGGGCCACCATGGCGATCCGCTCGGCGAGCAGCCGCCGGTCGGCCCGCGCCGCGTCGACGCCGTCCCACAGGATGCGGCCGCGGTCCGGGGTGTACAGGCCCGCGAGCAGCTTGACCAGCGTGGTCTTGCCCGAGCCGTTCTCGCCGACGAGCGCGATGATCCGGCCGAGCGGCAGCGTGAGGGTGACGTCGTCGAGGGCGGGGCGGGCTCGCGATCCACCGGAGGCGGGGTCGGGCGTGTCACTCGGATAGCTGAAGGTGACGTGCTCGAACCGGATCTCCTTCGGGTCCTCCGGCAGGGCCTCACCGCCCTCCGGGACGGCCCGCTCGGCCGCCTCCACGTACAGCCGCTGCAGATCACCCACGAACAGGGCCTCCTCGTGCAGCTGGTTGATCTCCAGCACCAGGGTGTCCAGGCTCGACGCACCCGTGCGGATCGCGATCACCGCCGTACCGGCGACCGACAGGGCCATCGCGCCGGCCAGCAGCAGCGCGCCCAGCGTGGCGTAGGTCGCGAGCGTGGCGAGGCCCGTCCAGCCCGCCGCGATCAGTCCGGTCCGGGCGGCGAGCCGGGCCAGCCGGGCCTGCTCCGCCTCCGCCGACTCCGACATGGACCGGAAGTGCTGCAGCAGGAACGGGCCGACCCCGTGCACCCGGACCTCCGGGGCCGCGGCCGGCTCGGTGAGCAGATGGCTGATCAGCCGGCCGGCGCGGGCGTGCTGCACCCAGACATGGAAGGACTCGTAGCGGCGCCGGGCGTTGGTCAGCGCGCTCCAGGCGCTCGGCAGGGTCATGGTCACCAGCAGCGGCAGCAGGACCGGATGCAGCACCGCCAGCACGCCCGCCGCCGCGATCAGCGAGATCAGCGCGCCGATCACCCGGGCGCCGTAGGAGATCATGCGGCGCGCGGACTCGGCGCCGTACCGAGCGGTGTCCAGCAGTTTGTGAAAGGCGTGGTCCTCGATGGCGGCCAGCTCCACGTTCGCCGCCCGCTCCAGATACAGCTCGGTCGCCACGCGCTCCACCTTGGGCTCAAGCCGCCCGATGGCGTACGTGGAGGCCGCGCGCAGCAGCACGGCCATGAGCGACACGGCGGCCATGGCGAGCAGTGCGGGGGCGGCCGACCGGAGTCGTTGCGCGATGTCCGGGCCGGTCAGCAGCCTGGCGAGCGCGCTGTTCACGGCCAGCAGGCTCACCGCCTGGGCGGCGCCGCGGAGCGCTTCGGTGGCCAGGACGATCCGCGCGGCCCGGGCGTCGGCCTGCAGGGCCAGCCGCAGACTGGACGCCAGCATGCCGGGCAGCCGGAGGACCATCGCCCGGAAGCTCAGTTCCAGGAAGGCGTCCGCGTGCTCGTTCCAGCCCATGTCGTACCGCAGCGGTCCCCCGAACAGCAGTCGCTCCGACCCCGACACCACGGGCTCGGGCGTCCCCCGCTTCTTCCTCACCTGACCTCCCGGAGCGTGACGGAACGGCCACTATGTCCGGGCGTACGGATGGTGGGGCAGGGCGCAAGGGGTGAACGCGGGGGAGTGAAGGGGGTGCAAGGCGAGCCGGCACCCCGGTAGGGCGTCAGGCCCGGGCGAGCGCAGCCCTACGCCGCCCGGGACCAGTCCGGAGTCGTCCCGGTCACCCGGCACAGGGCCAGGTACAGCGGGATCGGCGGAGTGTACGGAACCGTGCCCTCCGGACGATGGATGAGCCGTGCGGTGCCGGTGACCAGGGCGCCGGGGGCGTAGTGCGCCGGGGACGGCCAGGGGAGGGCGTAGTCGGAGTCCGACGGAACGAGCCACCACCAGCGGGCGCCGTCGGTGTACACACAGCCCAGCCGGGGCAGCCGGGGTACGACGAGCGGGCCGAGGCGGTCGGGCACGGCCACGGCGTCGCAGCCGAGCGATGCGGTCATGCCCTCCGGCACCGTGAGCCGGCGGGGCGCGTCCGGGACGGACCTGTGCCGCTGCAGCCGCACCAGGGTGTCCAGACCGAGGGACCGCTCAGGGCCCTGGCCGGCGGCACGGGCGGCACGCGCGGTGCTGACGGTGCCGGGCGGGAAGGGGCCCGTGACGTGGTGCCTGTTGTCATACCCGTCCGGCTCGTACCCGTTGGGGCCGTGGCTGCGGGCGTCGTGGCCGCCGGAGTCGTGCCGTGCGGTCACGGGCGTTCCCCGGCACGGTGCTGCTCGGGGGCGCGGTGCAGAGACTGGTGGGGTGGCCGGTCCAGGATTCGGTGCCGGTGGGGGGCCGGTGCCCCGTGGCGGTGCTGGGGCTCGGGTGCGAGAGGGTGAGGGTGCCCGGTGGCCCGTTGCCGGCCCTCCGGTGCCTCGTCCTCGCCGGAGTCGTCCGGGCGGCCCGGCTTGGGGCGGGCGCCCCAGCCCAGGTCGCCTCGCGGAGCGGCGGTGTCGTGGGCCGCGTCGCTCCCGCGGGCCAGCTCGGCCCATACCAGCAGGCCGGGCCCGTGTTCCTGGGCGCCCCAGGCCTGGCACAGCGCGTCGACGAGGAGCAATCCCCTCCCGTGCTCCTCGTCGGGTCGCTGTGGGGAGGGCTGGGGTTCGCCGGGGGCGCAGCCCTCGTCCCGTACGGCTATGCGTACGGTGTCGTCGTGGTCGTGCAGCTCGCACACCACGCGGCTGCTCGCGGTGTGCACGATCGCGTTGGTGACCAGCTCGGATATGACCAGGGCCGCGCTGTCGCAGATGTCCGCGCACACCGACCAGCCGGTCAGCCGGGCGTGCGCGAGGCGTCGCGCCTGGGCGACGGAACCCGGATGTGCGGCCAGCTCGAAGCGGAACCGGCGCCCGGCAGCACCCCCGTCAGGGGCTGCTCCCGTGGCGGCACCGAGACCGGGGTGGTCTGCGGCGGCGTCTGTTCCTAAGGGCGCGGACGGAATCACGCTTGCCACTATCTCCCCGCCGTGAACACTTGGCAAGTGTCACTCTGAAAATTGCAGAGTGCTGTGTGACTCGGTCAGGGGCCGTGGCACACTGCTCGCAACAGCACGTCGAGCGGCGCCAATTGGGGTCATCGGAGGTCCGTCCCGGTCTTCGAATGCATCTTCGAGTGGCGCCGCAGGGCTATCGGGAAACCCCTGTCAGGAAAGGTTCGGTCGCCTGGAAACCTTCGGTTGCCGGGAAACGTTCGGTGGAGGCGTTCGGTGGAGGTGAGAGCGTGAGCGAACCGCGGTCCGCGCCGACGGTGGGCCAGGTGGTCCTCGGACGGCGCCTGTTGGACCTGCGGGAACGCGCCGGACTGAAGCGTGAGGAGGCCGCCCGCGTCCTGCGCGTCGCGCCCGCCACCGTCCGCCGCATGGAGACGGCCGAGGTCGCCCTCAAGATCCCGTACCTGCAACTGCTGCTGAAAGCCTACGGCGTGGCCGACGACGAGGCCGAACTCTTCGTCCAGCTGGCCGAGGAGGCCAACAGGCCCGGCTGGTGGCAGCGCTTCCACGACATCCTGCCCGGCTGGTTCTCGATGTACGTCAGCCTGGAGGGTGCGGCCGGTCTCATCCGCTCCTACGAGCCGCACTTCGTCCCCGGCCTGCTCCAGACCGAGGACTACGCGCGCGGTGTGCTCAAGTCCGGTGCCATCGGCCAGACCAGCCCGGACGACATCGAGCGGCACGTCGCCCTGCGCATGCAACGCCAGCAACTGCTCACCCGTCCCGACGCCCCCCGCTTCTGGGCGGTGATGGACGAGACCGCCCTGCGCCGCCCGGTCGGCCCTCCGGAGGTGATGCGCGCGCAGATCGACAAGTTGCTCGAGGCCACGAAGCTGCCCCATGTGACGCTCCAGGTCGCCCCGTTCGCGAGCGGGCCGCACCCGGGGACGTACGGGCCCTTCGTGCTGTTCCGATTCGCCATGCCGGAGCTGCCGGACATGGTCTACAGCGAGTACCTGACCGGCGCCGTCTATCTGGACGCGCGCACGGAGGTGGCGACCCACCTCGAGGTCATGGACCGCATGGCGGCGCAGGCCGCTACGGCACAACGCACGAAGGAGATCCTCCGGGATCTCCGCAAGGAGCTGTGAATGGATCGCATCACGCCGCGCGGACACGTCTACAACGGCATGCCGGCGCGGGAGTTGGGCAGCGAGGGCTGGCACAAGCCCTGGAGCGGCGGCAACGGCGGGAACTGCCTGGAGGCGATGAAGCTCGCCGACGGCCGGATCGCCGTACGGCAGTCCACCGACCCGGACGGGCCGGCGCTGATCTACACCACGGCCGAGATGACCGCGTTCATCGAGGGCGCCAAGGCAGGGGAGGCCGACTTCCTGCTGTCCTGACCTCGAACCATGTGTTGCTTCTTGCTCAACTTCCTTATGGTGCCGACTTGATCATCCATGGCCAGGCTGCTCGCCGAACCGCCCTCCGGCAGTTACCTGATGACGACCCACGCCACGGCAGACTTCAGCCCCGAGGAGTCGGCGGCCGCCACCGGGAGGCTGAAGACGGCCGGCGTCACCCTCGCCCTGCGCTCCCGCGAGGAGTTCACCCGCTTCTTCACCGGCCTCGACCTGGTCGAGCCCGGCGCCGGACCTGCGCGGCGCGCCTGTTCAGCGGCAGGCTCGGCCACTGACCCCCGGCGCCGCGCCGGGGGCGACTGCGCCGCACGCCGGAGGTGACCCGCTCCTCACCCGGGAGGCAGTACCCCGCACAGCGCCTCCAGGGCCGCGCCGTAGGCGTGTTCCGCCGTGGCCGCGTACCCCACCACCAGTCCGTCACCCACCGTCGCCGCCGCCTCCGGATGCCGGAACGCGGCGAGTCCGTCCAGGGCGACGCCCTGCCATGCGGCGGCCTTCACCGTAGACCGCTCGGTGCCCGGCGGCAGCCGCAGCACCGCGTGCAGCCCGGCCGCGATGCCCGTCACCTCGACCTGCGGCGCGTGTTCGGCGAGCGCGGCGACGAGCCGGTCACGCCGGTGCCGGTAGCGCTGCCGCATGCGCCGCACATGACGGTCGTAGGACCCGGAGACGATGAACTCCGCCAAGGCCAGCTGGTCCAGGACGCTCGCCCAGCCCTCCCGCTCGCCCTTCGCCGCCAGCACGGGCCCGACATACCGCTCCGGCAGCACCATCCAGCCCAGCCGCAGCGCCGGTGACAGGCTCTTGCTGACCGACCCGAGGTGGATCACCCGCTCCGGATCGAGGCCCTGGAGCGCACCGACGGGCTTGCGGTCGTACCGGAACTCGCCGTCGTAGTCGTCCTCCAGTACCACCGTCCCACGCGCGCGTGCCCAGCCGATCACGGCCGCCCGGCGCTCCGGGTGCAGCGGGCCGCCGGTCGGGAACTGGTGCGCCGGCGTGAGCAGCACGGCCCGCTCCCGCCCCAGTACGTCCACTCGCGCGCCGTGTTCGTCCAGCGGCAGCGGCACCGTGCGCACCCCGGCCGTGGTGAGCAGCCCCCGGTGGAAGTCCAGCCCGTAGGCCTCCACGCCCAGCGGACCGCGCAGCACCCCGCCCGCGCCCTGGCCGAACAGCAGCCGCACCGCGTGCGCGAAGCCCGAGCAGATCACGATCCGGTCCGGCTCGGTCCGCACGCCACGCGCGCGTGCCAGATATTCGGTCAGCGCCTCCCGCAGCTCACGCCGGCCGGCCGGATCCCCGGGCCCGAACGCCTCGTTCGGCGCCGCCTGAAGCGCCCGCCGATAGCAGGCCGACCAGGCTGCCCGCGGGAACGCCGACGCGTCCGGCGCGCCCTGCCGCAGATCGTGTCGCGGGCCACGCGCGCGTGGAGGTGTTTTCACCGGCGTGCGTACCGCGTGCCGCAGCGGCTCCGCCCGGTCGGCGACCCGGGTGCCGGAACCCTGGCGGGCGGTCAGCCAGCCCTCCGCGACCAGTTCCGCATACGCGTCGGCCACCGTGTTGCGGGCCACGCCCAGATCGGCGGCGAGCGACCGGTACGGCGGCAACCGGGTGCCCGGCGCCAGCCGCCCGCTGCGCACGGCCTCGCGCAGCGCCCGGGTCAGCGCGGCCCGCCGCCCGCCCGGACCCGACAGCTCCAGATGCAGATCGGCGCCGATCCGCTCCGCGGAATTGACCCATGATTCCGTCATGGAAATGCACCCTACAGCCGGTCTATCCGGCCCGTAGGTTGAAGCCATGACGACGAACACGAACACCACCGCAGCCGACATCACCACCGCGATCGCCGAGGTCGAGGCCGCCCGTACCCGACTGGACTTCGCGAAGTCCGCCCCGAAGGTCTTCCGCGCCGTCATCGGCTTCGACGCCGCCGCCCGCGCCGGCCTGGACCCGGCGCTGGTGGAGCTGATCCAGATCCGTTCCTCCCTCCTCAACCACTGCGCCTACTGCCTGCACATGCACACCAACGACGCCCGCAAGGCCGGCGAGAGCGAGGACCGGCTGCACATGGTCGCCGTCTGGCGCGAGGCACGGCACTTCTTCACGCCCAAGGAACAGGCCGCCCTCGCGCTCACCGAGGCCCTGACCCTCGTCGCCGACGCGGGCGTCCCCGACGCCGTCTACGCCGAGGCCGCGGCCCACTTCGACGAGGAGGAACTGGCCCACGTCATCGCCGTGATCTGCGCGATCAACACGTGGAACCGGGTGGCCCTGTCGACGGGGAAGGTGGCGGGGACGGACGAGCGAAAGGGATGACCCGGGGCCGACGCCGGCCGTGCTCCACGGCAACCAACAGCCACAAGAAACCTTCCGCCACACCTACACCCTCATCGGCCGATCCCTCGGAGAGACCGGCGCAGGCAGCCGTGAACTCCCGGTCAGACAGCGGTCGACGGCCGCCGCCACCGCCCGCCCCTCCGCGATCGCCCAGACGATGAGCGACTGCCCGCGCGCCGCGTCCCCGGCGGCGAACACCCCGGGGACGTTGGTCGCGAAGCCGTCGTCCCGGGCGATCGTGCCGCGCGGTTCGAGTTCCAGACCCAACTGCCCGATCAGCCCGTCCGCCTGGTCCGGCCCGGAGAAGCCGAGGGCGAGCAGCACGAGATCGGCGGGAAGCGTCCGCCCGGTGCCCGGCACCGGGCGGCGCGACTCGTCGACCTCGACCAGGTGCAGCGACCGCACCCGCCCGCCGGCGTCCCCGCCGAAGCGGAGCGTGGACGCCGCGAACAGCCGCGCGTCCGCGTCCGCCGCCGGTGCCGTACGCAGGTCCCGGGCCTCCTCGTGCGCGGCCGACAGCCGGTAGATCTTCGGGTACGTCGGCCATGGCTCGGCGTCCTCGTCGCGCTCGGTGCCCGGCTGCGCGTAGATGTCCAGCTGGGTCACGGACGCGGCCCCCTCGCGCACCGCGGTTCCCAGACAGTCCGCCCCGGTGTCCCCGCCGCCGACGATCACCACATGCTTGCCGGCCGCGGACAGCGGTGAAACCTCCAGATCCCCCTCACACACCCGGTTGGCCAGCGGCAGATACTCCATCGCCTGGTGTATCCCGTACAACTCCCGGCCCGGCACCGGAAGTTCCCGCCACGCGGTGGCTCCGGTGGCGATGACGACGGCGTCGTACCGTCCCCGCAGCTCCACCGCCCCGACATCACGCCCGACGGCCGTCGACGTACGGAACTTCGTCCCCTCGGCCCGCATCTGCTCGATCCGCCGCTCCAGATGCCGCTTCTCCATCTTGAACTCGGGGATGCCGTACCGCATCAGCCCGCCGATCCGGTCGTCCTTCTCGTACACGGCGACGGTGTGCCCGGCCCGGGTCAGCTGCTGCGCCGCGGCGAGCCCGGTGGGCCCGGAGCCGATGACGGCGACCGTCTTCCCGGACAGCCGCTCGGGCGGCCGCGCCTGGGCGAAACCTTCCTCCCAGGCCCGGTCGGCGATCGCGCACTCGACGTTCTTGATGGTGACGGCCGGCTGGTTGATCGCCAGCACGCATCCCGCCTCGCACGGTGCCGGACACAACCGCCCGGTGAACTCGGGGAAGTTGTTGGTGGCGTGCAGCCGGTCGCTCGCCGCCCGCCAGTCCTCCCGTGAGACCAGGTCGTTCCACTCCGGGATCAGATTGCCCAGCGGGCAGGCGTCGTGGCAGAACGGGATGCCGCAGTCCATGCACCGGTCGGCCTGCTTGCTGATGATGGGCAGCAGCGCTCCTGGGACGTACACCTCGTCCCAGTCCCGCACCCGCTCCTCGACGGGCCGCCGCGGCCACTCCTGGCGCGGCGTGTTCATGAACCCCTTGGGATCGGCCATGGTGGTCTTCCTCGCGTACGGATACCGCGCGGGTATCGGGTGTACGACGGGCCGTACGCCATCGGGCGGCATCCTTCGGCACTCTTTCGGCCACGATACGTCGGCGCCGACCACCGCGCAGAGTGGTGGACAGCGCTTTCTCCGGGGGCTTGTCAGGGGCCGGTCATCCCGGGGGTCGCACGGAGATCAGGCGAGGGCCAGTACGTAGACCAGCGCGGCCGCTGCCGAGGCGACGGTGCGGACGTGGTTCCAGAACGTCCACTCGCGTACGTACTCCGGCCAGTACTCGGCGGCCTCCGCGGCGCCCGGGGCCAGCCGGGCCAGCCGGTCGTTGCGCGGGACGTTGGCGACGATCGTCAGCCCGAACGAACCGAACAGATACAGCGCGCTGCCCAGCAGCAGGTCTAGCTTCCCCTCGTCCGGCCACACCACGAACGTCACCACCGCGATCATCGCGCTCAGCACCGCCGAGCCGTTGAACACCGTCATGAAGGCGGGCCGGACCGCGGCGACGTTGATCGCGTTCATCGCCGCGACACCCTGCGCGGGCGGCAGCGCGGCGAGCCCCCGCATCACAAAGGTCGAGAACGCGCAGAAGACCCCGGCCATCAGCCCGGTGCCGAGAACCCCCACCACGACCAGCAGGAAGAACGGCCCGTCGATCATCTCCACGCCCCATTTCGTCTCGTTCCGCCCGGTACCCCTCCCGGCCCCCCGGCTCCTCCCCCCGCTCCTCCTCCCCCCGCTCCCCTCCCCCCGCTCAGCCTGCCTCCGCCCCGGCGTCCTGCCAGCCTCGCAGCACACTCTCCACGGCCGGGGCGATCCGGCGCCGTGCCTCGTACCGTGACACCCCGCTCATCAGTAGCTGGTCGTACGGCGTGTCCACATGCCGTACGGCCGCCACGACCGCCGAGACCACCGCTCCTTCCGACAGCGCCCGCCCGGCCGCACTGCGCCCGACCCGCCCACTGCCGCGCACGGACGCGTGCGCCGCGACGGCCCGCGCGCGATCGGCAGGGCAGCCGGGAAAGAGCCGCAGGATCTCGGCCGCGAACGCCGCCGCGAACCGCTCGTCCTCCGCCGCCCGGCGCCGTGCGTCCCGCGCCCGCCGCCTGCGCCGCGCCTCCGCGTCTGCCAGGCAGCGGGCCTCGGCCCGGGCCAGCGCCGCCTCCTCCACCAGCACGCCCTGCCGCTCGTAACGGCCCTTGCGCCGGTTGAACCGCACCACGACGACCGACAGCCCGCTCTCCTCCCTCGACCTGCGGGTCAGTGCGGTGTCCCCGCGCGGCAGGAACACCAGGTGTCCGAGGTCCGCGCAGTGCAGACAGCGCGGCGCCCCGTCCTCCAGCACGAGCAGCGACAGCGGCCCGCGCCGGCACACGGCGCACCGCTTGGGCTTCTGCGCCTGGATGACGACAAGCCGTCCGGGGGAGTGGGGAGTTGAGGGAAGCGCCATACGCAGTACTTTCCCCGCAGCCGCCCACGCTTCCCACGCCTTGCCTACTCCTTCGTGTCCATCGCCTCCTCCTTCCCGCTCCGGAAGTTGAACACCGACACCCGGGTACGGTGCCGCGCCGGAGCCTGGATCTCGTCCACCACCGCCACCGCGAGATCGGCGTACGACAGCCATGGCTCAACCCCGCCGTCGCCACTCTCTGCTCCGGGCAGCCGCTCCCCGCCGACGCGGTACCGCCCCGTCCGCGGTCCGCCGTGCTCCAGGTGTCCGGCGGGCGTGAGCATCACCCAGTGGCGGCCCGCTGAGCGTCCGAACACCGCAACTGATCCCGCTGCTCCTACGCCGGTCAGCCCTCCGCCGGGCCTGCCCCCGGCAGGCAGTGTCACCTCACCTTCCGCCACCCGGCATCATGGCCCTGTGCGACTCGAAGCGATCACCTGGGACCGGCTCGCGGAGCTGCTCGCCGATCGGCTGGCCGGGCTGGAGCCGGCCGACGGAAGCGCCTGGCCGCGAGTCGGCTTCGACGGGGCCCCGGCCGCCCGGCCCGGCGACCTCGCGGAACGGGTCGGGGAAGCACTGCGGGTGCGTGGCCGGCCCTCACTCGTGGTCGGCGCGGAGGGTTTCCTGCGCCCCGCCTCGCTACGCCTGGAGCACGGGCGGCGCGACGCTGAGTCGTACTACGGCGGTTGGTTCGACACCGGCGCCCTGTGGCGCGAGGTCTTCGGCCCGCTCGACCCCGGTGGCAGCGGGCGGGTCCTGCCCGACCTGTGGGATCCGGCCACCGACCGGGCCACCCGCAGCCCTTACGTCCAACTCCCGCCCCGCGGTGTCCTGTTGCTCCATGGCCCCCTCCTGCTGCGGCACTGGTTCCCCTTCGACCTGACCGTGCACCTCCTCCTCTCCCCGGGTGCTCTGCGCCGCCGTACCCCCGAGACCGAGCACTGGACACTTCCCGCCTTCGAACGCTACGAGTCCGAGGTCGACCCCACCGCCACGGCGGACGTGCTGGTACGCACCGACGACCCGCGCCATCCCGCCTGGAGCGGCTGATCCGGGCGGCCCGGCAGCGCGCCCCTGCGGCTCAGAGCCAGCCGTTGCGCCTGAAGCCCCGGTACAGCACCAGACACGCCGCCCCCATGACGGCCATGACCAGCGGATAGCCGAACCGCCAGTGCAGCTCCGGCATGTGGTCGAAGTTCATGCCGTACACCCCGCACACCATCGTCGGCACGGCGATCACCGCGGCCCAGGCCGTGATCTTCCGCATGTCCTCGTTCTGTGCGACGGTCACCTGTGCGAGGTGGGCCTGCAGAATCGAGTTGAGCAGTTCGTCGAAGGAGGCGATCTGTTCCTTGGCGCGTATCAGGTGGTCGAGCACGTCCCGGAAGTACGCCTGTATCTCCGGGGCGATGACCCGTATGGGCCGGGTGGCGAGGTCCTCCACCGGGCGGCCGAGCGGCACCACCGCCCGCTTCAGTTCGAGCAGTTCACGCTTCATCTGGTAGATGCGCCCGGGGTCGAGCCGCGCACCGTTCTCCGAGAACACCTCCGTCTCGACCTGGTCGATGTCGGCCTGCACCGCGTCCGTGACATTCAGATAGTCGTCGACGACATGGTCGGCGATCGCGTGCAGCACCGCCGCCGGCCCCTTGGCGAGCTGATGCGGATGCGCCTCCAACTCCTCGCGCAGCGGACCCAGTGAGCCGTGCCGGCCGTGCCGCACCGTGATGACGAAGTCCTCGCCGACGAACACCATGATCTCGCCGGTGTCGACCACCTCGCTGGTCGCCGTCAGTTGTTCGTGCTCCACGTAGCAGACCGTCTTGAACACCGCGAAGAGCGTGTCGCCGTAGTGCTCCAGCTTCGGCCGCTGATGGGCCTCGACCGCGTCCTCCACCGCCAGGGGATGCAGGTCGAACAGCTCGGCGATGCCCGCGAACTCACGGTCCGTCGGCTCGTGCAGCCCGAGCCAGACGAAGCCCTCGCCCGTCTTGCGCACCATCCGCACGGCATCCACCAGGTCCGTGCACTGCGGCACCCGCACACCGTCCTGGTACGTCACACAGTTGACCACCGAGGAGCCCAGCGGTGACCGGGCGGGATGGCTCAGGTCCACGCGCGGCCGCCGCCGGGCCAGCCGCGCCACCTTGCGCAGGCCGCCGACCCTGCCCAGCCCCGTGACCTTCCGCAGATTCCCCGCCATGGACATCTGGATCTCCTTGCCTGGATCTCCTCGCACAACGCTTTCGCGCCTTGCCGGGCAAGTCTGCCAGCCGAGGGCAAAGCGCGGGTAAGCCTGTGGGAACGGGATGTTCCGCTTGGTTCCCGGCTGTGGACGCAGCATCGATGCCCCGGCATCGCCCCGGCCGCCCCTGGCCGGAGCGTCGGCGGGCTGGCCGAAGCCGGGTGACGGGGATGATCGTGGCATGACCTCATCCGACGGATATCTCCTGGACAACCGGCAGAACGAGGCCGCGGAGCGCTTCGACGCCTTCGCCGACCTCTTCGATCCCACGACCTTCCGGCACATCGAGGCATTGGGCATCGGACTCGGCGGGCGCTGCTGGGAAGTCGGGGCCGGCGGCACCTCCGTGGTGTCCTGGCTCGCCAGGAAGGTGGGTCCCACCGGACAGGTCGTCGCCACCGACATCGACACCTCGCGGCTCGCCGCCGCAGCCCGCCCGCCGGTGGAGGTCCGCGTCCACGACGTGGGTGCCGAGGAACCGCCGGGTAAGGGCTTCGACCTGGTCCACGCCCGGCTCGTCCTCGTCCATGTGCCGGACCGGGAAAAGGCCTTGCGGTCCATGATCCAGGCCCTGCGGCCCGGCGGGCACCTGCTGATCGAGGATGCCGACCCCGCTCTCCAGCCCCTGATCTGCCCCGACGAGCACGGTCCCGAGCAGCGGCTCGCCAACCGCCTGCGTCAGGGCTTCCGCACGCTGCTCGCCGAACGTGGCGCCGACCTGTCGTACGGCCGTAAACTCCCGCGTCTGCTCCGCGAGGCCGGACTGAGCGGGGTGGAGGCGGATGCGTTCTTCCCGGTGACGTCACCTGCCTGCACCGCTCTCGAGGCCGCCACGGTCCGTCAGATCCGGCACCGGCTGGTTGCCGCGGGGCTCGCCACCGACGAGGACATCGACCAGCACCTGGCCAACGTCGAGGCCGGCGGCATGGACCTGGCCACCGCGCCGATGATCTCGGCGTGGGGGAGGAAGGACTAGTGGGGGAGGAAGGAGTGGAGGAGGAAGGAGTGGGGAGGAAGAACCAGAAGAACTAGTGGGGAGGAAGGCCTAGGCACCCGTACCTCGGTTCGACGCTGACTCAACCACCCCGGCTCGGCTCGGCGCGGATCCCAGCCGCCCTGGCCGGGCTCGGCGGAGATCTCCGCCGCCCCGGCGGCTACGACGCGGATCCCCGCAGCCCCGGCCGCGGCGTTCGCGATGCGCCGCGAGTCGAGCCGCCACTGCCGGTGTCTTCATGGCCCCCGCCGGTCGCTAGCCGGCGCGCCCCGGACGCGGCGGTCTGGCGCCCACCCGTTCGACCGCCTCCGCACCTGCCCGGCAGCCGTGTGCCGCCGCCTCCTCCGGGTCCGCTCCCGTGAGCAGGGCGGCGAGGAACGCACCGGTGAAGGCGTCACCGGCGCCCGTGGTGTCCCGAGGGACCGCCGGAACGGCCGGGACCCTGGCCGGTGCGCCGCCGGAACGGGCCACCAGCGCACCGTCCGCACCCGCCTTGGCGACCACGAGCGGGACGAGACGGCTCAACTTGGCCGCCGCATCCACCGGATCCGGCAGCCCCGTCAGCAGACATGCCTCGTCCCGGCTCGGCAGCAGCACGTCCAGCCCCTCCGCGAAGGCCAGGAAGCGGTCCACCCCCAGCCGCACCAGGAATCCGGCCGATGCCGGATCGAGGCTGACCGGCACGCAACGCGCGCGTGCCGCCGCGAGCGCCGTCCGTGCGAGCTCCCGGCTCGGCTCCGTGAACAGCAGATAGCCCGACAGGTGCAGTCGGCCGACGCCGTCGAGCAATGCGTCCGACCAGTCGGCGGGTTCGAGCCGCAAAGACGCCCCGCTGTCCGTGAGGAACGTACGCTCTGCCGCCGCATCCGTATCGACCAGGCAGATGACCGTCCCGGTCGCCGCTGTCGGATCGATCACCAGCCGGGGCCGCACGCCGGCCGCGGCCAGCTCACGCTCGTGCCATGCGGCCGCGTCCGCGCCCACCCGCCCGAGCAGCCGTACGTCCGCGCAGCCCGTGTGCGCGGCCCAGCAGGCCACGTTCGCGCCCGCGCCACCCGGCAGGGTCCGGATCGACGCGGCGGTGTCGGTGCCGGCCGCGAGCGTCCCCCGGTGCCGGGCGACCACATCCGTGACCACGTCACCGACGACCAGCAGGGCCCCGCCCGGGCCCGTGGTCACCCCCTGGTCCACGCCGTGGCGATCCGCGCCGCCAGCCGTACGTTGCCGCGTACGGCCGCCAGATTGGCGCTCAGGGAGGCCCCGTCGGTGTGCCGGACCAGGTAGTCCAGCAGGAACGGGGTCACCGCCTGACCTGAGATGCCCTGGTCCGTGCAGGCGCGCAGGCCCTCGGCCAGCACGCGTGCGTGCAGCTCGGGATCGAGCTGCTCCGCCTCTGGGACCGGCTGGGCGACGATCAGCGCCGACGGCGGCGCGTCAAGTGCCTCCTGGGCTCGCATGACGTCCGCGACCTGCTCCGGGGTGTCCAGTGTCCAGTCGACCGGATGCCCCGAGTCGGACAGGTAGAAGCCGGGGAACCGGTCCGTACCGTACCCGGCGACGGCCACGCCCAGCGTCTCCAGTCGCTGCAGGGTCGCCGGCACGTCCAGGATCGACTTCACGCCCGCGCAGACCACCGTGATCCTGGTGCGGGCCAGCAGACCGAGGTCGGCCGACTCGTCCTGGGTCACCGTCCACTCCCGGTGCACACCGCCCAGCCCGCCGGTGGCGAACACCCGGAGGCCCGCGAGCGCGGCCAGCTGTGCCGTCGCCGACACCGTGGTCGCCCCGCTCACGCCCGCCGCCACGGCGAGCGGCAGATCGCGATGGCCCAGCTTGCGGATGCCGTCCTCGTTCGCGACCCGCTCCAGCTGCTCCTTGTCCAGGCCGACAAGGGGACGACCGTCGAGCACGGCGATGGTCGCCGGGACGGCGCCCTCCCGGCGCACCGCGTCCTCCAGCTCCAACGCCACCTGCAGGTTGCGCGGGCGGGGCAGACCGTGCGCGATGATCGTGGACTCCAGGGCCACCACCGGCCGCCGTGCGTCGATCGCTTCCCGGACCTCTTCCGACACCACCAGCACGGGCACCGCCTCCTGTCTGTCGGCCTCTCCTCATCTCTGGCGGGCGCCGGCCGCCGTTAAACGCTCATGGCCTGTTGCCCTTGCGGACTGTGGGGGACGCCACCAGCCTGGGCCACATGACCAGGAACAGCACGCGTCTCGACCATGTCGTCCTGTGGGTGGCCGATCCCGTGGCCGCGGCCGGCTTCTACCAGGAGGCAGTCGGTCTGGAGCCGATCAGGGTCGCCGAGTTCGCCGAGGGAAAGGTGGCCTTCCCCTCGGTGCGCGTCAATGAGGAGACCATCCTCGACCTCGCCCCGCTCACCATGGCCGCACGCATGCAGATGCTGCCCGGTGCGGCCGAGAGTGCGGGTCACCCCGTGAACCACGTCTGCCTGTCCCTGCCGGCCGACGCCTTCGACGCCCTGCGCGCCCGCCTGCAGGACCATGGCGTCGCCATCTCGGGCGTCGACCACAACCTCTCCGGTGCCCGCGGCAACGCCACGAGCAGCTTCTACTTCCGCGACCCCGACGGCAACGTCTTCGAGGCCCGGCACTACGGCGAGTAGCCGGCTCCTTCTCCGGGGCTTGTCAGAGACGGGTCTCCGGAGCGGGGTCAGAACAGCGGCTCGGGCAGTACACCCTCCAGGGCGAGCAGCTTCCGCTTGGTCTCCAGCCCGCCCCCGAAGCCGCCGATTCCACCGTCGCTCTCCACCACCCGGTGACACGGAACGACCACCGGCAACGGATTGGCACCCATGGCCGCGCCGACCGCCTGCGCCCCGCCGGGCTGTCCGACCCGCCCGGCGAGATCGCCGTACCCCACCACCGTGCCGTACGGCACACCGGTCGCGAGCTCACGCAGCACCTGCCGGTTGAAGCCCGAGATCAGCGACCAGTCCAGCGGCAGGTCGAAGTCGTGCCGCTCGCCCGCGAAGTAGGCCCGCAGCTGGTGTATCGCCTCCGTCAGCAACGGTGAGTCGGGATCCTCCACGGGAGCGGCGCCCAGCCGGGCCGCCAGCCGCTCCACGGCGCGGTCGCGCACCGCGTCCGTGGCGTGGAAGACGACGTTGACCAGGCCGTCACGGGTCGCCGCCAGCATCAGCGGCCCGATGTCCGTGCCCACCACGGCCCACACGACCCGCTGCTCGTCCTGCACATGGCTGTCCATGCGCCCACGGTACGACCCGCCACTGACAACGCCCGCCGCGCTCAGTCCGAGCCCAGCGCGGCCCGCACCACGTCGGGCTTGTTGGTGATGATCCCGTCCACCCCGTAGCCCGCGGCCTTGCGTGCGGTCGCCGCGTCGTTCACCGTCCAGGCGAACACCCTGAGCGGCCTGCCGTGCGGCCCGCCGAAGGCGTGCAAGGCCGAGACGTACCCCTTGGAGAGCGACCCGTACGAGGGGTTGATGAGGTCGGTGAAGCGCTTGTACTGGTGCAGCTGCGCCACGGTGGGCGATCCGAGGCAGGCGGTGGTGATCGCGGGCTTCAGCTCGTGCACGGTCCGGATGCTGTCGGCGCTGAAGCTCTGCACGATCAGCCGGTCCAGGTGTTCGTGGTCCAGCCAGCCCTCGTTGCCGAGGAGCTTCAGGGTCTGCTGCTCGATGCCCGGATACAGCTCCGGGTTCTTGATCTCCAGGAGCAGTTTCTCGTGGTTGTGCTCGACCCGGCGCATGTACTGCTCCAGCGTCGGCACGCGCGTCCCGGCATAGGCGCGCGAGTACCAGCTGCCCGCGTCCAGCCGGGCGATCTCGGCCGCGGTGAAGTCCTTCACCTTCCACGGCGCCCGGCCGGGGAAGACCTGCTCGACGTTCGTGGTGCGCTGCAGGCTGTCGTCGTGGATGACGACCAGCTCGCCGTCCTTGGTGCGCTGGACGTCGTTCTCGACCCAGGAGAAGCCCAGCTGCGCGGCCTTGTCGATCGAGGCCAGCGTGTTCTCGGGAGCATAGGCGGAGGCACCGCGGTGGGCGATCACCGTCGGCTCGCCGACGCCGCCGGCCCGGGCATCGGAGCCGGGGCTCAGCAGGGCCGCCGTCCCCAGGACCGCGGCGACCGTGGCGGCAACTACGCGCGCGTGCATGCAGACTCCTCGCATCGAGCGAACACGGACAGCAACAGACTGACAGCAGACGGTCGACGGCACCCGGCGCACGATGGCCACAGACGGAATGGACATGTCCCAAGTCCGCTCACCGGTACCGCACAACTGCGGCAAGGCCGTGTTTCTTTGCCGGAAAATCGTTCGACCGTTCCGGTGGGGGTCATACTCTCTGCGAAAACCCTGACCGCCCCGGCGGTCCTGGGCCGGGGGAACATTTCAAGGATTCCGGGACGCAAGAGGGCGGAAGGGCAGCCGCGGATGCAAGGCACGGTCGACGGATTCAGCTACGGGGCCGTCACTCCATTGGTGGCCTATCTGATGGCCTGCCTCGGCGGCGCCCTCGGCCTGCGCTGCACCACCCGGTCCCTGCTGGTCACGCACTCCCGGCGGCCCGCCTGGCTGGCCCTCGGCTCGGCCGCGATCGGCTCCGGCATCTGGACCATGCACTTCGTCGCCATGATCGGCTTCGCCATCAAGGAGACGCCGATCCACTACGACAAGCCGATCACCTATGCGAGTCTCGGCCTCGCCATCGTGATGGTCGGCGTCGGGATCTTCATCGTCGGCTACCGGGGTGCCACCGGCACCGCGCTGTTCACCGGTGGCACGATCACCGGTCTGGGCGTCGCCTCGATGCACTACCTCGGCATGGCCGGCGTGCACTTCCACGGGCGGTTCACCTACAACACGCTCACCGTCGCCGCCTCCGTCGTCATAGCGGTCGTGGCCGCCACCGCCGCGCTGTGGGCCGCCGGACGTGTCCGGGGCTTCACGTGGAGCGTGGGGGCGAGCCTCGTCATGGGTCTCGCGGTCAGCGGCATGCACTACACGGGCATGGCCGCCCTCGGCGTTCACCTCGACGGCACCTCCCACACCGGCGGAGGCGCGCCGGAGCCGTCCGTGCTCGCGCCCATGCTGATCGGTCCGCTCGCCTTCCTGCTCCTCGCGGGCGTCGTGGTGGTCTTCGACCCGCTGATGATCATGGGCAGGCCCGTCCCCAGGCTCGTCGAGCACAAACCGGGTGTCCCGGCCTCCGCCGTCGCCTCCCACCCGCACCGGCGTACCGCCCTCCACGAGGGGCACCGGCCCGCGCACCCCGTCTCCCGGACCCCGCAGAACCGCTGATCCGGACCCGTTGTCAGTGCGGGGTCGTACGGTGGATGACATGCGGCCCGTTTCCCAGATCGAACGCACGGTGGCGCCCTTCGAGGTCGTCAGCCCCTACCAGCCCAGCGGCGACCAGCCGACGGCCATCGCCGACCTCGCCAAGCGCATCCAGGCCGGTGAGAAGGACGTCGTCCTGCTGGGCGCGACCGGCACCGGCAAGTCCGCCACCACGGCATGGATGATCGAGAAGCTCCAGCGCCCCACGCTCGTGATGGCGCCGAACAAGACGCTGGCCGCCCAGCTGGCCAACGAGTTCCGCGAGCTGTTGCCGAACAACGCGGTCGAATACTTCGTCTCGTACTACGACTACTACCAGCCCGAGGCCTACGTCCCGCAGTCGGACACCTACATCGAGAAGGACTCCTCGATCAACGAGGAGGTCGAGCGGCTGCGCCACTCCGCGACGAACTCGCTGCTCACCCGCCGCGACGTCATCGTGGTCGCCTCGGTGTCCTGCATCTACGGCCTCGGTACTCCGCAGGAGTACGTGGACCGGATGGTCCCCCTCAGGGTCGGCGACGAGATCGACCGGGACGAGCTGCTGCGCCGCTTCGTCGACATCCAGTACACGCGCAACGACATGGCCTTCACCCGCGGCACCTTCCGCGTCCGCGGCGACACCATCGAGATCTTCCCGGTCTACGAGGAGCTGGCCGTCCGCATCGAGATGTTCGGCGACGAGATCGAGGCGCTGTCCACGCTGCACCCGCTCACCGGTGAGATCATCAGCGACGACCAGCAGCTGTACGTCTTCCCCGCTTCCCACTATGTCGCCGGCCCCGAGCGCATGGAGCGGGCCGTCAACGACATCGAGAAGGAGCTGGGAGAGCGCCTGGCGGAGCTGGAGAAACAGGGCAAGCTCCTGGAGGCCCAGCGCCTGCGGATGCGCACCACGTACGACATCGAGATGCTCCGCCAGATCGGCACCTGCTCCGGTGTGGAGAACTACTCGATGCACTTCGACGGCCGCTCGCCCGGCTCCCCGCCCAACACCCTGCTGGACTACTTCCCGGACGACTTCCTGCTCGTCATCGACGAGTCGCATGTCACAGTCCCGCAGATCGGCGCCATGTACGAGGGCGACGCCTCCCGAAAGCGCACCCTCGTGGAGCACGGCTTCCGCCTGCCCTCCGCGCTGGACAACCGCCCCCTGAAGTGGGAGGAGTTCCAGGAGCGCATCGGCCAGACCGTCTACCTGTCCGCCACCCCGGGCACCTACGAGCTGTCCCGCGGGGACGGTGTCGTCGAGCAGATCATCCGACCCACCGGTCTGGTCGACCCGGAGGTCGTGGTCAAGCCCACCGAGGGCCAGATCGACGACCTGGTGCACGAGATCCGCAAACGCACCGAGAAGGACGAGCGGGTTCTCGTCACCACGCTCACCAAGAAGATGGCCGAGGACCTCACCGACTACTTCCTGGAGCTCGGTATTCAGGTGCGCTATCTGCACAGCGACGTCGACACGCTGCGCCGCGTCGAGCTGCTGCGCGAGCTGCGCTCCGGTGAGTACGACGTCCTGGTCGGCATCAACCTTCTGCGGGAGGGCCTCGACCTGCCCGAGGTGTCCCTGGTCGCGATCCTGGACGCCGACAAGGAGGGCTTCCTGCGCTCGGGCACCTCGCTGATCCAGACCATCGGCCGCGCGGCGCGCAACGTCTCCGGCCAGGTCCATATGTACGCCGACAAGATCACCCCGGCGATGGAGAAGGCCATCGAGGAGACGAACCGCCGCCGGGAGAAGCAGATCGCCTACAACAAGGCCAACGGCATCGACCCGCAGCCGCTGCGCAAGAAGATCAACGACATCGTCGCCCAGATCGCCCGCGAGGAGGTCGACACCGAGCAGCTCCTCGGCACCGGCTACCGCAAGTCCAAGGACGGCAAGGGCGCCAAGGCACCCGTCCCGGCGCTGGGCGACAAGGCGGCCAAGGCCGGCAAGTCGGCCAAGGGCAAGGCGGCGGCCATGGTTCCCACGGACCGCCCGGCGGCCGAACTCGCCGAGCAGATCGAGGAGATGACCGAGCGCATGCGCGCCGCCGCCGCGGAGCTGCAGTTCGAGATCGCGGCCCGGCTGCGTGACGAGGTCTCGGAGATGAAGAAGGAACTGCGCCAGATGCGGGAAGCCGGTCTCGCCTGAACCCCCGCCACCGTGCCGGACCTCGGTATATGCGCCAAGTGTTGCAACACCGACACAAAGCGCGGACCGGGGTTCGGCACTGTCGGTGCCCCTGCGTAGGGTTCTGGACAACCGCGCACTGCGCGGCAACAGGGGACTTTCGAGAGGGGATTCAGCGGTGTCCGTCAACTTGAGCAAGGGTCAGGCCATCAGCCTGGAGAAGAAGGACGGGGGCACGCTGACCGCGGTCCGTATGGGGCTCGGCTGGCAGGCGGCGAAGCGGCGCGGTCTGTTCGGCTCCCGCACGCGCGAGATCGACCTGGACGCGTCGGCCGTCCTCTTCGCCGAGACCCAGCCGGTCGATGTCGTCTTCTTCCGCCACCTGGTGAGCGACGACGGTTCCGTCCGCCACACCGGCGACAACCTCGTCGGCGGCGCCGGACAGGGCGGTGACGACGAGGCGATCCTCGTGGACCTGCAGCGCGTCCCGGTCCACGTCGACCAGATCGTCTTCACCGTGAACTCTTTTACGGGTCAGACCTTCCAGGAGGTGCAGAACGCGTTCTGCCGTCTGGTGGACGAGACCAACGGCCAGGAACTGGCCCGCTACACGCTGGACGGCGGCGGCGACTACACCGCCCAGATCATGGCGAAGGTGCACCGCGCGGGCTCCGGTTGGACGATGACCGCCCTGGGCGCCCCGGCCAACGGCCGTACGTTCCAGGACCTGATGCCGGCGATCCAGCAGCACCTCTAGGACCGCCCGCTCGACCGGCGGGCGCAGGACCGAACGACAACGACACAGGGGGGCGACGGCGATGACGGCCGAGCTGGTGCGGGGGCAGAACCACCCGCTGTCCCACGTCCGGCTGGCGATCCGGATCTCGGCCGGGGTGCCGGTCATGGCCGGAGCCACGCTCGGCGACGAGAACGGCACGGTCCACGGCCCCCAGTGGGTGGCCCATCCCGGCGCCCCCGCCCTGCCCGGTGTCGAGGTGCCCCGGCAGGCCGCCACCGGGCACCGGCTCGCCGTCGACCTGGGCGCTCTGCCCGAGGCCGTCCACCGCGTCGGCGTCTTTCTCGCCCTGCCCACCGGGGCCGGGGCACCGCTCCGGTTCGGTGCCGTCGCCGCCCCGCACACGACGGTCGAGGGTCTCGACGGCACCGAACTCGCCTGCTTCACCCTCACCGGCCTGGACGGCGAGACGGCCGTGGTCGCCCTCGAGCTCTACCGCAGACAGGGCGCCTGGAAGGTGCGTGCCGTGGGCCAGGGCTACGCGGCCGGGCTCCACGCACTGTTCGCCGACCAGGGACTGCGCGAGGCCGCCGACGTGGCTGCCGCGGCTCATGCGGCGGCAGCCCCTGGCGAGGCGGCGGCTCCCAGCGAGGCGGCTGCCCACAGCCCGTCCCGCACGCTGCCGACGCCGGCCTCCGCACCGTCGGCGCACGAGACCTCAGCTCGCACATCCCAGGACACCTCTGCGGCTGCACCGCACGACGCATCCGCCTCCACCGCGCACGTCACGTCGGCCCCCGGGCCGTACGACACCGACGTACCCGATCCTCAGGACACCTCCGCGTCCGGGACGCCCGGGCAGACGCCTTCCTGCGCCTCGCAGCAGCCGGAGTCGGAGCCCGCGCAGCCGTACGCCGCGCGGAACCCGTACGACACCCAGGCATCCGACGCAGCCTCGCGAGAGCCCGGCGCCCGGGTCGACTACACGCACCCCGGCCGCCGCCCGCACGGCACACCGCCCCCGGAGGCTCCGGCCGCCGACGACGGGCCCGCGCAGCCCGTCGCAGGCGACGCGGTGGGCTGGTCGATGGAGGAGCGGCTGTACAACCAGGTCTGGGGCATGTTCGAGGACCTGGCCCGCACGACCGCCGCGTACCGCAGCGCCGTCGACTTCGCCGACTCCCGCCTGGAGAAGGAGCTCGACCAGGCCCTCGCCGACTCCCGGGGCAGGCTCGGCAGCGCGAGCGACGCCGCGCGCGAGGCGGCCCACGCCCGCCGGACCCAGCTGGTGGATCAGGCGCGTGCGGTCCTCGACCGCGACCTCGCCCAGCTCACCGCCGAGTCCGAGGTGGTCGAGCCCGCGCTGCCGCCCGCCTACGCCCGCTGGGACAACCCCGTCTGGCACGGCTACCGCGTGCCCGCCGAGCCCCCGATGGCTCTGCGCCTCGGCGATCTCCGTCTGCCCGAGAGCGCGCCGCTGCGCATCCCCCTGCTGGTCAGGCTGCCGCTGGAACGCGGTCTGTGGCTCGACAGCGGCCCGGCGGCGGCATCCGGCGGCTTCCCGGACTCCGCCGAGCTGCGGCACCTGGCCATGGAGGCAGCGGTGGCGCTGGCGGCGCGGTTGCTCGCCGTGCATCCGGCGGGGGACTTCGCCGTGCAGGTCATCGACCCGGCCGGCACCGGGGCCGCGACCTTCGCCCCGCTCACGCGGACCGGCGTGCTCGCCACGCCTCCCGCGACCGGCGTGGCCGGGGTGACGCAGATGCTGGAGCGGCTCACCCGGCGGGTGGACCTGGTGCAGATGGCGGTGCGCGGCGGTGCGCCCGAATCGCTGCCGGCCGATGTCGACACCGCTCGCCAGCTGCTGATCGTCAACGACTTTCCGCACGGTTTCGACGACCGCGCCGTGACCCGGCTGCGCTATCTCGCCGACGAGGGGCCCGACGTCGGTGTCCACCTCCTGCTGGTGGCGGACCGTGAGGACGCCGCCGCCTACGGCCCCCTGCTCGATCCGCTGTGGCGTTCGCTGCTGCGACTCACACCCGTACCCGACGATCACTTCGCCGACCCCTGGGTGGGGCACGCCTGGACCTATGAACCGTCGCTGGTGCCGGCCGGGAGCCAGGTCGTGCACCAGGTGCTCACCGAGGTGGCCAGGACCTCGACCAAATACAGTTAAAGGCCTCCCACCAGCATACTTGGTCTTTGCTTTACTTTTCTCTTTACCTTTCCTTGGTGATTGGGGTACGGTCTTCCGTACGGAGGGGAGTACTCCCTGACTGCGGCGCACCCGTCAGTACGGACCGGTTCCGGTCCCGGGGCGTCGGCCCGACGCGGGTGGAAGAGACCTCCGGCAGCGACGACGCTGATGTGTTTGCCGTTACGTAATGCCGGAGGTGCAGTGGAAGTCTCCATGATCCTGTGGGTCCTGACCATCGTGGGCCTCGCCGCCCTGATCGCGGTCGATTTCCTCATCGGGCGCAAGCCCCATGAGGTGTCGGTCAAGGAAGCCGGTATCTGGACCGTCGTATGGATCGCCCTGGCCGGGCTGTTCGGCCTCGGTCTCCTCGTCTTCGGCGGCGGACGGCCGGCCGGTGGGTTCTTCGCGGGATTCATCACCGAGAAGTCGCTGAGCGTCGACAACCTCTTCGTCTTCGTCCTGATCATGGCGAAGTTCGCGGTCCCCGCGCAGTACCAGCAGCGCGTTCTGCTCGTCGGCGTGCTCATAGCGCTGGTCCTGCGGGCCGCCTTCATCGCCGCGGGAGCCGCGATCATCGCCAGCTTCTCCTGGGTCTTCTACCTCTTCGGCGCCTTCCTGATCTGGACCGCCTGGAAGCTCATCCAGGAGGCCCGCGCGGACCAGGAGGCCGAGGAGTACGAGGAGAACAAGCTGCTGAAGGCCGCGGAGCGCAAGTTCGGTGTGGCCGACCGGTACCACGGCACCAAGCTGTGGATACGGCAGAACGGCAAGCGGGTCATGACCCCGATGCTGGTCGTGATGCTCGCCATCGGCACCACGGACGTCCTGTTCGCTCTGGACTCCATCCCCGCGATCTTCGGTCTGACCCAGGACCCGTACATCGTCTTCACCGCCAACGCCTTCGCCCTCATGGGCCTGCGACAGCTGTACTTCCTCATGGGCGGCCTGCTGAAGAAGCTGGTCCACCTCTCGTACGGCCTGTCGATCATCCTCGGCTTCATCGGCGTCAAGCTGGTGCTGCACGCCCTGCACGAGTCCGGCGTCCACGTCCCCGAGATCAGCATCCCGGTCTCGCTCGGCGTGATCTGCGCGGTCCTGGTCGTCACCACCGTCACCAGCCTGATGGCCAACAGCAGGCAGGCTGCCGACGAGGCGGCGCGCACCGGCGGCGAAGCCGTCCCGAAGGACAGCGTCGACGCCTGACCAAACCTGCGGCCTCAGGACGGAAAGAGGCAGAAGTATCCCGGCAATGGACGATCCTCGTGCCCGTCTTCGCGGCCGTCCACCTGATGCTCTTCGCGGCCTACCTGGAGTTGGCCGTCAGCCCGTAGCCCGCCCGTCCGGCCCCGCTGTGGATACCTGTAACGCGTCGCCGTCGCCCCGGGCCCCGGCCTCAGCCCGTCGCAGGCTCCACCGCCGGCACGGGCACGGGCCGTGTCTCCGGAAGCAGCGCGAAGCACATCAGGCTGATCAGCCCGATGCCCGTCAGATACATGCCCACGGCCCAGGGCACCCGCCCGCTCTGCTCCGCGAGCGCCGTGGCCACGACCGGGGTGAGCGCGCCGCCGAGGACCCCGCCGAGGTTGTAGCCCACCGCGGCGCCTGTGCACCGCACCCGCGCCTCGTACAGTTCCGGCAGGTAGGCGGCGATGACCGCGAACATGGTGACAAAGGCGATCAGCGCGCCCAGGATGCCCAGGAACATCAGCAGCGGCTGGCCGGTGGCCAGCAGTGCCACCATCGGGAGCATCCACACGACGCAGGCCGTGCACCCCGTCAGACACATCGGCCGCCGCCCGTAGCGGTCGCCGAGGAGCGCCACCAAGGGTGTGAGGGCCCCTTTCACGACCACCGCGGCCATGACACAGGTCAGCATCACCGTCCGGCTCACCCCGAGCCGCTCCGTCGCATACGCCAGCGACCACGTCGTCACCGCGTAGAACACCGCGTACCCGATGGCCAGCGCGCCGGCCGTCAGCAGCACCAGCCGCCCGTGCTGCCGTACGACCTCGACGAGCGGCACGCGCGCGTGGTCGTCGATTTCCAGGAATCGGGGGCTCTCGGCGAGCGAGGAGCGCAACCACAGCCCGGCGAGCGCCGGCGCACCGGCGACCCAGAACGGCACGCGCCAGCCCCACCCTGCGAACTCCGCGTCGGACAGGCCCGCCGACAGCGCGAGCATCACCCCGTTGGCCAGCACGAAGCCGACCGCGGGCCCCACTTGAGGAAAGCTCGACCACAAAGCGCGTCGCGCGGGCGGCGCGTGCTCGGCGGTCAGCAGCACCGCCCCACCCCACTCACCGCCGAGCCCGAGACCCTGCAGGAAGCGCAGCACGAGCAGCAGCAGCGGCGCGGCGACGCCGATCGTTCCGTACGACGGCACACAGCCCACCGCGACGGTAGAGGCGCCCGTGAGCAGCAGTGAGGCGACGAGCACCGGCCGCCGCCCGCGCCGGTCGCCGAGATGTCCGAACACCACCGAGCCCAGCGGCCGGGCCACGAACCCCACCCCGAACGTCACGAACGCCGCCAGCGTCCCTGCGACCGGCGAGAACGTCGGGAAGAACAGCGGCCCCAGGACCAGCGCCGCCGCGGTCCCGTAGACGAAGAAGTCGTAGAACTCGATCGCGGTCCCCGCCAGGGACGCGGCGGCGAGTCTCGACATCGAAGGGGTGCTCACGGCACGTACAGGCTGCATGCCGCGTCAACCACCCTCCGTGATCAACAGTTACGGGGCGCGCGGAGGCGATCGGGCGACCTTGGCGTGCGCCACCGAAGCCTCCGGCGCACGCGACCCGCCAGGTGCTCCGGCCACCGTGATAGACCGGGTGCGAGCGGCGGTCGTCGACGTACCGCCCCGAACGGACCGGAGGAAACGTGCCCCGCACCCTGGCCAACGCCCCGATCATGATCCTCAACGGGCCCAACCTGAACTTGCTCGGCCAGCGCCAGCCCGAGATCTACGGCAGGGACACCCTGGCCGACGTCGAGGCGATGTGCTCGAAGGCGGCGGCCGCGCACGGCGGCACCGTGGACTTCCGGCAGTCCAACCACGAGGGTCAGTTGGTCGACTGGATCCACGAGGCGCGCCTGAACCACAGCGGGATCGTCATCAACCCCGGCGCCTACTCCCACACGTCGGTCGCGATTCTGGACGCACTCAACACCTGCGACGGCATGCCGGTGCTGGAGGTGCACATCTCCAACATCCACCAGCGCGAATCGTTCCGGCACCACTCCTATGTCTCGCTGCGCGCAGACGGTGTGATCGCCGGCTGCGGAGTGCAGGGCTATGTGTTCGGTGTGGAGCGGGTCGCCGCCCTGCTGGGCGCGGCCCAGGCCGAGGCGTAGTCCGAGGCCGTCACAGCCGGCCCGCCTCCACGATCCGCCGCAGGAAGCGCCGCGTGCGCTCCTGCTGCGGGTCGCCGAAGACCTGCTCGGCGGTGCCGCGCTCCAGCACGACGCCACCGTCCAGAAAACAAACCTGGTCGGCGACGTCCCGCGCGAAGCCCATCTCGTGCGTCGCCAGCACCATGGTCATGCCGTCGTCCTTCAGGTCCCGGACCACCTCCAGCACCTCGCCCACGAGTTCGGGATCGAGCGCCGCCGTGATCTCGTCCAGCAGCAACAGCCGGGGCCGTACGGCAAGCGCCCGCACGATCGCCGCACGCTGCTGCTGGCCGCCGCTGAGCCGGTCCGGATACGCATCCGCCTTCGCGGCCAGTCCGAGGCGCTCCAGCAGCTCCCTGGCCCGTTCCTCGGCCTCCGCGCGGGGGACGCCGTGCACCCGGCGGGGCGCCAGCGTGATGTTGTCCAGCACGGTCATGTGCGGGAAGAGGTTGTACGCCTGGAAGACCACGCCGATCCGGCGCCGGACCGCGTCCTGGTCGACGCGGGGATCGGTGATCTCCTCGCCGTCCAGCCAGATCGCGCCGTCGTCGATCTCCTCCAGGAGGTTGGCGCAGCGCAGCAGCGTGGACTTGCCCGAGCCGGAGGCGCCGATCAGCGCGGTCACCGTGTGCGGGGCGACCTCCAGACCGACGTCCCGCAGCACGACGGAGCCGCCGAAGGTCTTGCGGACGGACTCCATGCGCAGCACGGGCGTGACTGCGTCGCTCATAGCGATCCTCCCTGGGCCCGCTGCCGGTCCATCCGGGCCGTCACCCAGTCCGTGAAGCGGGTCATCGGAATGGTCAGTGCGACGAAGACCAGGCCCGCGACGATGTACGGCGTGTAGTTGAGGCTGCGCTGAGCGATGATGTCGGCCGCCCGTACGGCGTCGACCGCGCCGCCGATCGACACGAGCCCGGTGTCCTTCTGGAGGGACACGAGGTCGTTCAGCAGGGGCGGCACCTGACGTCGTACCGCCTGGGGGAGCACCACGTACCGCAGCGCCTGACGGTTGGTCAGGCCCAGCGAGCGGGCCGCGGCGCGCTGCGAGGGGTGCACGGACTCGATGCCGGCGCGGAACACCTCGGCGACATAAGCGGAGTAGGTCAGCGTCAGCGCCGTACCACCGAGCAGCACGGGATCGACGGTCACGCCTTGGAGGCGCAGCGCGGGCACGCCGAAGACCACGATCATCAGGTTGATGATCAGCGGCAGACCGCGGAAGAAGTCCGTGTACGCGGCCGCCAGCACCCGCAGGGGGAAGAACACCGGCCCGGGCAGGGTGCGCGCGATGGCGATCAGCATGCCCAGGACGAGCACCAGCACGCCGCAGATCAGCAGCAGCCGGACGTTCAGCCACAGTCCTTCGAGGACCTTGGGGAAGGCCTCGCGCGCGTACTGCCCGTCGAAGAAGGTCTCCTTGGTGCGCGGCCAGCCGGGCGCATCGACGACGACCAGATAGAGGACGACGCCGGTGACCAGGGTCGAGAGGGCCGCGATCGCCGTCGCGCGGCGGGCACGCGCGCGCTTGTGGCGCTCGCGCTCCAGCCGCCGTTCGGACGGGACGTACCCGTCGCGCATGTCGTGCTTGCCGGAGTCCTCCCCGGACTCCTCCTTCATGACCGTCACTTGAGCACCGGAGCGTCGACGGCGTCGGACAGCCACTGCTTCTCCAGCTTCGCCAGCGTGCCGTCCTTGCGCAGGGCGTCCACGGCCGATGCCACGCACGAAGTGAGACCGCTGCCCTTGTCCAGGACGAGCCCGAACTGCTCGGGTGTGCCGCCCTGGTTCTCGAACTGGCCGACGATCCTGGCGTTGGTCACCTGGGCCGAGGTGACGTAGAAGGCGGTCGGCAGATCGGTGACGATCGCGTCCACCTGGCCGTTCCTCAGCGCGGAGATGGCCTGGTCGTTCTTGGAGTACGCGGCCGCCTCCTGCGACGGCTTCACCACGTCGCTGATGTAGTTGAGGCTCGTGGTGCCCACCTGGGCGCCCAGCTTGAGGTCCTTCAGGTCCGCGATGCTCGTCGCCTTGGCGGCCTTGCTGCCCTTCAGCGCGATGACGGCCTGGCGCACGTCGTAGTAGCCGGAGGAGAAGTCGACGGCCTTCTTGCGCTCGGCGCTGATCGACACCTGGTTGATGTCGAAGTCGAAGCTCTTCACCCCGGGCGCGAACGCCTTGTTGAACGGCACGCTCTGCCAGACGACCGCGCTCTTGCCGTAACCCAGTTGCTGGGCCACGGCGTAGGCGACCGCCGACTCGAAACCCTCGCCGTTCGCGGGCTTGTCGTCCTTGAACCAGGGCTCGTACGCCGGTTCGTCCGTCGCGATCGTCAGCTTTCCGGACGTCTTGGTGGCCAACTTGCCCTTGGCGCAGCTCTTCGCGGCCGAGCCGGAGGGGGAGGCCGACGCCTTCTTCTCCGGCTGCGGAGCACAGCCGACGGCGGTGGCGAGCAGGGCTACGGTGGCGGCGGCTGCCGCGCGGCGCAGGACACGAGGGGCTGTGTACATGGCGGGAGATTGGCAGCGAACCCCGTGTTTGTCCAGGTCACACCCATAACTGTCCGCATACTGGGAACGGGTGTTGCGGTCGTGTGAACATCCGTCATGGCGCAGGCCTTCGGCCTGGGCCGCCGGCCGAGGGCGGGGTTGAAGACCGGCGGCCCTGCCGCAGAGGAGCCGTCATCCTCTGCGGGTTTGCCACCAGTTGACCGCGTCACAGAGCGCGCGGGGAGCGCGCACGCGCCCCCAGTGCGTGCGAGACGTTCACACGGGGCGCGTGCGGCAAGAAACGTGCCCGGCGCTCAGGAGAGGAAAGCGCCCGGCTCTCAGGAGGGGAATGCGCCCGGCGCTCACCACCCGCGTGCGTGCCACTCCGGCAGATGCGGTCGCTCCGCACCCAGGGTCGTGTCGTTCCCGTGCCCGGGATAGACCCAGGTCTCATCGGCGAGCACGTCGAAGATCTTCGTCTCCACGTCGTGGATCAGGCTGGCGAAGGCCCTCGGATCCTTGCGCGTGTTGCCGACACCGCCCGGGAAGAGACAGTCGCCGGTGAAGACGTGCGGGTGGCCGTGCGGGTCGTCGTAGACCAGCGCGATCGAACCCGGGGTGTGCCCGACGAGGTGCCGTGCGGTGAGCTCCACCTGTCCCACCCTGATGACGTCGCCGTCGTCCACGAGGACATCGGTGGGCACGGGGATGCCGGGGGCGTCCTCGCGGCCGGCGTACGTGCGCGCGCCCGTGGCCGCGACGACCTCGGCGAGCGCCTGCCAGTGGTCGCCGTGCTGATGCGTGGTGACGACGGAGGCGATGCCGTCGTCACCGATCATGCCGAGGAGCGTCTGCGCCTCGTTGGCGGCGTCGATCAGAAGCTGCTCGTCGGTGGCCCGGCAGCGCAGCAGATAGGCGTTGTTGTCCATCGGGCCGACCGCGATCTTCGTGATCATCAGGTCCTTGAGCTCGTGCACATCCGCCGGTCCGCCGACCCTGACCTCTCCGGTGTACGTCATGGTGATCAGCCTATAGCGGGGGAGGGCCCGCGGACCGCAGCGGACCTACAACGCAGGCAGCTTCGGCAGTGTGCCGTTCGTGGTCAGGCCGGAGCCGTCGCGTCGCCCGGCGAGCCAGCCGAGCAGGTCGGCGGGCGTACCCTCGACCCGGACCGGTCCGCCCTCCGCTCCGCCGCCCGTGGTCCAGATCCGGCCATTGCCCGCGCTCAGGCCGGTCGAGGGCACGTCCTTGTGTCCGGTGAAGCGCTCCGCCAGGAAGTCGATCTCCCGGTCCGTGAACTCGGCCGGAAGATCCTCCAGCTCGTACCCGATGCCGAGATCGACATGGTGCAGCTCGACCTCGACCCACCGCCGGAACGGCACGCGGGACGCCGAGTCGGTGACCCCGTTGCGCAGCTCCACCGTGCGTGACCAGTCCGCCGGCGCGTCCCCCGTGGCCTGGAAGCGCGCCGCGCTCTCGCGCAGGTCGGCGAGCTGGGCGTCGAGGGGGCGCGGGGCGTCGCGTTCGATGTCGGCGTCCCGTGCCTCCGCGCTCGCGTACATGGGCCGGCCCTCGAGAACGTTCACGAGCGCGTCCGCGTTGCGGGCGAGGTGGGCGAGGACATGCCCGCGGGTCCACCCCGGAAGCCGTGACGGCTCGGCGAGCGAGGCGTTGTCCAGTTCGGCGACCGCGGTGAGGAGCCGTTCGGTCGCGTCGCGTACACATGCCAGGTCATGAGCGTGATCAATCATGGCCCTGACACTAGCCCCACCACACCTTTGGGTGAAGGTGGTGAAGCTCGACCGCAAATCGAAAGCACGTGCTATATCGTCGAGGGCGGCGTCGGGCATGCTGGATGGCCGGGGGTTGTTATGCAACCGGGCAATCCGACCGGCGTTGTCAGTGGCTCCCCCTAGTCTGAAGAAGCACGGGGGCCCCGCCCCTGTCACTTCTCTCAAGAAAGGTGCGGACCGGCGTGGCCGACCGTCTCATCGTCCGTGGCGCGCGCGAGCACAATCTGAAGAACGTCTCGCTCGACCTGCCGCGTGACTCGCTCATCGTCTTCACGGGCCTGTCCGGGTCGGGCAAGTCCTCCCTGGCCTTCGATACGATCTTCGCCGAGGGCCAGCGGCGCTACGTGGAGTCGCTCTCCTCGTACGCCCGGCAGTTCCTCGGCCAGATGGACAAGCCGGACGTCGACTTCATCGAGGGCCTGTCCCCGGCGGTCTCCATCGACCAGAAGTCGACCTCGCGCAACCCGCGCTCGACGGTCGGCACCATCACCGAGGTCTACGACTACCTGCGTCTGCTCTTCGCGCGCATCGGCAAGCCGCACTGCCCCGAGTGCGGCCGCCCGATCTCCCGCCAGTCGCCGCAGGCCATCGTCGACAAGGTCCTGGAGCTGCCGGAGGGGAGCCGCTTCCAGGTGCTGTCGCCGCTCGTGCGCGAGCGCAAGGGCGAGTTCGTCGACCTCTTCGCCGACCTGCAGACCAAGGGCTACTCCCGCGCGCGTGTGGACGGGCAGACCATCCAGCTCTCCGACCCGCCGGCGCTGAAGAAGCAGGAGAAGCACACCATCGAGGTGGTCGTGGACCGCCTCACGGTGAAGGAGTCCGCCAAGCGCCGCCTCACCGACTCCGTGGAGACGGCCCTCGGCCTGTCCGGCGGCATGGTCGTGCTCGACTTCGTCGACCTCCCCGAGGACGACCCCGAGCGCGAGCGCATGTACTCCGAGCACCTGTACTGCCCGTACGACGACCTGTCCTTCGAGGAACTGGAGCCTCGCTCCTTCTCCTTCAACTCGCCCTTCGGCGCCTGCCCCGACTGCACCGGCATCGGCACGCGCATGGAGGTCGACCCCGAGCTGATCGTCCCGGACGAGGACAAGTCCCTGGACGAGGGCGCCATCCACCCCTGGTCGCACGGGCACACCAAGGACTACTTCGGCCGCCTGATCGGCGCCCTCGCGGACGCGCTCGGCTTCCGCACGGACATCCCGTTCGCGGGCCTGCCCCAGCGCGCGAAGAAGGCCCTGCTCCACGGCCACAAGACCCAGATCGAGGTCCGCTACCGCAATCGGTACGGCCGCGAGCGCGTGTACACCACGCCCTTCGAGGGCGCGGTGCCGTTCGTGAAGCGCCGGCACAGCGAGGCCGAGAGCGACGCCAGCCGCGAGCGCTTCGAGGGCTACATGCGTGAGGTGCCCTGCCCCTCCTGTGAGGGCACGCGCCTGAAGCCGATCGTCCTCGCGGTCACGATCATGGAGAAGTCGATCGCCGAGGTCTCCGCGATGTCGATCAGCGACTGCGCGGACTTCCTGGGCCGGCTGAAGCTGAGCGCCCGTGACAAGAAGATCGCCGAGCGGGTGCTGAAGGAGGTCAACGAGCGACTGCGCTTCCTGGTCGACGTCGGCCTCGACTACCTCTCGCTGAACCGCGCGGCCGGCACGCTCTCCGGCGGCGAGGCCCAGCGCATCCGCTTGGCCACCCAGATCGGCTCCGGCCTCGTCGGCGTCCTGTACGTCCTGGACGAGCCGTCCATCGGTCTGCACCAGCGGGACAACCACCGGCTGATCGAGACCCTGGTCCGGCTGCGCGACATGGGCAACACCCTCATCGTCGTGGAGCACGACGAGGACACCATCAAGGTCGCCGACTGGGTCGTGGACATCGGCCCCGGCGCAGGTGAGCACGGCGGCAAGGTCGTGCACAGCGGTTCCCTGAAGGAGCTACTCGAAAACACCGAGTCGCAGACCGGTGCGTACCTCTCGGGCCGCAAGGCGATCCCGCTTCCGGACTTCCGCCGCCCCCTCGACCCGTCCCGCCGGCTCACCGTGCACGGCGCCCGTGAGAACAACCTGCAGGACATCGACGTGTCCTTCCCGCTGGGCGTGTTCACGGCCGTCACGGGCGTCTCCGGATCCGGAAAGTCGACGCTGGTCAACGACATCCTGTACACGCACCTGGCCCGCGAGCTGAACGGCGCGAGGAACGTCCCCGGACGGCACACGCGCGTGGACGGCGACGACCTGGTCGACAAGGTCGTGCACGTCGACCAGTCGCCGATCGGCCGCACCCCGCGGTCCAACCCGGCGACGTACACCGGCGTCTTCGACCACATCCGCAAGCTGTTCGCCGAGACCACCGAGGCGAAGGTCCGCGGCTACCAGCCCGGCCGCTTCTCCTTCAACGTCAAGGGCGGCCGCTGCGAGAACTGCGCGGGCGACGGCACGATCAAGATCGAGATGAACTTCCTCCCGGACGTCTACGTCCCGTGCGAGGTCTGCCACGGCGCCCGGTACAACCGGGAGACCCTGGAGGTCCACTACAAGGGCAAGTCCATCGCCGATGTGCTGAACATGCCGATCGAGGAGGCCGCCGACTTCTTCGAGGCCGTCCCGGCCATCTCCCGGCACCTGAGGACGCTGAAGGACGTCGGCCTCGGCTACGTCCGCCTTGGCCAGTCCGCCACCACCCTCTCCGGCGGTGAGGCCCAGCGCGTGAAGCTGGCCAGCGAACTGCAGAAGCGCTCCACCGGACGCACGGTGTACGTCCTGGACGAGCCGACCACCGGCCTGCACTTCGAGGACATCAGCAAGCTGCTGAAGGTCCTCGGCGGCCTGGTCGACAAGGGCAACACGGTCATCGTCATCGAGCACAACCTCGACGTGATCAAGACCGCCGACTGGATCGTCGACATGGGTCCGGAGGGCGGCGCCGGCGGTGGCCTGGTGGTCGCCGAGGGCACCCCCGAGGAGGTCGCCGGGGTTCCGGCCAGCCACACCGGCAAGTTCCTGCGCGAGATCCTCGGTGCCGACCGCATCAGCGACGCCGAACCCCTGCCGGCGCAGCGCACCGTGACGGCTGGGAAGACGGCCGCGGCGAGGACGGCCGCGAAGAAGACGGTGACGGCGAAGGCCAACAGCACGGCGACCAAGAAGGCCGACGCGGTCGCGAAGAAGGCGACGCCCGCGAAGAAGACGACGCGGGCACGCAAGGCCTGACACATCAGCAGAAAAGTGGCGCCCCGCGGGAACTCCCCGCGGGGCGCCACTCGTTCCACCATCAGCCACCCCGGCTCCGAGGTCTGCCGGCTCCCCGCACCACGGGTCCGGTCGCACCTTGACAACAGGAGAGAGGAAAACCGCAGACAGAAAAGGGGCCGCTCACAGTTCACCGAGCTCGGCCGCGAACGGCGGCTCGGCCCCCGCCCGCGAGCAGGTGATCGCAGCCGCGCGTGCCGCGAAGCGCAGCAGCCGCGTCCAGCCCTCCGTCCCGAGGGCGGCGAGTGCTTCCTCCGACAGCGCGTCCAAGGCGGAAAGCCCATGCAGCAAGGCCGCGTTCACCGTGTCACCGGCGCCGATGGTGTCCACCACGGCGACCTTCTCACCCGGTACGGAGTACTCCGCGCCGTCCCGGGTGAACGCGGTCAGACCGTCCCCGCCCCGGGTGACCACCACGGCCGCCGGTCCCGCGGCCAGCCACTCCCGGGGGGTGCCGCCCAGCCACTCGGCGTCCTCCGCGGACAGCTTCAGCAGCGTCACCGAGGGCAGCCAGCTCTTGAAACGCGCCCGGTAGGCGTCCGCGTCCGGGATCAGCCCCGCCCGGATGTTGGGGTCGAGGGCGGTGAACAGCCCCTGCCCGGCCGCCGCGTGCATCAGCTCCTCATAGGCGCTCGCCCCCGGTTCCAGGACGAGCGAGCAGGTGCCGAAGGACACCGCGCGGGTACCGGCCGGCAGCGCGGCGGGGGCGGTGAACAGACGGTCGGCGGTGCCGTCGACGTAGAAGGAGTAAGCGGCCGACCCACTGGCGTCGATCGTGGCCACCGCCAGCGTCGTCGGCTCCGTCCCGCGCTGCACGGCCGACACGTCCACCCCAGCGCGCCGCAGCCCGTCGAGCAGGGCCTCGCCGAAGGCGTCGTGCGACGTCCGGGAGCAGAAAGCGGTGCGGGAACCGAGCCGGCCGAGGGCCACGGCGGTGTTGTAAGGGCCGCCGCCGAGCGCCGGCATCAGGGCCGCGAGGGCGCCAGGGCCCTGCGGTACAAGGTCGATCAGTGCCTCACCGGCGACGACGATCACGAGGCGGTTCCCTTCTCCGACGGCGTTGATGATGCGGTGTGCCCGGGCTCCTCGGACCCGCCCGGCTCCTCCGGGCACCCGCAGGACGTGCGATGGACGAACGCGCACGGCAGCCGCACCGTCCGCGTCGGCCGGCGCGGCTCGTCCAGACGGTCCAGGAGGACCCGGACGGCCTGCGCGCCCAACTCCCTGCTGGGCTGTGCGATGGCGGTGAGCCGGGGTGAGAACAGATCGGCCCAGGCGAAGTCGTCGAAGCAGCACAGGGCGATGTCGTCCGGGACGGACAGGCCGTGCCGACGCAGGGCGCTCAGGGCGCCGATGGTCATGGTGTTGTTGGCCGTGACGAGTGCCGTGGGCGGTTCGGGGAGGGTGAGCAGGGCGGCCGTGGCCTGCTCGGCACCAGTGGACTCGGAGTTGCCGGACACCAGGAGCCGTTCATCGAGATCCAGGCCGACGGCGCTCAGGCCGTCCCGGTAGCCGGAGACACGCTCACTGGTGGTGCTGAGCCCGGGCAGCCCCGCGACCAGGCCGATCCTGTGGTGGCCCAGCCCGGCGAGATGGGTGACCAGACGGGCGGTCGGCTCGGCGCTGTCGGCGCATACCTGGTCGTACCAGGACGCGTTCTGGTCGGGAGCGGTACCCGCTCCGGCACCCACCGCGGAGCCGCCCGGCACGCTCGCGTCGATCATCCGGTCCAGGAACACGGTCGGTACGGCGTGGCGGCGGAGATAGCCGACGAGTTCGTGCGGGCGCGCGGAGGGCGCGACGATCATGCCGTCCACCCGGCGCTCATGGAGGAGCTGCACGACCTTGCGTTCGTGACCGGGGTCGTCGTGCGGGTCCGCGATGAGCAGGCTGTAGCCCGCCTCCAGGGCGGCGGCCTCTACGCCCTGGAGGATCTCCGTGAAGTACGGGTTGCTGATCGCCGACACCGCGAGCCCGATGGAGCGGGTGTGGGAGGTCACCAGGGACCGCGCCAGCGTGTTGGGGGTGTAGCCGAGGGCGTCGATGGCGTCGAGCACGGCCTGGCGGGTGTGGGGCAGTACCGGGCGGGTGCCGTTCACGACGTGGGAGACGGTCGCCACGGAGACCCCGGCGCTCCGTGCGACATCCGCCATGGTGGGCATCGCGTCTCCTTCCTGAACCGATCGGGCGCAGTCCTTCCGGCCGGGACGGTATCCCATGGACCGGCTCCGCGTAAACGCTTGCGCAAGCGTTTACGTCAGGGTCCCTCCCCCGAGCACCAGGAACTCCCTCGCTCCTCACTGCCGCTCCCGGCACACCCTCCCACCGCAGTCGTCGCCCCCGCCCCGAGGCCGGCCCTTGTGCCCGGGTATCGTCGCACTGCACACCCCTTGAGCAGTGGAGTCCCAGATGCCCGCCCGACCGTCCGCGAGCCGTCGTACCGTCCTTCGAGGGGCCGCCGCAGCCCCGGTCGCCGGGCTCGGCCTGGCCGCGTGCGCGGGGCCGGGCCAGGGCAGTTCGGTGGCGGCCACCCCGACCGCGCCGGTGGACCTCGGCGCCAGGAGCGAGGTCTCGAAGGGCGGCGCCAAGCTCTACCGGGACCACAACGTGGTCGTCAGCCGCGACGGCAGCGGCGCGCTGAAGGCCTACAGCACGATCTGCACGCACGCGGGGTGTCCCATCAACAAGCTCCAGGGGACGACCCTGATCTGCCCCTGCCACGGCAGCCAGTTCGACGCCGTGACGGGCAAGGTGGTCCAGTCACCGGCCTCCGAGCCCCTGGCCGAGCTGCCGGTGAAGACGACGAACGGCAGGATCATCGCCGGCCCGGGCGCCTGAACGGACAGCCACGCTGACACCCCGGATGCTCGAACGGGGTGTACGGGCCGCACAACACCGCCGACGCGGCCTCGCGTGCCCCCATGGGCCCGGTGCGGCCGTGCCGCCACCCCGTCGCACGGGCACCGCGTTCCCGCTGGTACCGCTCGCCCCCGGCCGCCGGTCTCTGCCCGGCCGCCGGTCTCTGCCCGGCCGCCGGTCTCTGCCCGGCCGCCGGTCTCTGCCCGGCCGCCGGTCTCTGCCCGGCCGCTGGCCCCTGCCCGGCCGCTGGCCCCTGCCCGGCCGCTGGCCCCTGCCCGGCCGCTGGCCCCTGCCCGGCCCCCAGTACCTGCCCGGCCGCCGGCCCCCAGTACCTGCCCTCGGCCCCCGCCCCCTCCAACCCGCTGCCCTCGGTCCTCAACCAGCCCCGGCAGTCGTCCGGCCCCGCGCCACACTTCCCAGCCGGGACTCACACCGGAGACGCGTTCACTCCCAGTCCCACGCGATCCCGACGATCCCCGGGCGGATCCGTGGCTCGACCACGTGGACGCAGTGGTGGGGGCCGCTGACCGGCAGTTCGTGGCGGCCGGTGCGCGGGGCCGCCGTCGAGTGCTGGGTGAAGCGATGGCAGCGGGCGGGCAGCGCGGCCGCGTCGAACCGCACCTGGAGGGCGTACTGGCCGCCGGGGAAGCCGAAGCGGTGGAGGAACTCGCGGCTCGGCCCGGCCGTGCCGTCCTCGATCCCGTACCGGAAGAGGAAGGTGTCGCCGGTGCGCAGCCGGGTGTCGAAGAGCAGCTCCGCGGCCAGTACGCCGGTGTCCTGGTCCCAGCGGACGCGTCCGGTGCGGCAGTTCTCCAGCGCCCGCACCCTGATGTCGTGCGGGCGGCAGCCGGGGTCGCCGTGGTGCACGGCGATGAAGCGGTCGATGCCGTCGCGGTGGGCCCGCACGATGTGGTGGGCCTCGCGGCCGGCCAGCTCGCGCCGGGCGCCTATGCGGACGCATTCGTGATGGCCCAGGGTGTGCAGCCCGCCGTCGAGGGACCAGCCGAGCTCGGCCCGGAGCCGGTCCAGGACGTTCGAGGCCTCGATCAGGGAGCGGTAGGAGCGCCCCGCCGGGCGGCCGGCCGCGGCGGCCCCGTCGGCCTCGGCGAGCAGCCGGATCAGCGACTCGTCCGGCAGCTGGAGGATCTCCTCCAGCGCCCGTACGGCCCGCAGAGACTCCGGTCGCTGGGGGCGGCGGGCACCCTGCTGCCAGTAACTCAGGCTGGTGACGCCGACCTTGACCCCGTGCCGGGACAGATGGTGCTGGACGCGCTGCAGCGGCAGCCCGCGTGCGGCGATCGCGGCGCGCAGCGCCACATGGAAGGGGCCGCCCCGCAGGGCCGTGTCCAGTTCCGCGGTGGGGAGGTGCGCGTGCTCTGTGGCATGCCGCATACCGGGGCGCCTTTCTGTGAGGTGTCGCTACGGCTGGTCAGACCGCCTGCGCTGGTGTGCGGGGCCACCCCCGTGGACGTCGTGGACGCCCCCTGGCTGAGCACGCCTCGCTTGTACGCGCGCGTGCACGGCCCCGAGTTCCCCCGCATTGAAGCGTGTTGACCAGACCCCGACAACACCTCGAACCCGCCACGGCCACCCCTGGCCGGGCCGTTGCTCCGCGCCGGCGCCTCGGGCCACGGGCGTCACGCCCGCCCGGCGATGGGAAGATCGCCGCGTGACGGAGACCTGGACCTTCGACGGTGATCGCACGGCCGTGACGGCGGAGGAGGCGGTCGCCGTGCTCCGGCGGCGGATCGCCGAGGGCCGGCTCGAGACCTGGCTGACCGCCTCCACCGGGCGCCTGCTGGCCGTGGTGAGCAACACCGACCGCGCACTGGTGATGCTTCTCGACGGAGCGGACGACCCGGGAGCCCACGCCGTCTCCGCGGGATCCGGAGGAGTGAGCGGGGGCTTCCTGCTGGCCGACGGGCAGTGCGACACGTACCCGGACGAGGACACCGTGCCGCTCGACGAGGCGTTCCGGATCGTCCGGCACGTGATCGGTACGGGCCTGCCGTCGGCGGACACGGAATGGGCTGTGGACGGCTGAACGGCACGGGCGTGGGCGTTGTCCACAGGCCCGACGCGGTGTCGGTGGTCGCCAGTAGGGTGTGAGACATGGCCGATCCCTCCAGCTACCGCCCCAGGCCGGGTGAGATCCCGGACTCCCCGGGGGTGTACAGGTTCCGTGACGAGCACCGCCGGGTGATCTACGTCGGAAAGGCGAAAAGCCTGCGTCAGCGCCTGGCGAACTACTTCCAGGACCTGGCGAACCTGCACCCGCGCACCCGGACGATGGTGACCACCGCCGCGTCCGTGGAGTGGACCGTGGTGTCCACGGAGGTCGAGGCCCTCCAGCTGGAGTACTCCTGGATCAAGGAGTTCGACCCCCGGTTCAACGTCAAGTACCGCGACGACAAGAGCTACCCCTACCTCGCGGTGACGATGAACGAGGAGTTCCCGCGCGTGCAGGTGATGCGCGGTCACAAGAAGAAGGGCGTCCGGTACTTCGGGCCGTACGGGCACGCGTGGGCCATCCGGGACACCGTCGACCTGCTGCTGCGGGTCTTCCCGGTGCGCACCTGCTCGGCCGGCGTGTTCAAGAACGCCGCGCGCACCGGCCGCCCCTGCCTGCTCGGCTACATCGGCAAGTGCTCCGCACCCTGCGTCGGCCGGATCAGCCCCGAGGACCACCGCGAGCTGGCCGAGGAGTTCTGCGACTTCATGGCCGGCCGCACCGGCACCTACCTCCGCCGTCTGGAGAAGCAGATGATGGAGGCGGCCGAGGAGATGGAGTACGAGCGGGCGGCCCGGCTGCGCGACGACGTCGAGGCCCTGAAGAAGGCCATGGAGAAGAACGCCGTCGTGCTCGCCGACGCGACGGACGCCGACCTCATCGCCGTCGCCGAGGACGAGCTGGAGGCGGCCGTGCAGATCTTCCATGTGCGCGGCGGCCGGGTGCGCGGCCAGCGCGGCTGGGTGACCGACAAGGTCGAGGAGATCACCACCGGCGCCCTGGTCGAGCACGCCCTGCAGCAGCTCTACGGCGAGGAGACGGGGGACGCCGTCCCCAAGGAGGTCCTGGTCCCGGCGCTGCCCGAGCCCGTCGAGCCGGTCCAGGAGTGGCTGACCGGCCGCCGCGGGGTGAATGTCTCGCTGCGCATCCCGCAGCGCGGCGACAAGAAGGCCCTGATGGAGACCGTGCAGCGCAACGCCCAGCAGGCCCTCGCCCTGCACAAGACCAAGCGCGCCTCCGACCTGACCACGCGCTCGCGCGCCCTGGAGGAGATCGCCGAGGCCCTCGACCTGGACAGCGCCCCGCTGCGCATCGAGTGCTACGACATCTCGCATCTCCAGGGGGACGACGTGGTCGCCTCCATGGTCGTCTTCGAGGACGGCCTGCAGCGCAAGAGCGAGTACCGGCGCTTCCAGATCAAGGGCTTCGCGGGCCAGGACGACGTCCGCTCCATGCACGAGGTGATCACCCGCCGCTTCCGGCGGTACCTCGTGGAGAAGGAGAAGACGGGGGAGTGGGCCGACGGCTCCGGCACCGAGGACGCCCTCACCGACGGCGACGGCACCCTCACCGGCCCGGACGAGATCACCAACTCCCTCAAGGACGACGACGGCCGTCCGAAGAAGTTCGCCTATCCGCCCCAGCTCGTCGTGGTCGACGGCGGGGAGCCGCAGGTCGCCGCGGCCCGGCGCGCCCTGGACGAGCTGGGCATCGACGACATCGCCGTCTGCGGCCTCGCCAAGCGCCTGGAGGAGGTCTGGCTGCCCGGCGACGACGATCCGGTGGTCCTGCCCCGCACCAGCGAGGGCCTCTATCTGCTCCAGCGCATCCGTGACGAGGCCCACCGGTTCGCGATCACCTATCAGCGCACCAAACGCGCCAAGCGCTTCCGGGCCGGCCCCCTGGACGACGTTCCCGGCCTCGGCGAGACCCGCAAACAGGCGCTCATCAAGCATTTCGGCTCGGTGAAAAGGCTGCGGTCCGCCACAATCGAACAGATCCAGGAGGTGCCCGGGATAGGCCGGAAGACGGCCGAGACCATCGCCGCGGCCCTCGCCCAGGCGGCTCCGGCCGCACCCGCCGTGAACACGGCTACTGGGGAGATCATTGATGACGAGGAACCCGATACGGCGGCGGGTTCCTCGGGGGAGCCCGTAACCGCGGGCCTCCGGGACGAACGACGGGGGCAGGAGAGATGACGGAGCACGACGCACAGCCCACAGCGGAGCGAGATCGGGCCCACGAGGAAGCGGGGCAGAATCAGCCACCCCCCGCGGCGGGCGAGCAGCCCGCGGCCCAGGAAAACGGAGCACAGGTGAGCACGGACGGTACGCCGGCCTCGGGCCAGGAAGCGGCCATCCCCGAGCTGGTGATCATCTCCGGCATGTCCGGAGCGGGACGGTCCACGGCGGCGAAGTGTCTGGAGGACCTCGGCTGGTTCGTCGTGGACAATCTCCCGCCCGCCCTCATCCCCACCATGGTGGAGCTGGGCGCCCGCTCACAGGGCAACGTGGCACGGATCGCGGTCGTCGTGGACGTGCGCGGCCGGCGCTTCTTCGACAATCTGCGCGAATCCCTCGCCGACCTCGACACCCGGGGCGTCACCCGGCGGATCGTCTTCCTGGAGTCCTCCGACGAGGCCCTGGTGCGGCGCTTCGAGTCGGTGCGCCGCCCGCACCCGCTGCAGGGCGACGGCCGCATCGTGGACGGCATCGCCGCCGAGCGCGAGCTGCTGCGCGAGCTGCGCGGCGACGCCGACCTGGTGATCGACACCTCCAGCCTGAACGTGCACGAGCTGCGCGCCAAGATGGACGCCCAGTTCGCCGGCGAGGAGGAGCCCGAGCTGCGGGCCACCGTGATGTCCTTCGGCTTCAAGTACGGCCTCCCGGTCGACGCCGACCTGGTCGCGGACATGCGGTTCTTGCCCAATCCGCACTGGGTCCCGGAGCTGCGCCCGTTCACCGGCCTGAACGAGGAGGTGTCGGCGTATGTCTTCAACCAGCCCGGCGCGAAGGAGTTCCTCGACCGGTACTCCGAACTGCTGAGGCTCATCGCCGTCGGCTACCGGCGCGAGGGCAAGCGATATGTGACCATCGCGATCGGCTGTACCGGTGGCAAGCACCGCTCGGTCGCGGTGTCGGAGAAGCTCGCCGCGCGCCTCGCGGCCGAGGGTGTGGAGACGGTGGTCGTACACCGGGACATGGGACGGGAATGACGGAACGTACACGGCGGCTCGGCAGGCTGCGCCGGATGGTGCCGGAGGGGCGCTCCAGCCGAGCCACGGCCGAGGGAACGGCCCGCCCCGCCGAGGCCCGCGGTGGCCGGCCCCGCCGCCGGGGCGCGCAGCCCAAGGTCGTCGCGCTCGGCGGCGGCATGGGCCTGTCCGCCTCGCTCGCCGCGCTGCGCCGGATCACCGGCGACCTCACGGCCGTAGTCACCGTGGCCGACGACGGCGGCTCCAGCGGCCGGCTGCGCGACGAGCTGGGCGTGCTGCCGCCCGGCGATCTGCGCAAGGCGCTGGCCGCGCTGTGCGGCGACGACGAGTGGGGCCAGACCTGGGCCAGGGTCATCCAGCACCGCTTCCAGTCCAAGGGCGATCTGCACGAGCACGCGGTCGGCAATCTGCTGATCGTCGCCCTGTGGGAGCAGCTCGGCGACCACGTCCAGGCCCTGGACCTGGTCGGCAAGCTGCTCGGCGCGCACGGCCGGGTGCTGCCCATGTCCGCCGTACCGCTGGAGCTGCAGGCCCTGGTCAAGGGGCACGATCCGGAGCGCCCGGACGACGTGGACACCGTGCGCGGGCAGGCGAACGTCGCCCTCACGCCCGGTGAGGTCCAGTCGGTGCACCTGGTGCCGCACGACCCGCCGGCCGTGCCCGAGGCCGTGGCGGCGGTCCTGGACGCGGACTGGGTGGTGCTCGGACCCGGCTCCTGGTTCTCCTCGGTGATCCCGCACCTGCTCGTCCCCGAACTGCTGGACGCCCTCACGCAGACCAAGGCACGCAAGGTGCTGTCGCTGAACCTCGCCCCGCAGCCGGGAGAAACCGAGGGGTTCTCCCCGCAGCGTCATTTGGAGGTTTTGGGGCGACACGCCCCTAAACTCGCCCTGGACGTGGTGCTGGCCGACGAGGCCGCCGTGCCCGACCGCGACTCGCTCACCGAGGCCGCCAAGCGGCTGGGAGCCGCGGTCGAGCTGGCGCCGGTGGCCCGGACCGATGGATCACCCCGGCACGATCCGGAGCTGTTGGCCGCCGCGTACGACCGTATTTTTCGGATGCATGGAAGGATCGGCCCATGGCGATGACGGCAGCGGTGAAGGACGAGATCTCCCGGCTCCCCGTCACCCGGACCTGCTGCAGGAAGGCGGAGGTCTCCGCCATTCTGCGGTTCGCCGGCGGCCTTCACCTGGTGAGTGGGCGCATCGTGATCGAGGCGGAGCTGGACACCGCGATGGCGGCCCGCCGTCTCAAGCGGGACATCCTGGAGATCTTCGGGCACAGCTCCGAGCTGATCGTGATGGCGCCCGGTGGGCTGCGCCGCGGCTCGCGCTATGTCGTACGGGTCGTCGCGGGCGGTGACCAGCTGGCTCGCCAGACGGGGCTCGTGGACGGCCGGGGCCGCCCGATCCGCGGTCTGCCCCCGCAGGTGGTCTCCGGGGCCACCTGTGACGCCGAGGCGGCCTGGCGCGGGGCCTTCCTGGCGCACGGTTCGCTGACCGAGCCCGGCCGTTCCTCCTCCCTCGAGGTGACCTGCCCGGGTCCGGAGGCCGCGCTCGCGCTGGTCGGCGCCGCCCGTCGGCTCTCGATCGCCGCGAAGGCCCGCGAGGTGCGGGGCGTGGACCGGGTGGTCGTCCGTGACGGCGACGCGATCGGCGCGCTGCTGACCCGGCTCGGCGCGCACGAGTCGGTGCTGGCCTGGGAGGAGCGCCGGATGCGCCGCGAGGTGCGGGCCACGGCCAACCGGCTCGCCAACTTCGACGACGCCAACCTGCGCCGTTCGGCCCGGGCCGCCGTGGCCGCCGGCGCCCGGGTGCAGCGGGCGTTGGAGATCCTCGGTGACGAGGTCCCCGAGCACCTCGCCGCCGCCGGACGCCTGCGCATGGAGCACAAGCAGGCCTCGCTGGAGGAACTGGGCGCGCTCGCCGACCCCCCGCTGACGAAGGACGCGGTCGCGGGCCGGATCCGCCGGCTGCTGGCCATGGCCGACAAGCGCGCCGCCGACCTGGGCATCCCGGGCACGGAGGCCAACCTCAGCGAGGAGCTGGCGGACAACCTGGCGGGCTGACCGGCCCGTGTCAACAGGCCGGTGCCGAGGCCCAGTCGGGGCTTCGGCACCGGCTTTCCCATGCCTGGCAAGCCTGCGTTTACGTGGCCGTGAGGCGCTCTTGACTCGATCACTGTCTGACATGAGCCTGGCAACCTGTTCGCCGCTGTGGCGGACCACCGCTAGGGGGGTTCATGAGACACAGAGCGAGATCGATCCTCGCTGTCGGCGCGCTCCTGATCGGGGGAGCGAGCCTCGCACCCGTAGCCCAGGCACAGAGCGGAAGTCGGGCGAAGTCCGACCCGGACGCGGTCAAGGTTTTCCGAGCCGACGTCACCAAGGAGCAGATACCCCTGCTCCTCAAGGCCGGCCAGGACGGCGACGAACTCGCCGAGCAGATCACCGGAGCCGGAAAGGCCGGGAAGTCCGAGGTGGAGGTCTATCTCACCGACCACCAGGCCGCGCAACTCCGCCGACAGGGCGTCGACCTCACCGAGCACACCGTCCCGGCCAAGGCGGAGGCCCGCATCGAGAGGGCGTCCCAGGGTGTGTTCCGGCCCTACAGCGGAAGCGGCGGGCTCAAGGCGGAGATCCTGCGCACCGCCCAGGCCAACCCCGGCCTGACCAAGGTCGAGTCCATCGGAAGGACGGTGGACGGCCAGGACATCCTCGCCCTCAGGCTGACCAGGGACGCCAGGAAGACGAAAGACGGCTCCAAGCCGTCCGTGCTGTATCTGTCCAACCAGCACGCGCGCGAGTGGATCACACCGGAGATGACCCGGCGTCTGATGCACTACTACCTGGACCACTACAAGACGGACAAGCGCATCCGGAGGATCGTCGACTCCACCGAGCTGTGGTTCGTCATCTCGGCCAACCCCGACGGCTACGACTACACGTTCAGGAACTCCACGACCCGCCTGTGGCGCAAGAACCTGCGGGACGTCAATGGCGACGGGGTCATCGGCACGGGTGACGGCGTCGACCTCAACCGCAACTTCCCCTACAAGTGGGGGTACGACGACGAGGGTTCGTCCCCCGACCCGACCAGCGAGACCTACCGCGGCGCGAGCCCCGAGTCCGAGCCCGAGACCAAGGCGCTGGACGGCTTCGAGAAACGCATCGGGTTCAGATACGCCGTCAACTACCACTCCGCCGCCGAACTCCTCCTCTACGGCGTCGGCTGGCAGGTCGCAACCCCCACCCCGGACGACGTCCTCTACAAGGCGCTCGCCGGCACCCCGGACAACCCGGCCATCCCCGGCTACCGTTCGCAGGTCTCCTCGGAGCTGTACACCACCAACGGCGAGGCGGACGGACACGCGTCGAACGTCAACGGCATCGCGATGTTCACCCCCGAGATGTCGACCTGCCAGACCGCGTCGCAGATCGACCCGAACGACGCCTGGAAGCCCGAGGACTGCCAGTCGGTCTTCAACTTCCCCGACGACGAGAAGCTGATCCAGCAGGAGTTCACCAAGAACATCCCCTTCGCGCTCTCCGTCGCCGAGACCGCCGCGCACCCGGACCGGCCGGTCTCCTCGGTCGGGCTGAGCGCGGCCGACTTCACCCCGGCCACCTTCTCCACCTCGTACTCGCGGGGCGCGGACCAGGAGGTCTCCGCCGTCGTCCGCAAGGCGATCCGCGACAAGGAGCTGAAGTACCGCGTCAACGGCGGCCGTACGCACGACGGGGCGCTCCGCCGCTGGAAGGGCGGCCGGACCTACGGCGGCCACGACGATCTGTACTTCGACGAGTACCGGGCCAGGGTGCGGGGCGGCGCGCCGGGCGACAAGGTGGAGGTCTGGTTCACCGGCGAGGAGAAGGGCGGCAAGAAGGTCTCCAGCTCGCACTTCACCTACACCGTCGCCGAGCGGCCCGAGGCCGACACACTCGTCGTCGCCGAGGAGGGCGCGGCCGCCACACAGAAGCAGAAGTACCTGGACGCGGTCAGGGCGGCCGGGCACCGGGCGATCGTGTGGGACGTCGCCACGCAGGGCGCCCCGGACGCGCTCGGCGTGCTGAAGCACTTCCGCACGGTCGTGCACTACTCGGGTGCGAACGGCCCCGGCAACGCCACCCAGCTCCAGCTGCGCGCCTACCTCAACGAGGGCGGGCGGCTGATCGAGGCCGGTGAACTGGCCGGCGGGAGCGTCGACCTCGGCGACGGCACCCTCTCGGACGACTTCAGCCAGTACTACCTGGGCGCCTACAGCCGTACGTCGACCAAGGGAGCCACCGGCTTCACCGGCTCCGGTGCCCTGGACGGCTACTCCGGCACCCTCGGTGACGCGCCCGGCAACCCGCTGGACGAGGCCGGTACCTACGGCGTCACCTCCGACGAGCTTCCGGCATCCGCTTACCCGCAGTTCAAGAGCGCGGGCGCGGGCCGGTTCGCCGGGGCGGTGAGCCCCTACGGGCCGTACTCCGGCTCGTACATGGCCGCCGCCGTGCACACCGACGACGCCTATAAGCGCCTCACCCGCACCATAGACCTCACCGGTGTCAGCGCCGCCGACAAGCCGGCCCTCACCACCCGGCTGTTGTGGGACACCGAGCCGGGCTACGACCACGCGGTGATCGAGGCGCACACCGTGGGCGCCGACGACTGGACCACGCTGCCGGAGGCCGGGGGCGCCACGAAGACCGCCGTGCCGGCGGACTGCGGGCAGGGATTCCTGATCGCCGAGCATCCCTGGCTGAAGCACTATCTGACGCTCGCGGCGGGCGCCTGCACGGCGCAGGGCACCACCGGCTCCTGGAACAGCCTCACCGGCAGCTCCGGCGGCTGGCGGCAGGCCAGCTTCGACCTGAGCGCCTACGCCGGGAAGTCCGTCGAGGTCTCCATCAGCTACATCACCGACCCGGGCACCGGCGGACACGGCGTCCTCGCCGACGACGCCTCGCTCGTCGTCGGCGGGACGGCGCGTGAGACCGAGGGCTTCGAGTCGTCGCTGGGCGCCTGGCGCGTGGCCGGACCGCCCTCGGGCAGCCCGCCGGTCCTGAAGGACTGGGCGCGCTCCGGCGCGCTGTTCCAGACGTACGGAGCGGTCACCACGGACGACACCGTGCTGCTCGGTTTCGGCCTGGAACAGGTGTCGTCGGCGGCCGGCCGGGCAGCCCTGCTGAGGAGGGCGTTCGCGGCGCTCGGCGGGTGAGGGGCGCCACGTTGACAGATCCCGCTCGTCTTGTTCCAACAGGTGAGCGGGAGCCCTCTCAACGGTGCGCGGAAGGGGCCCTGATCAAGTGAGCCGACCCGCTCACGAACGAGTGAAGACGGCGCGAAAACCGCCCGGCATTCCGTACTAAATACGAGTGAAACCACTGCCGTTCCGGGACGGTCCGTACCCCTACTGGCTGGTACGGACCGCCTGCCCGTGTATGGGCCATCTCGATGTCACCCCGGGGCCCTCAGGGAGGTAGGGTCGGTGGTGGTCGGGGACATCCCAAACAGAGCTCGCCGGCACCGCATGGCCGGCGTACCAACGAGGAGATCGGTTCGTGACGATCCGCGTAGGCATCAACGGCTTCGGCCGCATCGGGCGTAACTACTTCCGCGCGCTGCTGGAGCAGGGGGCGGACATCGAGGTCGTGGCGGTCAACGACCTGGGTGACACCGCGACCACCGCTCACCTGCTCAAGTACGACACGATCCTGGGTCGCCTCAAGCAGGAGGTCTCCCACACCGCCGACACCATCACCGTGGACGGCCACACCATCAAGGTGCTCTCCGAGCGCAACCCGGCCGACATCCCCTGGGGCGAGCTGGGCGTCGACATCGTCATCGAGTCGACCGGCATCTTCACCAAGAAGGAGGACGCCGCCAAGCACCTCGCCGGCGGCGCCAAGAAGGTCCTCATCTCGGCCCCGGCCAAGGACGAGGACATCACCATCGTGATGGGCGTCAACCAGGACAAGTACGACGCGGCCAACCACCACGTCATCTCCAACGCCTCCTGCACCACCAACTGTGTGGCGCCGATGGCGAAGGTCCTGGACGAGAACTTCGGCATCGTCAAGGGTCTGATGACGACGGTGCACGCGTACACGAACGACCAGCGCATCCTGGACTTCCCGCACAAGGACCTGCGCCGCGCCCGTGCCGCCGCCGAGAACATCATCCCGACCACCACCGGTGCCGCGAAGGCCACCGCCCTGGTGCTGCCGCAGCTCAAGGGCAAGCTGGACGGCATCGCCATGCGTGTCCCGGTCCCGACCGGTTCGGTCACCGACCTGGTCGTCGAGCTGTCCCGCGAGGTCACCAAGGAAGAGGTCAACGCCGCCTTCCAGAAGGCCGCCGAGGGCGAGCTGAAGGGCCTCCTCGACTACACCGAGGACCAGATCGTCTCCTCCGACATCGTCAACGCCCCGGCGTCCTGCACCTTCGACTCCTCCCTGACCATGGTCCAGGAGGGCAAGAACGTGAAGGTCATCGGTTGGTACGACAACGAGTGGGGCTACTCCAACCGCCTCGTGGACCTCACGGTCTTCGTCGGCAACCAGCTCTGATCGCCGCAGACCGCGGCAGCAGGACCGTGAAGTGAGAGCAGGGCTCGGGCAGCGCACCGTCGCGCTGTCCGGGCCCTGTCTCGCGTACGGACCACGTCCTTTTACGATCAGGGTGCACCACGAGCCCTCCTTTGGAGTCCACCTCAATGAAGACGATCGACGAACTTCTCGCCGCCGGCGTGAGCGGCAAGCGGGTCTTCGTCCGCGCCGACCTCAACGTGCCGCTGGAGAGCGGCACCATCACCGACGACGGCCGGATCCGCGCCGTCCTGCCCACCGTCAAGGCCCTCGCGGACGCGGGCGCCAAGGTGGTCGTCGCCTCGCACCTGGGCCGCCCCAAGGGTGCCCCGGACCCCGCCTTCTCCCTCGCGCCGGCCGCCTCCCGCCTGGGCGAACTCCTCGGCTCCGCCGTGGCCTTCGCGACCGACACCGTGGGCTCCTCCGCCCAGGACACGGTCGCGGGCCTCACCGACGGCCAGGTCGCCGTCCTGGAGAACCTGCGCTTCAACCCCGGCGAGACCAGCAAGGAGGAGACCGAGCGGGGCGCGTTCGCCGACCAGCTCGCCGCCCTCGCCGACGTCTACGTCGGTGACGGCTTCGGTGCCGTGCACCGCAAGCACGCCTCCGTCTACGACCTGCCGAAGCGGCTTCCGCACTACGCCGGCCACCTCATCGCCACCGAGGTCGGCGTCCTGAAGAAGCTCACCGAGGACGTCAAGCGCCCGTACGTCGTCGCGCTCGGCGGCGCCAAGGTCTCCGACAAGCTCGCCGTCATCGACCAGCTGCTCGGCAAGGCCGATCGCCTGCTCATCGGCGGCGGCATGGCCTACACCTTCCTCAAGGCCAAGGGCTACGAGGTCGGCATCTCCCTCCTGCAGGAGGACCAGATCCCGGCCGTCACCGAGTACATGGAGCGCGCCGAGAAGCAGGGCGTCGAGCTTGTGCTCCCCGTCGACGTCCTCGTCTCGCCGGAGTTCCCGGACCTGAAGACCAAGGCCCCGGCCAACCCCACGACCGTCGACGCGGACAAGATCCCCGCCGACCAGGAGGGCCTGGACATCGGCCCGAAGACCCGAGAGCTGTACGCCTCGAAGCTCGCCGACGCCGCGACCGTCTTCTGGAACGGTCCCATGGGCGTCTTCGAGCACCCCGACTACGCCGAGGGCACCAAGGCGGTCGCCCAGGCCCTCGTCGACTCGCACGGCTTCACCGTCGTCGGCGGCGGTGACTCGGCCGCGGCCGTGCGTACGCTCGGTTTCGACGAGAACGCATTCGGCCACATCTCGACCGGTGGTGGCGCGTCCCTCGAATACCTCGAGGGCAAGACGCTCCCCGGCCTCGCCGCACTGGAGGACTGACCCCGCATGACCACTCGCACGCCGCTGATGGCGGGCAACTGGAAGATGAACCTCAACCACCTCGAGGCCATCGCGCACGTCCAGAAGCTCGCCTTCGCCCTGGCCGACAAGGACTACGAGGCCGTCGAGGTCGCCGTCCTGCCGCCCTTCACCGACCTGCGCTCCGTGCAGACCCTGGTCGACGGCGACAAGCTCAAGATCAAGTACGGTGCCCAGGACATCTCGCAGCACGACTCCGGCGCCTACACCGGCGAGATCTCCGGTCCGATGCTGGCCAAGCTGAAGTGCACGTACGTGGTCATCGGCCACTCCGAGCGCCGCCAGTACTACAACGAGACCGACGAGCTCGTCAACACCAAGGTCAAGGCGGCCTACAAGCACGGCCTGACCCCGATCCTGTGCGTCGGCGAGGAGCTGGACGTCCGCGAGGCGGGCAACCACGTCACCCACACCCTCGCCCAGGTCGAGGGCGGCCTGAAGGACCTCCCGGCCGAGCAGGCCGAGACCGTCGTGATCGCCTACGAGCCGGTGTGGGCCATCGGCACCGGCAAGGTCTGCGGCGCCGAGGACGCCCAGGAGGTCTGCGCCGCCATCCGGGCCAAGATCGCCGAGCTGTACTCGCAGGACGTGGCCGAGAAGGTCCGCATCCAGTACGGCGGCTCCGTGAAGTCCGGCAACGTCGCCGAGATCATGGCGCAGGCCGACATCGACGGCGCCCTGGTCGGGGGCGCCTCGCTGGACGCCGACGAGTTCGTCAAGATCGTGCGTTTCCGCGATCAGTGACGCACGCAGTGAGTAGGCGGTAGCGGCGATACGTCGTACCCTTGCGGGGGCACAGCCGAGATGCTGTGCCCCCGTCGTCCATCCGAATCCGAGGAAGTTGGTCCAGCCGTGGTTTTGGGGTTCTCGATCGCCCTGATCGTCTTCAGCCTGCTGCTGATGCTGCTGGTGCTGATGCACAAGGGGAAGGGCGGCGGCCTCTCCGACATGTTCGGTGGCGGCATGCAGTCCTCTGTCGGCGGCTCCTCCGTCGCCGAGCGCAACCTGGACCGGATCACCATCGTGGTCGGCCTGCTGTGGTTCGCGTGCATCATCGTCCTCGGCATCCTGATGAAGACGAACAGCTGACACCTGTACAGCACACACATCACGCATATTCGGTACGTATGGCCCCATGTTCGGTACGCGCTCCTGGGCGCGGCCTATCATGGGGCTTGCGTCTGGGAGCGGGGCCCTTGTAACTCCAATCACTGGACGCGCGTTGGGCCTTACGTACACTGAGGCGCTCGCAGTGAAGCGAAACGCCGACTCGCTTCGCGGCACCATCACGCAGGGAGTTACGACCGTGGCAAGTGGCAACGCGATCCGAGGAAGCCGGGTCGGGGCGGGGCCGATGGGCGAGGCCGAGCGCGGCGAGTCCGCGCCGCGGCTACGCGTCTCCTTCTGGTGCTCCAACGGGCACGAGACGCAGCCGAGCTTCGCCAGCGACGCGCAGGTTCCCGACACCTGGGACTGCCCGCGCTGCGGCTTCCCGGCCGGCCAGGACCGGGACAACCCGCCGGACCCACCGCGCACCGAGCCGTACAAGACGCACCTCGCGTACGTACGGGAGCGGCGCAGCGACGCGGACGGCGAGGCGATCCTCGCCGAGGCGCTCGCCAAACTCCGGGGCGAGATCTAGCACTTGACACCGGCCGGGCGCCTTGAGGTGCCTGGCCGGAGCCGTATCCGCCCGCGAGCGGTCGGACCGATTGTCAGTGGCTCCCCTTACCTTGTGTCCATAGGCGCATGGTGAGGGGGAGCTGTGGCGACGGTCGAGGAAGGGCGCGTGACGGCGCCCGTGTGGCGCGGGGGATTCGGGCGGCTGTGGACGGCCGCCGTGGTCTCCCGGTTCGGGGACGCGCTACGGACCTCCGCACTGCCCCTGCTTGCGGTGCGGCTCAGCGTCGAACCCTTGGTCATCGCCTCGGTGACGGCCTGCGGGTATGTGCCGTGGCTGCTGTTCGGGCTGCTCGGCGGGGCCGTGGCCGACCGGGTCGACCAACGCCGGGCGATGTGGGCCGTGGACACGGTCCGCGGCCTGCTGGTGGCCGTGTTCGCCGTCGTCGTGGGACTGGGCCACGCCTCGATCCCGCTGCTGTTCGCCCTCGCCTTCGCGCTGACCACGCTCCAGACCCTCTTTGACAACGCCGCCACGTCCCTGCTGCCCGCGCTCGTGGACCGCGCGGCCCTCGGCGGCGCCAACGCCCGGCTGATGACCGGACAGCAGATCGCCGGCGGTCTGCTCGCCGCCCCGCTGGTGCCGCTGCTGCTGGCGGCGGGCGCCTTCATGCCGTTCGCGGCCGACGCGAGCACCTTCCTGGCGGCCGCCGCCCTGGTGGCATCCCTGCGGATACGTCCGCCGGAGCGCGAGCCGCACCCGGCGGGCAGCACCCTGCGGGCCGAGATCGCGGCGGGCCTGCGCGCCCTGTGGGGCGACCGGGCACTGCGCGCGATCTGCATGGCCACGCTGCTGTGCAACGTCGGCATGGGCGCCCTGATCGCCACCCTGGCACTGCACGTGACGCGCTGGCTGAATGCGGGAAACGCCGGATACGCGGCCGCGATGACGGCATTCTCGGTGGGCAGCATCACGGGCGGATTCATCGCCCAGCGCATCTCGCGCCGCACCGGCCGGGTGCGGGCGCTGCTGGTCGCCGGCAGCGTCCAGACGTCGTCACTGCTGCTCATCGGATCCGTCCGGCACCTGACCGCGCTCGTCACCGGCATGCTGCTGCTCGGCGCGATGAACATGGTGTGGAACGTCAACCAGGTCACTCTGATGCAGCAGCGCAGCCCCGAGGCGATGGTGGGCCGTATCGCCTCCGCGTTCCGCACGTCATCGACGTCCGGCGCCCCGCTCGGCGCGCTCCTCGGCGGAGTGGCGGCGCGGACGTACGGGCTGAACGGTCCCGCGCTGCTCGCCGCCGTTCTCTTCACCCTCGCTGTCACCTCGCTGATACCGGCCCGCAAGGCGGACGTACCTGTTGTTGCGCCGGGCGACGACGTCACGACGGCTCGCGCCGCGTGCTGATCAAATAGGTTGGAACAGCTGGGACAGGCACGAAAGAAGGCGGAAGTCGGAAATGAACGCAGACGGCCGTACCAGGCTCAACCAGACGCCCGAGTGGACCGCTCTCGCCAAGCACCGGGAGGAGTTGGCCGACACCCCTCTCAGGGAGCTGTTCGCCGGCGATCCCGGGCGCGGCGAGGGGTACACGCTCCAGGTCGGCGATCTGTACCTCGACTACTCGAAGCACCTGGTCACGGACGAGACGCTGCGGTTGCTGCGCGAGCTGGCCGCTGCCACGGACGTGTTCGGCCTGCGGGACGCCATGTTCCGCGGCGAGAAGATCAACGTCACCGAGAACCGGGCCGTGCTGCACACCGCGCTGCGGGCCTCGCGGGACGCGGTGATCGAGGTCGACGGCGAGAACGTCGTCCCGAAGGTGCACGCCGTCCTCGACAAGATGAGCGACTTCGCCGACCGCGTCCGCTCCGGCGCCTGGACCGGCCACACCGGCAGGCGCATCAGGAACGTGGTCAACGTCGGCATCGGCGGCTCCGACCTGGGCCCCGCGATGGCCTACGAGGTGCTGCGCAGTTTCACCGACCGCGCTCTGACGGTCCGCTTCGTCTCCAACGTGGACGGCGCCGATCTGCACGAGGCCACACGGGACCTGGACCCGGCCGAGACGCTGTTCGTCATCGCCTCCAAGACCTTCACCACCATCGAGACCATCACCAACGCGACCTCCGCGCGGACGTGGCTGGTGGACGCGCTCGGTGAGGAGTCGGCGGTCGCCAAGCACTTCGTGGCGCTGTCCACGAACGCCGAGAAGGTCACCGAGTTCGGCATCGACCCGGACAACATGTTCGAGTTCTGGGACTGGGTCGGCGGCCGCTACTCGTACGATTCGGCGATCGGCCTGTCCCTGATGATCGCGATCGGACCCGACCGGTTCCGCGAGATGCTCGACGGCTTCCGGCTGGTCGATGACCACTTCCGCACCGCGCCCGCCGAGGCCAACGCTCCACTGATCCTCGGTCTGTTGGGCATCTGGTACGACAATTTCCACGACGCCCAGTCGCACGCGGTGCTGCCGTACAGCCACTACCTGTCCAAGTTCACCGCCTATCTCCAGCAGCTGGACATGGAGTCCAACGGCAAGTACGTGGCCCGGGACGGCAGGCAGGTCGAGTGGCAGACCGGGCCGGTGGTGTGGGGCACGCCGGGTACCAACGGGCAGCACGCCTACTACCAGTTGATCCACCAGGGCACCAAGCTGATCCCGGCGGACTTCATCGGCTTCGCCGAGCCGGTGGGCGAGCTGAGTGACCAACTCAAGGCCCAGCACGACCTGTTGATGGCCAACTTCTTCGCCCAGACCCAGGCGCTGGCCTTCGGCAAGACGGCCGAGGAGGTCCGCTCGGAGGGCGTGCCGGAGGAGCTGGTGGCGCACAAGACCTTCCAGGGCAACCGGCCGACGACGACCATCCTGGCGAAGGAGCTCACCCCGTCCGTTCTCGGCCAGCTGGTCGCACTCTACGAGCACAAGGTGTTCGTACAGGGCGCGGTGTGGAACATCGACTCCTTCGACCAGTGGGGCGTCGAGCTGGGCAAGGTACTGGCCAAGCGGGTCGAGCCGGCGCTGACCGAGGGCGCGGAGGTCCGCGGACTGGACGCCTCCACCAAGACGCTGGTCGCCAAGTACAGGCAGCTGCGCGGCCGGAGCTGATCCCCGCCCGAACCGCCGCGGCAGCCTCTCTGTGTGCTCGCTGTGCGTGTCCCATAGGGTTGGGCGACTTCAGGGAAGGAAGACGCATGGTGCACAGAGGGTTCGCCGCGGCGGTCGCGGTGGCCGTGGTGGGGTTGTCGGCGGTGGGCTGCGGCAGCAGAGACCCGTCCGCGGAGGCGAAGAGCGGCGGGTCGTCCGCCACGGCGAAGGCCGCGCCGGCCTACTCCGGGCTGTCTCAGGCGCCGGAGCGGCTGGGGAACGACGGGACGACCATCACGGTCGGCGACCCGGCCGCCCCGGTGACGGTGCACCTGTACGAGGATCCACGGTGCCCGGTGTGCAAGGAGTTCGAAGCCACCGGCGGCGCCCCGCGACTGCGCGAGGCGACGATCCGGCGCGAGGCCAGGACCCAGTACACGCTGGCCTCCTTCCTGGACGGCCGGCTCGGCGGCTGGGGGTCCAGGAAGGCGGTCAACGCCCTGCGGGCCGCGCTGGACAAGGGCAAGTTCGCCGAGTATCACGACGTGCTCTACGCCCACCAGCCCGCCGAGAGCGTCGACGGGTTCACCGACGCCTACCTCCTCAAGCTGGCCGCGCGAGTCCCCGGGCTGCGCGGGCCGGACTTCGACTCGGCCGTGAAGAGCATGAAGTACCGCTCGTTCGTGATCCGGTCCGAGAAGGCCTACGAGGACGCGGGCGGAGTGAAGGACCCGAAGGGTCCCGGGACTCCCACCGCCGAGATCAACGACGTGCGCATCCCGGCCGAGTACAACGGGGTGCTGTTCGACGGTGACGTCTTCGCCGGACTGCTCTCGAAGATCCGCGCCAGCCCCCAGCAGTGGCAGGACACGTTTTCCTGACCCCGTCAGGCCACCGCGCTCAGCGTGTCCGCGAGCCGTCTGCGGGCGGCGCGGCCCGCCGGCAGCGCGGACAGCACAGCGGCACCCAGGACCGCGGCGAGGCCGACCGACAGCAGCAGCACCGGCGACGGGGACTGGGCGATCCCGGCGCCGATGCCGCTGGAGCTGCCCTGGGCGTCGATGAGCCGGCGGCCCAGCGGCAGCCCCAGCGCCGTGCCGACGATCACGGCCGCCAGGGCCGTACAGCTCGTCGCCGTGACGGTGATCGCGGTGATCTGCCGCGGCGACATGCCGATCGCCTTCAGCGCCAGCACGTCCCGCTCGCCCTCGCGAACGCTGCCGCCGATGGCGGTGAGCAGCTCGACCAGCCCGATCAGGGCCAGTACGGCGATCAGCCCGGCGACGACCGCACGCAGCGGGGACAGGCCGTCGGCCGGGTTCGTCACTGTGTGCACGTCGAGGTGGCCCCGGCCGGCCCGGGCCAGTGCGGCGGCCACGGGCTGCGGGGCGGTGCCGGGGCGCAGCCGCAGTTCGTAGAAGGCGGGGGTCAGCGCGGGGTCGTTCTCGCGGAGGGTGTCCAGGGAGGTGGTCACCACCCGGCCGGCGTTCTGCGGTTCGATGCTGCGCCCCACGATGTGCAGGATCTGCGGCCGGTCGCCCACCGTCATGCGCACCCAGTCACCGACCCGGGCGTGCAGCAGGTCCAGCAGGCCCTGGCCGGCCACCGCCTCGTCCGGTCCGTGTGCGGCCCGGCCCTCGGCGAGGGCGTAGGGGTAGGGCTCGGCACGGGTGCCCACGCCGCGCAGCGCGATGGTGCCGGTCTGACCGGGGACCAGTGCGGCGACCTCGACGCCGGGGTAGGCGGCGGCGACCCGGTGATCGCCGGTGAGCAGGGCCCGTACGGCGGATGTGTCCAGGGCACCGTCGGAGCGGACCGTCAGGGACGTCGGCAGACCCATGCGGTCCGGGCTGTTGTGGAAGCGGTCGATCGTGGTCCAGGCGCTGAGCGCCACCACGATCAGCAGCAGCGGCAGGGTCAGCCGGGCCACGGTGGCCAGCGAGCGGCCGCGCCCCGTGAACGCCTTGTGGCAGCCGAGGACCAGCGCGGCCGGCAGCCGCAGCCCGAGCGCCCGCCGGGCCGGTCCGGTCAGCCGTCCGCCGGCCGGTGCGGCCGGGCGCGGCACCGGAACCGGCGGCACCCGCCCGGCCCGCCACGCCGCGAGCCCCGTGGTCAGTCCGATGAACAGGACCGCGCCCACGGGCACCACGAGCAGCGCCACGGTGTGCCCCGGCAGCCCCTGCCACACTCCCACGGCGTCACCGAGCCGGCCCGGGATCAGGCTGCCCAGGGCATCGGTGAGCGCCGCCGCGGCCACCGAGCCGAGCAGGGCGTAGGCCAGGTGCTGGAGCAGGAAGATCCGGACGACCTGACCGGGTGTGAAGCCGATCGCCTTCAGCACCGAGATGTCCCGCAGATGCCCGCGGATGCGGGTGGCGATCGCCCCGTGCACGGCGAACCCGGCGGCGATCAGGGCGCCGAGACCGAACAGGCCGAGCACCTGGCCGAGCAGCCGGTTGTCGCCCTGGGCCGCGGCGCGTGCCTGCTGCCAGGTGGAGACCTCGCCGACCGCGCCCGCGCCCAGCACCGTGACGGCCCGCTGCACCGCGTAGTCCGTGTCGGCCGGGTCGCCGAGGCGCAGCCCGATCACTTGGCCGCCGGGAGCACGTACGGCGGAAGGCAGCGCCCACACCAGCCCCGGCTGCTCGCCCGCGCTGTAACGGGGCTCGGCACTGTCCGCGATGCCCTCGACGGTCAGGGAGCGGGCGGTACCGGGCAGGGTCAGGGTGTCCCCGGGCTCCGCCAGCAGCGCGCGGGCCAGGCTGCTCTCCAGCACCACCCCGTCCGGTTCGGCCGGATCCAGCCAGTGCCCGGCGGTGAGCAGCGGCCGGCCGACGGAGGGTGGCTTCGGGGTGCCGCGCAGCTCCACGGAGGCGCGGGTGCCGCGTACGGCGACGGTGGCGGACTCGGTGCGGTAGGGGCCGGCCACGGACTCGACACCGGCCAGCCGGGCCAGCCCGCGGGCGTCGGCCGACGGCACCGTGTGGATCCACACGTGCGCCCCGCGGGCCTGTGTGAAGACGCGCTGCCAGGGGTTGGTGGCGTATCCGAACAGGGCGGTGGCCAGCAGCAGCGAGACGACGATCCCGGCGGTGGCCAGCACGAGGAACAGCGCCTCACCACGGTGGGTACGCAGATCGGAGTGCGCCCAGCGCAGGGTGGCTCGTACGTCCCGGAGATCCAGCACCGTCAGTCCCTCAGCTCCAGCACGCCCGAGATCCCCGGCTTCCTGGGCGGCGGGGTGCCGTCCAGGGCGGCGTCGTCGGCTATCCGCCCGTCGAAGAAGCTGATCACCCGGTCGGCGGCGCTCGCCAGCCGGGCGTCATGTGTGACCAGCACGATCGTCTGGCCCCGTCCGTGGAAGCGGGACAGCAGCCGCATCACCTCGCGCGTGCCCTTGCTGTCCAGGCTGCCGGCGGGCTCGTCGGCCAGCAGCAGCGGGGGATGGTTGACCAGGGCCCGGGCGAGCGCGACCCGCTGCTGTTCGCCGCCGGACAGCTCGCCCGGCATGCTGCGCTCCTTGCCCTGGAGCCCCAGCTCGGCCAGCAGCTCCTCACGCTCGGCGCGGGCCTTCTTCGGCGGGACGCCGGCGAGCAGGGCGGGCAGCTCCACGTTGTCGGCGACGGACAGGTTCGACACCAGGTTGAAGAACTGGAACACGATCCCGATCGCCTTGCGGCGTTCCACCGCCCAGCGCGCCTCGCTGAAGGAGTCCGTGCACCGGCCGTCCAGCCAGATGCTGCCCTCGTCGGGGCGCTGCAGCCCGCCGAGCAGATGCAGCAGCGTCGACTTGCCGGCGCCGGACGGGCCGGTGATCGCCACGAACTCGCCCCGCGCCACGGACAGGTCGACCCCGCGTACGGCATGCGCGGGCGCGCCCTCGCCGTGGTGGGTCTTCACCAGACCCTCGGCGCGCAGCACCGGAGTGCCGTCAGTGCTCACCGAAGGTCCTCCAGTTCCTCCTGGCACCGCTCCAGCCAGTCGAGATCGGCCTGCAGATGCAGCATCGCGCCCTCGATGAGCAGATGGGCGATGCGGTTGTCCCGGTTCTCGGCCGCGGCCAGCTTCGACAGGTTGCGCATGGTGTTGAGGTACTGGCGCCGCTGGTGGTTGATGAGGGCGATCTGGTCGGCGAGACCGGTCTGCGGGGCGAGGGCGAGCTTCATGAAGAACTCGTCCCGCACCCGCGGCTCGTCCTCTGTCTCCTCGAACCAGGCGTGCAGCGCCTCCCGCCCGGCGTCGGTGAGGTGGTAGACCTTCTTGTTGGGTCGGCTGGACTGCGCGACGTCCTCGCCCTCGATCAGTCCCGACTTCTCGAGGCGGCCGAGGGTGACGTAGATCTGGCCGACGTTGGGCTGAGGGTACGCGGAGCCCAGCAGTTGCTCAAGGTCCTGCTTCAGCTCATAGCCGTGGGCCGGGCCGCGGGCGAGGAGTGCCAGGAGGGGCAGGCGCACTCGTGCTCTCCTCCTAGTCTGCGTAATGTGCTCCAGGCCCTAGTATCGCCCATACCTAACAGGTATACATGGCCTCTGGCTCCCGGGCGAGGGTGCCCGGAGCCGTGTGTACGTGTTCAGGGAGGAACCTATGCGGTGGATACGCGCCGCCGGTAGGGGCCTCCTCGTTCTCGCCGTGATCCTCACCGGGTACGTCGCCTCCGGCGCGCAGGCCGACGAGGGGACGGGCGACGGCCGCGGCCCGCTCACCCTGGCCACCGCCGGCGATCTCACCGGCTATCTCGCCCCGCTGCTCCAGGGCTGGAACCGCACCCACCCCGGCGAGAAGGTCACCCTCGTCGAGCTGCCGGACTCCGCCGACGAGACCCATGCGCAGATGACCACCGACCTGCGCGGCGGCGACCGGGGCCGGTTCGACGTCCTCAACATCGACGTCAACTGGACCTCGGAGTTCGCCGCGGCCGGCTGGATCCGCCCGCTGCCGCCGGACCGCTTCCCGCTGAAGAGCTTTCTGCCGCCGGTCGTGGACACGGCCACCTACGACGGCCGGCTGTACGCCGTCCCGTACGTCACGAATGCCGGACTTCTCCTGTATCGCAGGGACATCCTCGCCAAGGAGGGCGTGCCGCCGCCGCGCACCTGGGCCGAGCTGGAGCGCGACGCGAAGACCATCGCGCCGAGGTACGGACTCGGCGGCTACGCGGGTCAGTTCCTGCCCTATGAGGGCCTCACCGTGAACGCGGCCGAGGCCGTCTACTCGGCGGGCGGCACGATCCTCGGCGACGAGGGCACCCGGGTCACCGTCGACTCCTCCGCCGCCCGCAAGGGCATCGGCTTCCTCGCCCGTGGCGTCCGCGAGGGCTGGATACCCAAGGCGGCGCTGACCTACAAGGAGGAGGAGTCCAAGCAGGCCTTCCAGGACGGCAGGCTGCTCTTCCTGCGCAACTGGCCCTACGCCTACGTCGTCGCCTCCGCCAAGGGTTCCAAGGTCGCCGGGAAGATCGGCGCCGTACCGCTGCCCGGCCCCGACGGACCGGGGACCAGCGTGCTCGGCGGCTCCAACCTGGCCGTCAACTCCCATACCCGGCACCCCGATTCGGCCGCCCGTCTGATCGCCTACCTCACCAGCGCGCCCGTCCAGCGCCAGGTGCTCACCCGGGGCGCGCTGCCGCCCGTACGCGCCGCGCTCTACGAGGACCCCACGCTGGTCCGCAGGTTCCCCTATCTGCCGACCCTGCGCACCGCCGTGCTCACCGCCCGGCCGCGCCCCAAGAGCCCGCACTACGACCAGGTCAGCCTGGTGGTGCAGGCCGTGATGCAGGACGCGCTCAGCGGGCGGGAGACGCCCGAGCAGGCCGTGCGCCGGCTTGCGCGCGAGCTCGACGCGATCGCCCGCCGATAGTTACTTGTTAAGTAACGCGCAGATCTCATCTGGGCGCCCAATGCCCCATTAAGTCCGTATTCGAACCCCCAACTCCTCGGTAGCTTGCGTTCTTTTCGTTGACACCCTCACGACACACCTACCTAACATGCATGCATGCTGAGTAAGTACCACTGGTGGCGTGACGCGGTGATCTACCAGGTCTACGTCCGCAGCTTTCTCGACAGCACCGGCGACGGCATCGGCGATCTGGCCGGCGTCCGGGCCGGGCTGCCGTATCTGAAGAAGCTGGGCGTCGACGGCATCTGGCTGAGCCCGTTCTATCCCTCGCCCCAGCACGACCACGGCTACGACGTGGCCGACTACTGCGGGGTCGACCCGCTCTTCGGTGATCTCGCCGAGTTCGACCTGCTGATGGCCGCCGCGCACCGGCTCGACATCAAGGTGCTCCTCGACATCGTCCCCAACCACTGCTCCAGCGAGCACCCGTGGTTCCGCGAGGCGCTGGACAGCGCACCCGGCAGCCCGGCCCGCGCCCGCTTCCACTTCGCCGACGGCCGTGGTCCGGGCGGCAGCGAGCCGCCCAACAACTGGCACGCCATGTTCGGCGGCCCCGCCTGGACCAGGCTCGGCGACGGCCAGTGGTACCTGCACATGTTCACGCCCGAGCAGCCCGACTGGAACTGGCGCACCCCCGAGGTCGCCGCCGAGTTCGACCGCGTCCTGCGCTTCTGGCTGGACCGGGGCGTCGACGGCTTCCGCATCGATGTCGCCGCCGGCCTCTACAAGCACCCCGAACTGCCCGACTCCGACGACCCCGAGGCCGACGCCCGCACCCGCGACTCGGTCAACCCGCTCGCCTGGAACCAGCCCGAGGTGCACGAGGTGTGGCGCCGGTGGCGCGCGCTGTGCGAGGAGTACACCGCACGCGACGGCCGCGAACGCCTCCTGGTCGGCGAGGTCTCCGTCCCCACCGCCCGCGAACACGCCCGGTACGTCCGCCCCGACGAACTCCACCAGGCCTTCTTCTTCGACCTGCTCGGCGCCCCCTGGGACGCCGACGCCTTCCGCAAGGTCATCTCCGAGGCCATGGAGGACATCGCGGGCACCGGTTCCACGGTCACCTGGGTCCTCAACAACCATGACCAGGTCCGCACCGTCACCCGCTACGGCGAACCCGCTCCCGAGGGCAGCGGTCTCGGCGCCGCCCGCGCCCGCGCCGCCGCGCTGCTGATGCTGGCCCTGCCCGGAGCCGCGTACATCTACCAGGGCGAGGAGCTGGGCCTGCCCGAGGTCGTCGACCTGCCCGACGACGTGCTCACCGACCCGATATTCCGCCGCACCGGAAGCCGTGCCCGCATCCGCGACGGCTGCCGGGTGCCGCTGCCCTGGTCCGGACAGGCCTCCCCGTTCGGCTTCACCTCCGGCGTGGAGGGCGCCAAGCCCTGGCTGCCGCAGCCCGACTACTTCGCCGAGTACGCCACCGACCGCGCCCTCGCCGACACCCGCTCCTTCTGGCACCTGTACCGCGATGGCCTCCAACTCCGTGCAAATCTACCGCAGTTGGGCGAAGGCACGCTCGACTGGCTGGACACCCCGCCCGGCGTCCTCGCCTTCACCCGCGGCGAGGGCCTGGTCTGCGCCGTCAACTTCGGTACGGCGCCCACGCCCGCCCCGGTCTCCGGCACCCCCCTGCTGTCCAGCGGCCCCTGCCCGGCCGGCGTCCTGCCCGGCGCCACGGCCGCCTGGTGGCTCAGCGACCTCTGACCCCCGTCACCGTCACCTCACCCCCCGAAGGGACATCAACGATGATGCGACGACGTACCACCCTGCTCACCAGCTGCACCGCCCTCGCCCTGGCGCTCGGCGCGACCGCCTGCGGCGGCGGGCCCGTCTCGGCCGGCGGCGGTGACAAGGCGCTCAGCGGCCAGACCGTCACCGTGGCCGGCGTCTGGACCGGCAGCGAACAGAAGAACTTCCAGAAGGTGCTGGACGCCTTCACCGCGAAGACCGGCGCCAAGACGCAGTTCATCTCCACCGGCGACAACGTCTCCACCGTCGTCGGCAGCAAGATCGAGGGCGGCAACGCGCCCGACGTCGTGATGGTCCCGCAGGTCGGCGTGCTCGACCAGTTCGCGAAGAAGGGCTGGCTCAAGCCGCTCTCCCCGACGGCGCAATCGACGATCACCGCCGACTACGCGCCCGTGTGGAAGAAGTACGGCAGCGTCGACGGCACCCTGTACGGCCTCTACTTCAAGGCCGCCCACAAGTCCACCGTCTGGTACAGCCCCGACGCGCTCTCCCAGGCCGGGGTCAAGCCGCCGAAGACGTACGACGAGATGCTGAAGGCCGGCCACACCGTCTCCGACTCCGGGCTCGCGGCCTTCGCCGTCGGCGGTGAGGACGGCTGGACCCTCACCGACTGGTTCGAGAACATCTACCTCTCCCAGGCCGGACCCGAGAAGTACGACGCCCTCGCCGCGCACAAGCTGAAGTGGACCGACGCGAGCGTGGTCAAGGCGCTGGGGACGCTCGGCAAGCTGTTCAAGGACAAGCAGCTGATCGCGGGCGGCCAGAAGGAGGCCCTGAACACCGACTTCCCCAGCTCGGTGGAGAAGGTGTTCGGACCCAAGCCCGAGGCCGGCATGGTCTACGAGGGCGACTTCGTGGGCGGAGTCGCGCACGACCAGTTCGGCAAGACCATCGGCAAGGACGCGAACTTCTTCCCGTTCCCGGCGGTCGACGGCGGCACGGCACCCGTAGTCAGCGGCGGCGACGCGGCGGTCGTCCTCAAGGACGGCAAGAACGCCAAGGCCGGCATGAAGCTCCTGGAGTACCTGGCCACCCCGGAGGCCGCGGCCGTGTGGGCGAAGGCGGGCGGCTTCCTGTCCCCGAACAAGAAGCTCGACCCGGCCTCCTACGGCGACGACGTCACCCGCGCCACCGCCAAGTCCCTGATCGACGCGGGCGACTCGGTCCGCTTCGACATGTCCGACCAGGCCCCGGCGGCTTTCGGCGGCACCAAGGGCGCCGGCGAGTGGAAGCTGCTCCAGGACTTCCTGCGCGACCCGTCGGACCCGAAGGGCACCGCGGCGAAGCTGGAAGCCGCCGCGGCCAAGGCCTACCAGGGCTGAGCGGCAGCCATCATGACCGCCACCGCTCTCGTGAAACAGCAGGCGGGCCCGCGGGCCGCCGGCGCGGCGCGCGGGCGCCGCAGCCGGCGGCGCGCCCGGCTGATCGCCCTGCTCTTCGTCTTCCCCGCGCTGCTCCTGCTCGGCGCGCTCGTCGTCTACCCGGTGCTGTTCTCCGTCGGCCGCAGCTTCTTCGACGCCTCCGGCACCCGGTTCGTGGGCGGCGGCAACTACGCCGAGATGTTCCGCGACCCGGCGACCCTGAAGGCCATCCGCAACACCGCCATCTGGGTGGTCGTGGCCCCGTCCCTGCTGACCGGCCTCGGCCTGATCCTGGCCGTGCTGGTGGAGAAGGTCCGCTGGGCGACGGCGTTCAAGCTGCTGCTCTTCATGCCGATGGCCGTGTCCTTCCTGGCCGCCGGCATCATCTTCCGGCTCGCCTACGACGAGGACCCGAACAAGGGCGTGCTGAACGCGGCCGTGGTCTCCGTCCACGACGCCTTCGACGGCACCTCCTCGTACCCGACAGCGCGCGGCCGCCAGGGCCTGCTGACCCAGGACCGCGACGGCTCGTACCGTACGACCGCCTCCGCGGGCCACTCGGTGACGCTCCCGATGGTCGGGGTGCTGCCCAAGGACCTGCCCAAGGGCGCCTCGCCGGCATACCCGGCGGCCTCCCGCAGGGCCGCGCCGGGCGAGCTGCGCGGTGTCGTCTACCTGGACTTCACCCCCGGCGGGGGCGGCAGGCAGGGCAAGGTCGACCCGAAGGAGAGCGGCCTGCCCGGCATGCACGTCCAGGCGGTGCGCGACGGGCAGACGGTCGCGAGCACGACCACCGCGGCCGACGGTTCCTTCCGCTTCTCCGGGCTGCGCGCGGGCTCGTACACGGTGAGACTGCCGCAGTCCAACTTCGCCCCGCCCTACCAGGGCGTCTCCTGGCTCGGGCCGACGCTCGTCACCCCGGCGATCATCGGCGCGTACCTGTGGATCTGGACGGGCTTCGCGATGGTGCTGATCGGTGCGGGTCTGTCGACCCTGCCCCGGGACGCGCTGGAGGCGGCCCGGATGGACGGCGCGAACGAGTGGCAGATCTTCCGCCGGATCACGGTCCCCCTGCTGGCGCCGGTGCTCACCGTCGTCTTCGTGACCCTCGTGATCAACGTGATGAAGGTCTTCGACCTCGTCTACATCATCGCGCCCGGACCGGTGCAGGAGGACGCCACCGTGCTCGCGACCCAGATGTGGCTCGTGTCCTTCGGCGGCGGTAACAACCAGGGCCTCGGCAGCGCGCTGGGCGTGCTGCTCCTGCTCCTGGTGATCCCGGCGATGGTCTTCAACGTCCGCCGCTTCCGAAGGAGCCAGCGATGAACTCGGCGATGAACACCGTCCGGCGGGGCCTGGGCAACGGCCTGGTGCAGGCCTTCCTGGTGGTGATCGGCCTGGTCTGGCTGACCCCGCTCGCCGGCCTCTTCGTGTCCTCCCTGCGCTCGGCGCAGGACACCGCGAAGGGCGGCTGGTGGACGGCCCTCAGCAGCCCCGGACAGCTGTCCTTCGACAACTACTCGGCCCTGCTGAAGAACTCCGGCATGACGCAGGCCTTCTGGAACACGGTCCTGATCTCGGTGCCGGCCACGACGCTCGTCGTGGTCATCGCCGCCCTCGCCGGATACGCCTTCGCCTGGCTGGACTTCCCGCTGAGGGAGCCCCTCTTCCTGCTGGTGGTGGCCCTGTTGGTGGTGCCGGTCCAGATCGGCCTGCTGCCGGTGGCCAAGCTCTTCGGCGCGCTGGGCCTGTTCGGCACGATCCCCGGCGTGGTCCTCTTCCACGTGGCCTACGGCCTGCCCTTCGCCGTGTTCCTGCTGCGCAACTACTTCGCGGAGATGCCGAAGGAGATGCTGGAGGCGGCCCGGATGGACGGGGGCAGCGAGTGGCGCATCTTCACGCGCCTGGTCCTGCCGGTGGGGCGTCCCGCGATCGCCTCGCTCGCGATCTTCCAGTTCCTGTGGGTCTGGAACGACATGCTGGTCGCCCTGCTCTTCGCCGACAGTTCCTCCCAGCCGCTGACCGTGGAACTCCAGTCCCAGATCCGCCAGTTCGGCAGCAACATCGACGTCCTGGCCCCGGGCGCGTTCCTGTCCCTGATCGTGCCGGTGGTCGTGTTCTTCGCCTTCCAGCGGCACTTCGTCCAGGGCGTGATGGCGGGCTCGGTCAAGTGACCGAGCCCGCGCGGCTCACGCGTACGTCCAGCGCCGGGCGCTGCCGCTGTAGGAACACGTGATCGGCGTACCGCTCGCCGTGGTGGTCGTCGCCCCATGGTCGCTGCTGCGGCAGAACTGGCCCGTCTGGTAGCAGTTGCCGGCGTTGGAGACGATGGAGCAGGTGCCGCTGCCGCCGCCACTGCCGGTGTCGTCACTGCGCACCGTGCCGGAAGCGGCCTTGGTGACGGTGACGGTCGGTCCGGGCGTTCGGACGGTCTTCGTCCTGGTGACCGTAGGCCCGGGCTCAGGCCGGGCGGTCACGGTGGTCGTCGCGGTGACGGCCACGGTGGGCCGGGGCGCCGGTGCCGACGCCTTGGCCGCGCTGTCGTGCGTGGACTGGCCACAGCCGACCGCGCCGGCGGCCACTCTCCCGGGAGGGCTCGGCGTCAGCCGTGGAAGGTGATGTAACCGTTGCCGTCCGGGTCGTTGCCGGACTTGGTGTAGGCGTGGGTGTCCGCGTGGGCACCGGACGGCTTGTACAGGTAGATGGTGTCCCTGTCGTTGTTCCAGATGAAGTTGCAGTTCTGGCGGTAGACGACGTTGTTGGCGTCCGAGTCGGTGCCGTGCCCGCCGCGCAGCTTCACGTAGTCGCCGGGCTGGAGGTAGTGGTTCGAGGGGAACGTGAACCGGTTCCCGGCGGCGTCCTTGACGACGTAACCCTTGAGGTTGACGGTCGTGCTGCGCGAGTAGTTCTTGATCGTCAGGTACTCGTCGCGGGTGTTGCCCGTCTGGCAGTTGTTGGAGTCCCGCCCAGGCGCGTCGTACTGGACGCCCTTGATCTTCAGGGCGGAGGAGTACTCGGTCGCCTGGGCCGGCGCGGCGACGACGACGGCGAGCGTTCCGGCCGTGACAGCGGTGGCCAGCGCGAAGCGTATACGCATGATGAGGTCCCCCCTCAGTGGTGCGGTTCAGCGCCAGGAGCTTACACAAAAGTTGACGGTTGCACGGATGTTCCGTGCAGAAATTGTGAAGCTCCGTCGAGGGGGGACCTCAGTGGTTCACGGCGACGCCGGCGGATACAGCGATCGCGGCAGCTGCGAAGCCGCGGCCGAGTCCAGCAGCCACAGCGTGCGCGAGCGGCCGTACGCCCCCGCCGCCGGGGCCTGGATCTCGCCCGCGCCCGACAGGGCGATGGCCGCGGCCTCCGCCTTGTCCTCGCCGGCCGCGAGGAGCCAGACCTCGCGGGCCGCGCGGATCGCCGGGAGGGTGAGGGAGATCCGGGTCGGCGGCGGCTTGGGGGCGCCATGGACGCCGATCACCGTGCGTTCCGTCTCCCGCACCCCCGGATGCTCCGGGAAGAGCGAGGCCACATGGGTGTCCGGGCCGACGCCCAGCATCAGGACGTCGAAGGTCGGGACCGAGCCGTGGTTCTCCGGCCCGGCCGCCTTCGCCAGCTCTGCCGCGTACGCCTCCGCCGCCGCTTCGACGTCCGTACCGTACGGCCCGTCGGAGGCGGGCATGGCGTGCACGCGCTCCGGGTCCAGCGGGACCGAGTCGAGCAGGGCCTCGCGGGCCTGCGTGACATTGCGCTCGGGGTCGCCCTCGGGCAGGTAGCGCTCATCGCCCCACCACAGGTCGAGCCGGCCCCAGTCGATGGCGTCCCGGGCCGGTGCCGCCGCCAGCGCGGCCAGCAGGCCGTTGCCGTTGCGGCCGCCCGTGAGGACCACGGACGCGGTGCCCCGGGAGGCCTGCGCGTCCACGATCTTCGTGATCAGGCGGGCCGCGGCGGCCTGCGCCATCAGTTCCTTGTCGCGGTGGACGACCAGCTGCGGAGTGCTCACTTCGCCGCCGCCTTCCTCGCAGGTGCCTTCTTCGCGGTCTTGGCCGCCGCCCTCTTGGCCGGTGCCTTGGCCGCTTCCTCCTCGGGCTGGGGCTCGGCCACCGGCTCGCCCGCAGGCTGCTGCTCCGGGACCGTGTGCAGCCGCTCCACGCCGTAGCGCAGCGCCGACGCGTAGGTGTCGTCCGGGTCGAGCCGGCGCAGCTCCTCCGCGATCAGCTCGGCGGTGTCCCGTCGCTTCAGCGCCACCGCGCGGGCCGGCTGGCCCTCGATGGCCAGCGTGGCCAGCGTGCCGTCCGCGCGGTCCAGGACGATCGGGCCGCAGCTCGTGTCCATGCGGACCGCGGTGAGACCCGGGCCGCCCGACAGCGACCGCTTCACCGGTACGTCCAGCCGGTCCGCGAGCCACATCGCCAGCAGCTCACAGCTCGGGTTGAACTCCTCGCCCTCCACCTCGACGGCCCGCACCTCACAGGTGACCTGGTCCAGGGCCGCCGCGAGCATCGAACGCCACGGCGTGATCCGGGTCCAGGACAGGTCGGTGTCGCCGGGCATGTAGGCCTCGGCGCGGGCGGACAGCTCCCGCACCGGCTGCTCGGCGGCGTAGCTGTCGGTGACCCGGCGCTGGGCGAGCGCGCCCAGCGGGTCCTTCGCCGGGTCCAGCGGGGCGTTCACCGGCCACCACACGACCACCGGCGCGTCCGGCAGCAGCAGCGGCAGCACGACCGAGTCGGCGTGGCCCACGACCTCGCCGTACAGCCGCAGCACGACCGTCTCGCCGGTGCCCGCGTCCGCGCCCACCCGCACCTCGGCGTCGAGACGCGAGGAGGTGCGGTCGCGCGGGGTGCGGGAGACCCGCTTGATGACCACCAGGGTGCGCGAGGGGTGCTCGTGCGAGGCGTCGTTGGCGGCCTTCAGCGCGTCGTAGGCGTTCTCCTCGTCGGTGACGATGACGAGGGTCAGGACCATGCCGACGGCGGGGGTGCCGATGGCGCGGCGGCCCTGGACGAGCGCCTTGTTGATGTCGCCGGCGGTGGTGTCGGTCAGGTCTATCTTCATGGCCGGCGCCAGCTCCGTCCGTCTCGTGCGAGCATCTCGTCCGCCTCGGCGGGGCCCCAGGTGCCCGACGGGTACTGCGCGGGCCTGCCGTGCTTGTCCCAGTACTCCTCGATCGGATCGAGGATCTTCCAGGACAGCTCGACCTCCTCCGTGCGCGGGAAGAGGTTGGCGTCGCCCAGCAGCACGTCCAGGATCAGGCGCTCGTACGCCTCCGGGCTGGACTCCGTGAAGGACTCGCCGTAGGCGAAGTCCATGGAGACGTCCCGGATCTCCATCGAGGTGCCCGGCACCTTGGAACCGAACCGCACGGTCACGCCCTCGTCCGGCTGGACGCGGATGACGATCGCGTTCTGGCCCAGCTCCTCCGTCGCCGTGGTGTCGAAGGGCGAGTGCGGGGCCCGCTGGAAGACGACGGCGATCTCCGTCACGCGGCGGCCCAGGCGCTTGCCGGTGCGCAGATAGAAGGGGACGCCCGCCCAGCGGCGGTTGTCGATCCCCAGCTTGATCGCCGCGTACGTGTCGGTCTTCGACCTGTGGTCGATGCCCTCTTCCTCGAGGTAGCCGATGACCTTCTCGCCGCCCTGCCAGCCGCCCGCGTACTGCCCGCGCACGGTGCTGCGGCCCAGGTCCTTGGGCAGCCGTACCGCGCCGAGCACCTTCTCCTTCTCCGCGGCCAGCGCGTCCGCGTCGAAGGAGGCGGGCTCCTCCATGGCGGTCAGCGCCATGAGCTGGAGCAGGTGGTTCTGGATGACGTCACGGGCGGCGCCGATGCCGTCGTAGTAGCCGGCGCGGCCGCCGATGCCGATGTCCTCGGCCATGGTGATCTGCACGTGGTCCACGAAGGACCGGTTCCAGATCGGCTCGAACATCGTGTTGGCGAACCGCAGCGCCAGGATGTTCTGGACGGTCTCCTTGCCGAGGTAGTGGTCGATGCGGAACACCTGGTCCGGCTCGAACACCTCGTGCACGACCTTGTTCAGTTCCTCGGCCGACTTCAGGTCGTGCCCGAACGGCTTCTCGATGACCGCGCGCCGCCAGGAACCGCCCGACTGGTCGGCCAGCCCGTGCTTCTTCAGCTGCTGGATGACGACCGGGAAGGAGCGCGGCGGCACCGACAGATAGAAGGCGAAGTTGCCGCCTGTGCCCTGTGCCTTGTCCAGCTCCTCGATGGTGGAGCGCAGTCGCTCGAAGGCGTCGTCGTCGTCGAAGGTGCCCTGGACGAAGCGCATCCCCTGGATGAGCTGCTGCCAGACCTCCTCGCGGAACGGCGTACGGGCGTGCGCCTTGACGGCGTCGTGGACCTCCTGCGCGAAGTCCTCGTGCGCCCACTCGCGGCGGGCGAAGCCCACCAGCGAGAAGCCCGGCGGCAGCAGACCCCGGTTGGCGAGGTCGTACACCGCGGGCATCAGCTTCTTGCGGGACAGGTCGCCCGTGACACCGAAGATGACCAGACCGGACGGCCCCGCGATACGCGGGAGCCGTCGGTCGGCCGGGTCACGAAGCGGGTTCGCTCCGGAACCGGAAAGGGGTGACAACTCAGCCCTCCGAAGGGGCAAGGCGCTCGAGCTCCGCCTGAGTGGACTTCAGCAGGTCGTTCCAGGACGCCTCGAACTTCTCGACGCCCTCGTCCTCCAGCACCTGCACGACGTCGTCGTACGAGATGCCGAGCTTCTCCAGCGCGTCGAGGTCGGCGCGCGCCTGCTCGTAGGTGCCGGCGATGGTGTCGCCGCTGATCTGGCCGTGGTCCTCGGTGGCCTCCAGCGTGGCCTCCGGCATGGTGTTGACCGTGTTCGGCGCGACCAGCTCGGTGACGTACAGCGTGTCCGGGTACGCCGGGTCCTTCACACCGGTCGACGCCCACAGCGGACGCTGCTTGTTGGCGCCCGCGTTCTCCAGCGCCTGCCAGCGGTCGGAGGAGAAGACCTCCTCGTACGCCTGGTAGGCGAGGCGCGCGTTGGCGACGGCGGCCTTGCCGCGCAGCGCCTTGGCCTCGTCGGTGCCGATGCCGTCCAGGCGCTTGTCGATCTCGGTGTCCACGCGGGACACGAAGAAGGACGCCACGGAGTGGATCAGCGACACGTCCAGGCCGCGCTCCTTGGCCTTCTCCAGGCCGGAGAGGTAGGCGTCCATGACGGCCCGGTACCGCTCCAGGGAGAAGATCAGGGTGACGTTGACGCTGATGCCGTGACCGATCGTCTCGGTGATCGCCGGCAGACCCGCCTCGGTGGCCGGGATCTTGATCAGGGTGTTGGGGCGGTCCACCAGCCAGGCCAGCTGCTTGGCCTCGGCGACGGTGGCCCTGGTGTTGTGCGCCAGGCGCGGGTCGACCTCGATGGAGACCCGGCCGTCCTTGCCGCCGGTGGCGTCGAAGACCGGGCGCAGGATGTCGGCGGCGTCGCGGACGTCCGCCGTGGTGATCATGCGGATGGCCTCCTCGACGGTGACCTTGCGGGCGGCGAGGTCGGCGACCTGCTGCTCGTAGCCGTCTCCGCCGCTGATCGCCTTCTGGAAGATCGTCGGGTTGGTGGTGACGCCCACGACGTGCTGCTGGTCGATCAGCTCGGCGAGGTTGCCGGACGTGATCCGCTTGCGCGACAGGTCGTCCAGCCAGATCGCGACGCCTTCCTCGGAGAGGCGCTTCAGTGCGTCTGTCATGGAATTACATCTCCTACGTGTCGTATATGGGCGTCAGCGCTGGGCGGCGGCGATGGATTCCCGGGCCTTGGCGGCCACATTCTCGGCAGTGAAGCCGAACTCGCGGAAGAGCACCTTGCCGTCGGCGGAAGCACCGAAGTGCTCCAGGGAAACGATGCGGCCGGCGTCCCCCACATAGCGATACCAGGTCAGCCCGATGCCCGCCTCCACGGCCACACGGGCCTTCACGGACGGCGGGAGCACGGAGTCCCGGTACCCCTGGTCCTGCTCCTCGAACCACTCGACGGACGGCATCGACACGACTCGCGTCGGAACACCCTCGGCCTGGAGCTGCTCACGCGCCTCCACGGCCACATGCACCTCGGAACCGGTGGCGATCAGGATCACCTGCGGCTCGCCGCCTTCGGCCTCGAACAGCACATAGCCGCCCTTGGCCGCGTCCTCGTTGGGCTCGTAGGTCGGCACGCCCTGGCGGGTGAGCGCGAGGCCGTGCGGCTGGCCCTTGCCGAACTCCTTGGTCCAGCGACCCAGGATCTCGCGCCAGGCGATCGCGGTCTCGTTGGCGTCCGCCGGGCGGACGATGTTCAGGCCCGGGATCGCGCGCAGCGAGGCCAGGTGCTCGACCGGCTGGTGGGTGGGGCCGTCCTCGCCGAGGCCGATGGAGTCGTGCGTCCACACGTACGTCACCGGCAGGTGCATCAGGGCCGACAGGCGCACCGCGTTGCGCATGTAGTCGGAGAAGACGAGGAACGTACCGCCGTAGACACGGGTGTTGCCGTGCAGCGTGATGCCGTTCATCTCGGCGCCCATCGAGTGCTCGCGGATGCCGAAGTGGATCGTGCGGCCGTACGGCTTGGCCTCGGGCAGCGGGTTGCCCTCGGGCAGGAACGAGCTCTCCTTGTCGATGGTGGTGTTGTTCGACCCGGCGAGGTCGGCGGAGCCGCCCCACAGCTCGGGGATCACCGCGCCGAGCGCCTGCAGCACCTTGCCGGAGGCGGCACGCGTCGCGACACCCTTGCCCGGCTCGAAGACCGGGATCTTCTCCTCCCAGCCGGTGGGCAGCTCGCCGCGGCTGATGCGGTCGAACTCGGCGGCACGCTCGGGGTTGTCGTCCCGCCACACCTGCAGGGACTTCTCCCAGTCGGCGCGCGCCTGGGCGCCGCGCTCCAGGGCCTTGCGGGTGTGCGTGATCACCTCGTCCTCGACGGCGAAGCTCTTCTCCGGGTCGAAGCCCAGGACGCGCTTGGTGGCCGCGACCTCCTCCTCGCCCAGCGCCGAGCCGTGCGCGGCCTCGGTGTTCTGGGCGTTCGGGGCCGGCCAGGCGATGATCGAGCGCATCGCGATGAAGGACGGCTTGTCCGTGACCTTCTTCGCCTCCTGGATCGCGGCGTAGATCGCCTGCGGGTCCAGGTCGCCGTTGTCCTGGGCCTCCACGCGCTGCACATGCCAGCCGTAGGCCTCGTAGCGCTTGACGGTGTCCTCGGAGACGGCCGTCTCGGTGTCGCCCTCGATCGAGATGTGGTTGTCGTCCCACAGCAGGATCAGGTTGCCGAGCTTCTGGTGGCCGGCCAGCGAGGAGGCCTCGGCGGAGATGCCCTCCTGCAGGCAGCCGTCACCGGCGATGCAGTAGATGAAGTGGTCGAAGGGCGACTCGCCGGCCGGGGCCTGAGGGTCGAACAGGCCGCGCTCGTAGCGGGCGGCCATCGCCATGCCCACCGCGTTGGCGACACCCTGGCCGAGCGGACCGGTGGTGGTCTCGACACCCTTGGTGTGCCCGTACTCCGGGTGGCCCGGGGTCTTCGAACCCCAGGTGCGGAAGGACTCCAGGTCCTCGAGCTCCAGGCCGAAGCCGGCCAGGTAGAGCTGCGTGTAGAGGGTCAGGGACGAGTGGCCGGCGGACAGCACGAAGCGGTCGCGCCCCACCCACTCCGGGTCGGCCGGGTCGTGCCGCATCACCTTCTGGAAGAGGGTGTAGGCGGCCGGGGCCAGGCTCATCGCCGTACCGGGATGGCCGTTGCCGACCTTCTGTACGGCGTCGGCGGCCAGGACACGGGCGGTGTCCACGGCCCGCTGGTCCAGCTCGGTCCACTCAAGGTCTGTGGTGGTCGGCTTGGTGCTCACCCTGGGTCAGGGCTCCTCTCCACATGTCGGTCGCCGGTCTTCGGGGCATACGCCCACCCGGCCGCCGACGCGCTTGTCGCCCGCCGGCCGCTGACGAGCCTACCCCTGTGAGGACGTGCATTTTTTCGAGTGTTTCCAGACTGCCGGGACTCCGTCGGATCCGCCTCCCGACTGGCCGAGAAGCCATTTGGCACATGAATACGGAGGCGGTCATCTGAGCGCTCAATCGAGTGCCCGCTCCCCTCTTATGGGGCGTGCGCCAACACGACCCCACCCCCGCGAAGGGCGGGGTATGGGCAACGTCTAAAGTGGCGTGGTACGCGCGAGCCTTTACCGCGACTTCACCGGGGAGGCTCGCTGGGAGTCTCTGTCAGGGGTGTGCGTGACGGCCGTCGAATCACGTCCAGCGGGCGTGCTGGGTGGTGCGAGCCAGGGCCCGGTCCACCGGCCGTTCGGGGCCCGTGTCAAGGCGTTCGTGGCTCTGACCAAGCCGCGGATCATCGAGCTGCTGCTCATCACCACCGTTCCGGTGATGTTCCTGGCGCAGCAGGGCGTGCCCGACCTCAAGCTGGTCCTGCTGACCTGCATCGGCGGCTACCTCTCGGCAGGCGGCGCCAACGCGCTGAACATGTACATCGACCGGGACATCGACGCCCTGATGGACCGCACCTCGCAGCGCCCGCTGGTGACCGGCATGGTCAGCCCGCGCGAGTGCCTCGCCTTCGGCGTCACCCTCGCGGTCGTCTCGACGCTCCTCTTCGGCTTCACCGTCAACTGGCTGTCCGCCTGGCTGTCCCTCGGCGCACTCCTCTTCTACGTCGTCGTCTACACGATGCTCCTCAAGCGGCGTACCTCGCAGAACATCGTGTGGGGCGGCATCGCGGGCTGCATGCCCGTGCTCATCGGCTGGTCGGCCGTGACCGACTCCCTCTCCTGGGCGCCGGTCATCCTGTTCCTGGTGATCTTCTTCTGGACCCCGCCGCACTACTGGCCGCTGTCCATGAAGGTGAAGGACGACTACGCGCGCGTGGGCGTGCCGATGCTTCCCGTGATCGCCTCCAACAAGGTCGTCGCCAAGCAGATCGTGATCTACAGCTGGGTGATGGTCGCCGTCTCCCTGCTCCTCACCCCGCTCGGCTACACCGGCTGGTTCTACACGGCCGTCGCGCTGGCCGCCGGCGGCTGGTGGCTGTGGGAGGCGCACGCGCTGCAGAACCGCGCCAAGGCCGAGGTCACGGGCGTGAAGCTGAAGGAGATGCGGCTGTTCCACTGGTCGATCACCTATGTGTCGCTGCTGTTCGTGGCGATCGCGGTGGACCCGTTCCTGCGCTGACGCACGCCGGGCGTACGTCACAGAGCCCTGCTCTCGCCAGCCGATCTACCCGCGAGTAGCATCCTGGCCATGGCAGACACGCAGCAGGTTGACGCGAGGGCCGAGCGCAAGGCCGCAAAGCTCGCCCACCGGATCAGCGCCTTCGCCAAGGCCCACGGCGGCGCCGAGGGCCAGGTGGCCTACATCGGCGAGCGCGGCGCCCGCATCGTCCTCGTCGGCGAGGACGGCGGCTGGGGCGACCTGGTGGCCCCCAGCACCGAGATCGCCGAGAAGGCCGTGGAGAAGTCCGGCATCACCGTCCACGAGTCCTTCGACGGCGAGTTCGCGGCGAAGGTGAAGACGGGCTCGTACGAATGGAAGCGCATGGCCGGCATTCAGATCGGCGGTTGAACAGCCAACCCGGAGGGGCGCGGGGAACTGCGCGAGCAACCACAGACGACCGGTAGCCGCCGAACCACCCGCACTCCCCGAGCTGATCCGCGACCTCAAACCCCGTTCACTCGTTAGGCCGCAAAGCCAGCGCACGCGGGGAGGCCCGGATGATCGAAACACCGTCCCTCGTGGACCAGTACTGCCACGGCGTACTGCGCACAGAGCTGGGCCTCGGCACCTTCGAGGCCCAACTCGCCCGCACCGAGGGCCCACCCGCGCCCGGCACCACCCTCTTCGACACCCAGACGGGATTCGCCGTACGGCGCTGGTGCCCACCCCTGCTCGGCCTGGAACCGCACTGCCCGCCCGCCCGCTATCTGGCCCGGCGCCGGGAACTGGGCGTCCTGGAAGCGGGCCGCAGGCTGCTGCGGGGCAGCGGCATCACCACCTACCTCGTCGACACCGGTCTGCCCGGCGACCTCACCGGCCCCGCCGAGCTGGCGTCCACGGGTGATGCCGACGCCCGTGAAATCATCCGGCTGGAGCAGCTCGCAGAGCAGGTCGCCGACACCTCCGGCACCGTCGAGTCCTTCCTCGCCAACCTCGCCGAGTCGGTGCACGGCGCCGCCGCGAACGCGGTCGCCTTCACCTCCGTCGCGGGGCTGGGACACGGACTGGCGCTCGCGCCCGAGCCGCCGGGGCCGGGGGAGGTGCGGGGCGCGGCGGGTCGCTGGCTGGCCGGGCGGCGGGTCGGCGGGCCGCTCACCGACCCGGTGCTGTTACGGCATCTGCTGTGGATCGCCGTGGCCTCCGGCCTGCCGCTCCAACTGCACGCCGGGCTCGGCGAACCGGCCTCCCGCATCGACCGTACCGACCCCGTGCTGCTCACCGACTTCGTGCGGGCCACCGCGGGCCTCGGCACCGACCTGATCCTGCTGCACGGCTACCCGTACCACCGCCACGCCGCCCACCTGGCCGGCGTCTTCCCGCACGTCTACACCGACTCCGGCGCCGCGCTCGTCCGCACCGGCGCCCGTGCGGCCACCGTCCTCGCCGAGATCCTGGAGCTGGCCCCCTTCGGCAAGATCCTCTTCTCCACGGGCGCCCATGGCCTGCCCGAGCTGCACGTCGTCGGCGCCCGGCTGTTCCGCGAGGCCCTGGCCCGGGTCCTGGGCACCTGGGTCGCCGAGGGGGCCTGGTCCCTGGAGGACGCCCAGCGGGTGGCCCGGATGGTCGCGGCGGACAACGCGCGCCGGGTTTACGGACTGGCGTGAGCTGCCCAGACTGGGCGGATGCCGACCGTATCGCTGCTCGACCGCTTCCTCGACGGACTCACGCCGCTGCGACCGCGCGCCTTATGGGCACACGGCTCACTCGCCGGCGGTGACTATCAGGAGGGCCGCAGCGACCTGGACCTGATCGCCGTACTGCCGGGCCCGGTGCGCCTCGGGACCGTACGGCGGGTGGTGGCCCTGCACCGGCGGCTGCGGGCCGAACCCCTCGCCCCGAAACTCCACTGCAGCTATCTCACCCCGGCCACCCTGGGCGACCCGGACCGCTCGCACCTCACCTGGGCCCACGGACGCCTGCTGCGCCGCCCGGTCACCCCCGTCACCCGGCGCGAGCTGCACGACTTCGGGCGGGTGCTGTACGGCGGATCCCCGGCCGGACTGCTCCCGCCGGTGCCGGAGCGGCAATTGCACGACTTCGTCGTACGGGACCAGCGGGACTACTGGCGCCCGGCGGTGGACAAGGCGCGGCTGTGGCGGCAGGACGTGTGGGTGGACCTGGGCCTGCTCACCTTCGCCCGGGCCACCGTGACCCTGCGCGACGGGCGGCTGGTCTCCAAACGGGAGGCGCTCGACGAACTCCCGGCGCTCGGCGCTCCCGTCGAGGTCGTCAAGGACATCACCCGCCGGCGTTACGACGACGACCCCGCCCCGGCCGCCCAGGACTGGCTCGACCGCCGTGCCGAGCTGACCCGCGCCTACCTCGGCCCGGCGATCGACACGCTGGTCACCACCTACGGGTGACTCACGCGCGCGTGCCCACCGTCATCTCGGCCGAGGGGCCGGGCAGGTCCGGCGTGGCCTCCGGGCGTTCGCGCAGCGCCAGCAGGACGCGCAGCACGCCGATCCACACCAGGCAGGAGCCGAGCATGTGCAGGCCGACCAGCAGTTCGGGCAGGTGGGTGAAGTACTGCACGTAACCGATCACACCCTGGCCGAGCAGGATCAGGAACAGATCGCGGGTGCGCGCGAGCGGGCCCTTCGGGGCGTCCACCGCCTTCAGCACGAACCACAGCGCGAACGTCAGCGTCACCACGATCCAGGCGAGCACCGCGTGCAGCTTGGCCACCGTCTCCCAGTCGATGGGGATCCGCTTGACGTCGCTGGAGTCACCGGCGTGCGGCCCGGCTCCGGTCACCACCGTGCCGACCGCGATGAGCAGCAGGGACGCGGCCACCAGGAACCACACCAGCTGCTGCACGGCCTTGCCGACCAGCGGCCGGGGCGCGCCGTCGCCCTCGCGGGTGCGCTGCCACATCACCGCGGCGACGGTCGTCAGGGCCGTCGCGAGCAGGAAGTGGGCCGCGACCGTGTACGGGTTGAGGCCCACCAGCACCACGATGCCGCCGAGGATCGCGTTGCTCATCACCAGCCAGAACTGCGCCCAGCCCAGCCGGGTCAGACTGCGCCGGTACGGCTTCTCCGAGCGGGCGGCGATGATCGCCCAGCCGACCGCCGCGCACAGCACGTACGTCAGCATCCGGTTACCGAACTCGATCGCGCTGTGGTAGCTCAGCGCGGTCGTCGGCGTCAGCGAGCCGTCGGTGCACTCGGGCCAGGTCGGGCAGCCGAGGCCGGAGCCGGTCAGCCGGACGGCGCCGCCGGTGACGACGATGACCACCGACATCACGAGTGCGGCGAGGGCCGCCCGCTGGACCGTCCGGGGGGACGGGATCCAGCGTGCGGCGATGAAGGCGAGCGGGTTGCGCACGGCCGCTGCGGCGTCGGCGGGGTTCAGCTTGGGCACGCCCACCATCGTAGGCCGCCGCTTGTGCACGCTTTCACGAGGGTCCACCGCGACGCCTCACTCCCAGCGGAAGAACTTGCCTGCCGCGGCCAGCCCGACGCCCGCCCACACCGCGAGGATCCCCAGGTCGCCCCACGGCATCCCGGCGCCGTGCTGGAGCACGTCCCGCAGGCCGTCCGACAGCGCGGAGATGGGCAGCAGCCCGAGCACGTGCTGCGCGCCCGGGCCGAACTTCTCCAGCGGCACGATGACCCCGCCGCCGACGAGGAGCAGCAGGAAGACCAGGTTGGCGGCGGCCAGGGTCGCCTCCGCCTTCAGCGTGCCCGCCATCAGCAGACCCAGGCCGGAGAAGGCGGCCGTACCGAGGATCAGCAGGAGCAGGACGGCGGCCACGCTGGTAAATGTTCCAGCGCCGTGCGGGGACCAGCCCAGCGCGAACGCGATGGCCGTCAGCAGGACCACCTGGAGGACCTCGGTGACCAGCACGGACGCGGTCTTCGCGGTCATCAGGCCCCAGCGGGGCAGCGGCGAGGAGGCGAGCCGCTTGAGCACGCCGTAGCGGCGCTCGAAGCCGGTCGCGATGGCCTGCCCGGTGAACGCCGTCGACATCACGGCGAGCGCCAGGATGCCGGGGGCGAGGAAGTCGACCGCCTTGCCCTTGCCGGTGTCCACGATGTCCACCGAGCTGAAGAGCGCCAGCAGCAGGGTCGGGATGACCACGGTCAGCAGCAGCTGCTCGCCGTTGCGCAGCAGCATCCTCGTCTCCAGCGCCGCCTGGGCCGCGATCATGCGGGGGAGCGGCGCCGCGCCCGGCTTCGGGGCGTACGTACCGGTTGCAGTGGTCACGAGCGCAGCTCCTTGCCGGTCAGCTCCAGGAAGACGTCCTCCAGGGTGTGCCGCTCCACCGAGATCCGGTCCGGCATCACTCCGTGCTGGGCGCACCAGGAGGTCACGGTGGCCAGCAGCTGCGGGTCGACCTTGCCGACGACCCGGTAGGCGCCCGGGGTGAGCTCGGCGGCCGTGCAGTCGGCCGGGAGGGCCTTCAGCAGGGAGGCCACGTCGAGGCCCGGGCGGCCGGTGAAGCGCAGGGTGTTCTCCGCGCCGCCCTTGCACAGCTCCTCCGGGGAGCCCTGGGCGATGACCCGGCCGCCGTCGATGATCGCCACGTCGTCGGCGAGCTGCTCGGCCTCTTCCATGTAGTGGGTGGTGAGGATCACCGAGACGCCGTCGGCGCGCAGGTCCTTCACCAGGTCCCAGGTGGCCCGGCGGGCCTGCGGGTCCAGGCCGGCCGTCGGCTCGTCCAGGAACACCAGCTCCGGGCGCCCGACGACGGCCATGGCGAGCGCGAGACGCTGCTGCTGGCCGCCGGACAGCCGCCGGTAGCCGGTCCGGCCGCAGCTGCCCAGTCCCAGCCGCTCGATCAGGGCGTCCACGTCCAGCGGGTGCGCGTGCAGCTTCGCGACGTGCCGGAGCATCTCGTCGGCCCGGGCGCCGGAGTACACGCCGCCGGACTGGAGCATCACGCCGATACGGGGACGCAGCTCGGCGGACTGGCGTACGGGGTCGAGGCCCAGGACGCGCACCGTGCCGGAATCCGGCTTCCGGTACCCCTCGCAGGTCTCGACCGTCGTCGTCTTCCCCGCCCCGTTGGGACCGAGTACGGCGGTCACGCCCGCCCCGGCCACCAGGTCGAGGCCGTCCACCGCGGTCTTCGTGCCGTACCGCTTCACCAGGGCCTGGACCTGGACCACAGGCTCACTTCGCATGGTCCCAGAGTCTAGGGAGACCGCTTGCCGTCCGGACCGGCGGGTAGGGGAACTCACTCTTCCCGGGGCCGGTGCAGCGGCAGCCACCGCTCGGCGTAGGCCACCACGTCCGCCACCGGGAACAGCCGTGCCTGCGCCGCGCCGACCCCGCCGCGCACGACGGGCCGGTCCCGCTCGAAGTCGTGCCCCAGCTCGTCGAACCGGTCGGAGCTGATCGACACCTCGACCACCGTCTCCCAGCCCCCGCCGGGAGCGGGCCGCCCGACCTCGACCAGCCGGGCGGGTATCCGGTACTCGGCCAGGTGGAAGGCGGTGCAGGAGTCGTAGCCCGCGCCGAGCAGCAGGACCCGGGCGCCCAGCTTCTCCAGCCGGGCCAGCGGGCTCCGCTCGCCGAGCCGGCAGTCGGGGGCGTGACCGTCGGTGATCTCCCGCGCGCGGGGGCCGAGCGCCGCGAACGAGGTGTGCGGGTGCGCGCTGCGCAGGGCGCCCGGCCAGGTCCGTACGGTCTCCGGGATCACGCCGACCCCGCGGGTGGGGGTGATCAGCGGGTCGTACGGCGGCATGGTCGCCCGGATCCGGTCCCACCACTCCCGGGGCACGGGCGGTCTGCTCCACAGCGCGGGGTCCGACAGGTCGGCCGACTGGGCGGGGACGACGAGCGTGCCCGAAGGGCCCAGTGCGTCGAGCAGTCCCTGGACGACCGCGACGGCCCCTCCGTTGACCCAGCCCAAGGAGCTGAGCGAGGAGTGGACGAGGAGGGTCTCGCCGGACTCGACACCCAGGTGGCGTAGCTGTGCGGCGAGGGCGTCGCGGGTGACAAGAGGGCCGGTGGGAGGGGGTGTCGGCATGGTTCGCGAGTCTTCCGGACGGGCCCGCGTGCCGCCACCGAATTGCCTGCTCAGGACGGTGCCGGTGATCGATCAGAGATCGTTTCCGCAGGTCACTTTAGGTATGCCTAAGTGACGCAGGGCACCGCTCGGTGATCCGGACGGCGCTTGTCAGGCTCTGCGGAATTACGCAACAATGGCGTTGTGAAAAACGTCGGCGAGGCTCGGGAGACCCCCCTGGGGGCCCCGCAGGAGGAACTCGCGACCGGTGAGCGCTCCACGCGCAACCGCGTCGCGCGCTCCATCCTGGACCACGGCCCGTCGACCGTCGCCGAACTCGCCGGCCGGCTGGGACTGACCCAGGCGGCCGTCCGGCGTCACCTGGACGCACTGGTCGCCGACGACGTCGTGGAGGCCCGCGAACAGCGTGTGTACGGCACGCGCACGCGTGGCCGCCCCGCGAAGGTCTTCGCGCTGACCGACTGCGGCCGGGACGCCTTCGACCAGTCGTACGACAAGCTCGCCGCAGACGCGCTCCGCTGGATCGCCGAGCAGGGCGGAGGCCCCGAGGCGGTCGCGGCCTTCGCCCGCGCCCGGATCGCCGCCCAGGCGAGCGCGTACCGCAAGGCGATCGAGACGGTCACGCCGGACAAGCGAGCCGAAGCCCTGGCCAAGGCCTTGAGCGTCGACGGGTACGCTGCTACGGCGCGCAGCGCACCGGTCGGCGAGCAGCTGTGCCAGCACCACTGCCCGGTCGCCCATGTCGCGGAGCAGTTCCCGCAGCTGTGCGAGGCGGAGACGGAGATCTTCGCCGAGCTGCTGGGTACCCACGTCCAGCGACTGGCGACCATCGCGCACGGCGACGGCGTCTGCACGACGTTCATCCCCAAGACATCCACTGACGCACCTGCAAACACGGCCGGGAGGAACCCCGCATGACTCTCCCCACGGAGACTGCCCACCCTGAGCTCGAGGGCCTGGGCAAGTACGAATACGGCTGGGCCGACTCCGACGTGGCCGGTGCCTCCGCCAGGCGCGGCCTGAACGAGGAGGTCGTCCGCGACATCTCCGGCAAGAAGTCGGAGCCGGAGTGGATGACCAAGCTGCGCCTGAAGGGCCTGAAGCTCTTCGAGAAGAAGCCGATGCCGAACTGGGGCTCCGACCTCTCGGGCATCGACTTCGACAACATCAAGTACTTCGTGCGCTCCACGGAGAAGCAGGCGGAGTCCTGGGAGGACCTGCCCGAGGACATCAAGAACACCTACGACAAGCTGGGCATCCCGGAGGCCGAGAAGCAGCGCCTGGTCGCCGGTGTCGCCGCCCAGTACGAGTCCGAGGTCGTCTACCACCAGATCCGCGAGGACCTGGAGGAGCAGGGTGTCATCTTCCTCGACACCGACACCGCGCTGAAGGAGCACCCGGAGCTCTTCAAGGAGTACTTCGGGACCGTCATCCCCGCCGGTGACAACAAGTTCGCGGCCCTGAACACGGCCGTGTGGTCCGGTGGCTCCTTCATCTACGTGCCGAAGGGCGTCCACGTCGAGATCCCGCTGCAGGCCTACTTCCGTATCAACACGGAGAACATGGGCCAGTTCGAGCGGACGCTGATCATCGTCGACGAGGGTGCCTACGTGCACTACGTCGAGGGCTGCACCGCCCCGATCTACAAGTCGGACTCGCTGCACAGCGCCGTGGTCGAGATCATCGTCAAGAAGAACGCCCGCTGCCGCTACACGACCATCCAGAACTGGTCGAACAACGTCTACAACCTGGTCACCAAGCGCGCCGTGGCCTACGAGGGCGCGACCATGGAGTGGATCGACGGCAACATCGGCTCCAAGGTGACGATGAAGTACCCGGCCGTCTACCTGATGGGCGAGCACGCCAAGGGCGAGACCCTCTCCATCGCCTTCGCGGGCGAGGGCCAGCACCAGGACGCCGGCGCCAAGATGGTCCACATGGCGCCGAACACGTCGTCCAACATCGTCTCCAAGTCGGTCGCGCGCGGTGGCGGTCGTACCTCGTACCGCGGTCTGATCGAGATCGGCGAGGGCGCCGCCGGGTCGAAGTCCAACGTGCTGTGCGACGCGCTGCTGGTGGACACCGTCTCCCGCTCGGACACGTACCCGTACGTCGACGTCCGCGAGGACGACGTGTCCATGGGCCACGAGGCCACTGTCTCCAAGGTCTCCGAGGACCAGCTCTTCTACCTGATGAGCCGCGGCCTGTCCGAGGACGAGGCCATGGCGATGATCGTGCGCGGCTTCGTCGAGCCCATCGCCAAGGAGCTGCCGATGGAGTACGCGCTGGAGCTCAACCGGCTGATCGAGCTGCAGATGGAGGGCGCGGTCGGTTGATCCCCGGTCCGCAGTCCCCGTCAAGCCACTGACCTGAGAAAGCGAGCAATACGACAGCCATGGCTGAGGCCCAGAACATCCCGGTGGGTTCCACCACCGCCGGCTCGATCGCGGTCGCCGCGGAGTCGACCGTCGTCTCGCGCATGAGCGCGCCCCCGTCCTTCGACGTGGCGGACTTCCCGGTCCCGCACGGCCGCGAGGAGGAGTGGCGGTTCACCCCGCTGGAGCGCCTGCGCGGGCTGCACGACGGCACCGCGGTCGCCACCGGCGACGGCGTGAAGGTCACCGTCGAGGCCCCCGAGGGCGTCATCGTCGAGACCGTCGGCCGCGACGACGCACGGCTCGGCAGGGCGGGCACCCCGGTGGACCGGGTCGCCGCCCAGGCGTACTCGGCGTTCGAGAAGGCCGGCGTGGTCACCGTCCCCAAGGAGACGGTGCTCACCGAGCCGATCCGGATCGCCGCGCACGGCGAGGGTGGGGTCGCCTTCGCCCACCAGGTGATCGAGCTGGGTGCCTTCGCCGAGGCCGTCGTCGTCATCGACCACACCGGTGACGTCGTGCTCGCCGCCAACGTCGACTACATCCTGGGCGACGGCGCCAAGCTGACCGTCGTCTCCGTCCAGGACTGGGACGACAAGGCCGTGCACGTGGCCCAGCACAACGCGCTGGTCGGCCGGGACGCCTCCTTCAAGTCCGTGGTCGTCACCTTCGGCGGTGACGTCGTCCGCCTGCACCCGCGCGTGACCTACGCCGGCCCCGGCGGCGAGGCCGAGCTGTTCGGCCTGTACTTCACCGACGCCGGGCAGCACCAGGAGCACCGCCTGCTGGTCACCCACAACACCCCGCACTGCAAGTCGAACGTCGTCTACAAGGGCGCGCTGCAGGGCGACGACGCGCACGCGGTCTGGATCGGCGACGTGCTCATCGAGGCCAAGGCCGAGGGCACGGACACCTACGAGATGAACCGCAACCTGGTCCTCACGGACGGCGCGCGCGTCGACTCGGTGCCGAACCTGGAGATCGAGACCGGCGAGATCGTCGGCGCCGGCCACGCCTCCGCGACCGGCCGCTTCGACGACGAGCAGCTCTTCTACCTGATGGCCCGCGGCATCCCGGAGCACGAGGCCCGCCGCCTGGTGGTCCGCGGCTTCTTCGCCGAGCTGGTCCAGCAGATCGGTGTCGCCGACATCCAGGAGCGCCTGCTCGCCAAGATCGAGGAGGAGCTGGAGGCTTCGGTCGCATGACCTTCGTACGCGTCTGCGGGCTGAGCGAGCTGGAGGAGGACACCCCGAAGCGGGTGGAGATCGACAGCACGCCGGTCTCGGTCGTCAAGACCGAGGGCGAGGTGTTCGCGATCTACGACATCTGCTCCCACGCGAACGTCTCGCTCTCCGAGGGCGAGGTGGAGGACTGCCAGATCGAGTGCTGGCTGCACGGCTCGTCCTTCGACCTGCGCACCGGCAAGCCGTCCGGCCTCCCGGCCACGCGCCCCGTCCCCGTATACCCCGTAAAGATCGAAGGGGACGACGTGCTCGTCTCCCTCACCCAGGAGTCCTGAGGCACCCATGGCAACGCTTGAAATCCGAGACCTGCACGTCACCGTCGAGGCCGACAACGCCACGAAGGAGATCCTCAAGGGCGTCGACCTCACCGTGAAGCAGGGCGAGACGCACGCCATCATGGGCCCCAACGGCTCTGGCAAGTCGACCCTCGCCTACTCCCTCGCGGGTCACCCGAAGTACACGGTCACCAGCGGCACCGTCACCCTCGACGGCGAGGACGTCCTGGAGATGTCCGTCGACGAGCGCGCCCGCGCCGGCCTGTTCCTGGCGATGCAGTACCCGGTCGAGGTCCCCGGCGTCTCGGTCTCCAACTTCCTGCGCACCTCCGCCACCGCCGTCCGCGGCGAGGCCCCCAAGCTGCGCACCTGGGTGAAGGAGGTCAAGGAGGCCATGGAGCGCCTCAACATGGACCCGTCCTTCGCCGAGCGCAACGTCAACGAGGGCTTCTCCGGCGGTGAGAAGAAGCGCCACGAGATCCTCCAGCTGGAGCTGCTCAAGCCGAAGGTCGCGATCCTGGACGAGACCGACTCCGGTCTGGACGTCGACGCGCTCCGCATCGTCTCCGAGGGCGTCAACCGCGTCCGCGAGACCGGCGAGGTCGGCACCCTGCTGATCACGCACTACACGCGCATCCTGCGCTACATCAAGCCCGACTTCGTCCACGTCTTCTCCGGCGGCCGGATCGTCGAGTCCGGCGGTGCCGAACTCGCCGACAAGCTGGAGGACGAGGGCTACGAGGCATACACGAAGGGTGGCGTATCCGCGTGACACAGCTGCCGGGCCTCCTCGACACCGAGGCGATCCGCAAGGACTTCCCCGTGCTGGACCGGCTGGTCCACGACGGCAAGAAGCTCGTGTACCTGGACAATGCGGCGACCTCGCAGAAGCCGCGCCAGGTGCTGGACGCCCTGAGCGAGTACTACGAGCGCTACAACGCCAACGTCCACCGCGGTGTGCATGTGCTCGCCGAGGAGGCCACGGCGCTGTACGAGGGCGCGCGCGACAAGGTCGCCGCGTTCATCAACGCGCCGAGCCGCGACGAGGTGATCTTCACCAAGAACGCCTCCGAGTCGCTGAACCTCGTGGCGAACATGCTGGGCTGGGCCGAGGAGCCCTACCGGGTGGACCACGAGACCGAGATCGTCATCACGGAGATGGAGCACCACTCCAACATCGTGCCGTGGCAGCTGCTCGCGCAGCGCACCGGCGCGAAGCTGAAGTGGTTCGGTCTCACGGACGACGGCCGGCTGGACCTCACCAACATCGACGAGATCATCACCGAGAAGACGAAGATCGTCTCCTTCGTGCTGGTGTCGAACATCCTGGGCACGGTCAACCCGGTCGAGGCGATAGTCCGTCGCGCCCAGGAGGTCGGCGCGCTGGTCTGCATCGACGCCTCCCAGGCCGCCCCGCACATGCCGCTGGACGTGCAGGCCCTGCAGGCCGACTTCGTGGCCTTCACCGGCCACAAGATGTGCGGCCCGACGGGCATCGGCGTCCTGTGGGGCCGCCAGGAGCTGCTGGAGGACCTGCCCCCCTTCCTGGGTGGCGGCGAGATGATCGAGACGGTCTCGATGCACTCCTCCACCTACGCCCCGGCGCCGCACAAGTTCGAGGCGGGCACGCCCCCGATCGCGCAGGCGGTCGGTCTCGGCGCGGCCATCGACTACCTCCAGTCGATCGGCATGGAGAAGATCCTCGCCCATGAGCACGCGCTGACCGAGTACGCGGTCCAGCGTCTGCAGAAGGTCCCGGACCTGAGGATCATCGGCCCGACCACGGCCGAGGACCGGGGCGCCGCGATCTCCTTCACGCTCGGTGACATCCACCCGCACGACGTGGGCCAGGTCCTCGACGAGCAGGGCATCGCGGTCCGCGTCGGCCACCACTGCGCGCGGCCCGTCTGCCTCCGGTACGGAATTCCTGCGACCACGCGAGCGTCGTTCTATCTGTACTCCACGCCGGCCGAGATCGACGCACTGGTCGAGGGGCTGGAGCACGTACGGAACTTCTTCGGCTGAGAGGCGTGAGCTGAGACCGTGAAGCTGGACTCGATGTACCAGGAAGTCATCCTGGACCACTACAAGAACCCCCACGGGCGTGGTCTGCGGGATGGCGACGCCGAGGTGCACCATGTGAACCCGACGTGCGGCGATGAGATCACCCTCCGTGTGAAGTACGACGGCACGAAGATCGCGGACGTCTCGTACGAGGGCCAGGGCTGCTCGATCAGCCAGGCGAGCGCGTCGGTCCTCAACGAGCTGCTGGTCGGCAAGGACCTGGCCGAGGCGCAGAAGATCCAGGAGACCTTCCTGGAGCTGATGCAGTCCAAGGGCCGGATCGAGCCCGACGACGCGATGGAGGACATCCTGGAGGACGCGGTCGCGTTCGCCGGTGTCTCCAAGTACCCCGCGCGGGTCAAGTGCGCCCTCCTGAGCTGGATGGCGTGGAAGGACGCGACGGCCCAGGCGCTGGGTGGCGCCGACGCCGAAAGGAAGACGGCATGACCGACACCGCAGAGATGAAGCCGGTCTCGGAGGAGGAACTCCGCGAGGCCCTGATGGACGTGGTCGACCCCGAGCTGGGCATCGACGTCGTCAACCTCGGGCTGATCTACGGCATCCACATCGACGACTCCAACGTGGCGACCGTCGACATGACCCTGACCTCCGCGGCCTGCCCGCTGACGGACGTCATCGAGGACCAGGCCAAGTCCGCCACGGACGGCCTCGTCAACGAACTGCGCATCAACTGGGTCTGGATGCCCCCGTGGGGCCCCGACAAGATCACCGACGACGGCCGCGAGCAGCTTCGGGCGCTCGGATTCAACGTCTGACACAGAGCCTGTGAAAGGGGCCATGGCCGTGTGCCGTGGCCCCTTTCGCGTGCACGGGCTCAGCGTGCTCAGCCCAGCCCGTCCACCAGCAGGAACGCCGAGTCCGCGCGGTAGAGGTCGGTGTTCTGGTACGGGTCCAGCTTCAGCTGGAAGTTCTGGTGGCGCAGGAAGCGGCCGGGGTAGTTGACCGACTCCAGCATGACCGCCCCGCTGAAGGAGGAGGGGCGGGGGCAGAAGGTGGCGTCCTGGCGGAACAGGGGCGTGCCGTCGTCGAGTTCGGCGCGCAGGAGGAAGTTCCGGTGGCGGAGGTAGCCGCCGTCCGCCGTGGCGAAGGAGTAACAGCCGCTGTTCGCAAGACCTTTGACGACAGTGAAGGTCGCTGCGCGGCGGTCGGCGGGGGTGGTGACCGGATCGAGCTTCACGAGGTCACCGCTGATGTGCCAGTAGCGGTCCGGGTAGTTGAGGGAGCGGACGGAGGTTTCCCTCTTCGCGGGCTTGGTGGAAGTTCCCCGAGGCGACGGGGACTTGGTGGGTATGGACTTCGGTGTGGCCGAAGGCGAGGCAGCCGCCTGAGATGCCGCCGGGAACGTGCCCTTGCCGCCCTGCGGGGGCGGGGTCGTCCGTGCCGACGGGGAGGCGAAGGAGAGCAGGCCGGGGCCGTTGTCCGAGGGTGCTCCGGTCGGCTGCGCGGTGGTCGTGGTGCGCGGGGGCCTGTCCTTCATCGCCAACGCCGTGACGCAGGCGGTGACGATCGCGAGTGCCAGCGCGCCGGCCAGCCAGAGTCTTCTGGTGCCGGGGGACCGGGAGGCATCGGCGCTCCAGCCGGTCTCCCAGGGATGGGGGGTGTGGTCGGGCATGGCCCTGCACATTAGTGCCGGCGGACGGTTCAGCGAGCGGTTTCTGTGAGAGTGGAACGATCTCGTTGTGTACGCCCGTACGTATCTGTTGTGTACGACCGTACGCATCGTTGTGTACGCTCGTACGCATGGGATATCTGTCACTCGCCGGCGCCATCGCCGCCGAGGTCGCCGCGACGACGGCGATGAAGTACAGCGAGGGGTTCAGCCGTTTCTGGCCCTCGCTCGTGACGGCTCTGGGCTACCTGGTCTCCTTCGCACTGCTCGCCCAGACGCTGAAGACCGTCCAGATCGGCACGGCGTACGCGATCTGGTCCGGCGTGGGCACCGCGGCCATCGCCCTCCTCGGACTGCTGCTGTTCGGGGAGGGGCTGAGCCTCGCCAAGGTCGGCGGCATCCTGCTGATCGTCGGCGGAGTGGTCGTGCTGAACCTGGGCGGGGCGAGCCACTGATGCCGCGCCGCTACGACCCCGACCGGCGCCGGCGCCTCATCGACGCGGCGATCCGCGTGGTCGGCCGGGACGGCATCGCGGGCCTCAGTCACCGCTCGGTCGCCGCCGAGGCGGACGTACCGCTCGGCTCCACGACGTACCACTTCGCCACCCTCGAAGAGCTGATGGTGGCCGCGCTGCGGCAGTCGAACGAGAACTTCGGCCGGGTGCTGGCCGAGCAGCTGCCGAAGGAGGGCGAAGGCGATCTCGCCGCCGAACTCGCCCGCGCGCTCGGCGTGTGGCTGGGCGGCGACCGCACGGGCGTGGAGCTGGAGTACGAGCTGTATCTGGCGGCCCTGCGCCGGCCCGCCCTGCGCCCCGTCGCCGCCGAGTGGACCGAGGAGGCGGCTGCCCTGCTGGCCCGCCGCACGGACCCGGTCACCGCCCGCGCCCTGCTCGCCCTGCTGGACGGGATCTGTCTCCAGGTGCTGCTGACGGGCGGTTCGTACGACCAGGAGTACGCCCGCGCCGCCCTCGCTCGGCTGATCCCCTGAAGCGGCGCCCGGCACGTGAGACGCGGTTCGCCCTGACCACCCCGCCCACGTTAGGTTTTCTTCCATGACCGACTCTGCTTCCCGCACCACCGGCGCCGTCGCCGCCGGCCTCGCCACCCTCGCCTCCGACGGCACCGTTCTCGACACCTGGTTCCCGGCCCCCGAGCTGGTCGAGGAGCCGGGCCCGGCCGGCACCGAGCGGCTCACCGCCGAGCAGGCGGCTCAGCTGCTGGGCGGCGGCGCGACCGCGGCGATCGGCCCGGACGCCCGCCGGGGCGTCGAGGTGGTCGCGGTCCGCACGGTCATCGCCTCGCTGGACGAGAAGCCGATCGACGCGCACGACGTCTACCTGCGTCTGCACCTGCTCTCGCACCGCCTGGTCAAGCCGCACGGCCAGAGCCTGGACGGCATCTTCGGCCACCTCGCCAACGTCGCCTGGACCTCGCTCGGCCCCGTCGCCGTGGACGACGTCGAGAAGGTGCGGCTGAACGCCCGCGCCGAGGGCCTGCACCTGCAGGTCACCTCGATCGACAAGTTCCCGCGCATGACCGACTACGTCGCCCCCAAGGGCGTCCGCATCGCCGACGCCGACCGGGTGCGCCTCGGCGCGCACCTCGCCGAGGGCACCACGGTCATGCACGAGGGCTTCGTCAACTTCAACGCCGGCACGCTGGGCACCTCCATGGTCGAGGGCCGGATCTCCGCGGGCGTCGTGGTCGGCAACGGCTCCGACATCGGCGGCGGTGCCTCGACCATGGGCACCCTGTCCGGCGGCGGCAACGTGATCATCTCCATCGGCGAGCGCTGCCTGATCGGCGCCGAGGCGGGCGTCGGCATCGCGCTCGGCGACGAGTGCGTGGTCGAGGCCGGCCTGTACGTCACCGCGGGCACCCGGGTCACCATGCCCGACGGACAGATCGTCAAGGCCCGCGAGCTGAACGGCGCCTCCAACATCCTCTTCCGCCGCAACTCGATCACCGGCGCGGTCGAGGCCCGCCCGAACAACGCGGTCTGGGGCGGCCTGAACGACATCCTGCACAGCCACAACTGATCACGCGCGGCCGTGACCTGCGGCCCCCCTCTCGACCAACGCTGTGACCTGCTCCGAGCTGTCGGCACCTGTCGACGTTGGTCACCATTGAGCGCCCTTCCACGGCCCGAGGACGGCCCGGGAGGGCGCTCGTGCGTGAGCACCGCATTAGGAGTTCGATCACCAGGTAGGGAGTTCCTGGCGGCTCATGTGGGGGCGGGCCACGAACGGTCTCCACGGGGTGCCTACGTCTGCTGCGCTGGCAAGGATGGTGAAGGCGTTTGAAGTGAAGACATTGCCCCTTATGTACCAGTAGGTTACTCGCCGGATGGGTGTGTTCTCGTCCGTCGTGAGGTTGACCATGACAGACCGGGCCGAGCGGCTCCGCTGTCAGCGGTTGCTCGTGGTGCCGATGTCGACGATGTGGTTGTACCGCTCCACCAGCACGAAAAGCTTGATCTTCTGCGTCGTCTCCCCGCTGCCGAAGGTCAGGGTGACGATGACCTCATGGCCGTTACCCACGGCGCCGTTGTCGGTCACCGTCCACTTCCGCGGGACGTTTTGAGCACGCAGGACACCGTCCGCCCCGTGCTTCTTCTCCCAGGCCGCCAGTCGCTTGGCGAAGTCGGGCGTCAGGTAGTGCTTGCGGAGCACCGTTTCCAGCGTGGCGTCCGGGTCCGTGTAGTCGCCGATCGCGTCGATGTACGCGCCGTAGAAGTCGGCGACCCGGGTCACCACTTGGCCGCTCGTGCCGCTGACGGACTGCGGTGCGGCGGCGGACGACTTTGCGGGGGCATGGACGGATGCCTGTGCCGACACCTGTGTCGACACACCGAGTCCGACAGCCAGGACGAGGCCGGCGGCGACGGCCGCGCGGCGGCCCGGACGGCGGTGTGCGGGGGACTTCCTGTTCATGTGCATCTTCCTTTTCCGTTCCATATGTGGTTGCTCTCGGCCCGGTGTCTTCGTGCCGGGGCCGTCGTGTGGCTATCGCCTTTTCGGGTCGGCGGGCGCTGCCCCGGAGTCATGAACATCTGCTGCTGCGCGGACCCATTCCCCCCTGCCGCGGCTCGGGGCGCGTTCGACGACACCAAGTCCTGCTGAATCGCGCCGAATGACCCTGTCAGTGGTCGATTGGCCGGCCTCCCCACCCCCGTGGCGGAGGGCTGCCCCGGTCATGCGGTCAGCGGAGCTTGTCCGCGGCCCGTGACGGCCGTCTTCTTGGAGGCCTTCACCGGCGCATGCCGGAAGTCGCGAGACGGGTGTCAAAGACGCCCCAGGAGGTCACCGGTGCAGGCCGTATCCGTGCCTGCCCTCTTCGGCAGGCAGCGTGCCGTAGTCCTTCAGCGTGGCCTCGGTCTCCGGGTCGACCTTCTCGATGCGTGCGCACAGGACTTGATGTCGTTGCTCGGCCGCGAGAAGCGCCCCTTCGCCACAGTCGTCCTGGACAACTGCACGCTGACCTGACGGACGGTCGCTCCTGTCGAGTTCGGTGCGGAGCTCCCGGTACCAGGTCCGGGCTGTCGCCGCCCAGCGCCATGCGTAGACAGCGGTCCTGTTCCACCGCCTCCGGTACGCAGGCGGTGACCTTGCCGACCGTTCAGGGCGGGCTTGGATACGACGGGAGTTGGGCCGCCGTGAGGAAGCCGACGCCTTGGCCGCGACGTTTGCCAGTGTGGCGAGCGTCGTGCCGAGGGCGAGCCCGTGACGGCGAGTGCAAGGGGCGGGCCTGCTCGGGTGCGCTGGGGCATGGGTGTCTCCCGTGGATGAGTGCATGAGAGTCGTTTGTCGCCCGCCGCAGACTGGCCGGTCCGGTCCTGGTCGGTGCGACACCAAGAGCATCAGCCGTCACGACGGCTCGGCGCAACGCCGGACGCCCGCCCGGCGAGGGTGGAACCATCCCAGCCCATCTGACGTGCAGGTATATGGACCGCCTGAGATACGGGGACACGTGGGAGGTTGGGGGAGCGGTGTCGACCGAGGACGACGTCGAGCAGTTCGCGGCGCTGCTGCGCCGGCTGAAGGACCGCACGGACCGGAGCTACGGCTCCCTGGCCCGCCGTCTCGGCATGAACACCTCCACGCTGCACCGCTACTGCGCGGGCGAGACGGTCCCGCAGGACTACGCCCCGGTGGAGCGGTTGGCCGCCTTCTGCGGAGCAACACCGGAGGAACGCCTCGATCTGCACCGCCTGTGGCTGCTCGCGGTGACGGCACGACAGCGGCCGAGGGCGGGTGAGGAGGCAGCGGAGCCGACAAAGACCGAAGGGGCACTGAAGCCGACAGGGGACGAGCGGGCTTCGGGTCCGGACAGCCGGACGGCGGGGCGTGCGGGTGGCAGCACGCGCAGTGTGGGTGGCGGCGCCGACGGCATCGGTGGTGACGGGGGCGGCACGAGCGGTTCACCACCGCGACTCGATGCGGGCGCCCCCGACGCCGCACTGGCTGCTCCCGACGCTCCCGGACCGGGCAGTCGCGAGTCGACGGCCCAGTGGGATGCGGTCCGCTCAACTGGACGGCCCTGGTACGGCCGTCGCCGTACCGTCGTCGGCGCAGCCACGGCGACCGTACTGCTGGTGACGCTGGGTAGTATGTCGGCGCTGTCGGCCGACCGGTCTCACGACAACTCCGCCAAGGCCCCCGGTCAGTCCCGTACGACAGGAACCGGTACGTCACACCACCCCTCGGCTACTGCGGCCAGCCCCTCCCGCAGCCGCTCTTCGGCCTCGCCCTCCACAGGAGTACGGGCTTCAGGGAGCCCCGAGTCGAAGGGCGGATCGTCGGCGGAGACGAAGAGCGACGCCCCCGTGCCAACCGATGTGCCACTCACGTGGACCGCCGACTCGCAGATCTGGGACGGCGGTTGCGGGCACGACTACGTCATCGGGAAGGAGCCGGCCCAGGTGCCCCCGCCGCCCGTACAGCAGGACGCCGGAGTGTGGGCAGCGACGCAGCAGGCGGTACCTGGGCGGCAGACGATGGTGCAGATCTCGGTGCAGGGGAAGTCGTCCACGGCCGTGGTCCTCGCGGCCCTCCGGGTCCGTATCGTCAGCCGCGGCACCCCGGTCACCGGCAACGCGTACGCCATGGGCCAGGGCTGCGGCAGTGATCTGCCGCCCCGCAACTTCTCCGTGAACCTGGACGTCGACCGCCCGATCGCCCACGCGCGCCCCGGCAACGACAGCGGAAAGCCCGTCCCCGCGGTGCAGTTCCCCTACCGCGTCTCCGCCGAGGACCCGGAGGTGCTGCAGGTCACCGCGACGACCGAGGCCTACGACTGCAACTGGTACCTGGAACTCGACTGGTCATCCCAGGGCCGCACCGGCACGGTCCGTATCGACGACCACGGCCATCCGTTCCGCACCAGCAGCATCAAGGGCCTGCCCCACTACTGGTACGGCACGAACGACCACGGTGTGCGTCAGTGGGTACCCACCGACTCTTGAGGGAACGTGGGAGCTGCTCGGGCCATTTTCGCGATGTGACCGTTCCCCGTCACCCAGGCCCATGCTGCTGGAGGTGCCGGTTGCTGCCGCTTCGGCCAGGAACGCCCGCCTGGTTCCACTCAGGTTCGGTGTCGGCTCCGGCATGACACCTGTCATATGCAATACCGGATGCAGAGCACTGGGGCCCGCGGGCCGACGCCCGTACGGTACTTCCCATGACGAAGAGCAACGGGGTGAAGCCACAGAAGACCGACATCAAGGTGAGCCTGATCGGCGGTCATCGCCTGGCAGGAGCCACCCTCCACGAGAGGACCGTCACTGCTTCCCTCATCGGTGGTGCCGACGTCGATCTGACGGACATCGACATCCCGGACGGCACCGAGCTGCGCATCACCAAGTTGAGCCTGATCGGCGGCGTCAGCCTCAAGGTCCGCCGCGACGTCCGGGTGGAGGTCCACGGGCTGCGCCTGGGCGGAGTGAAGGACGATGGCCCGAGCGAACCGGGTGGCCCGACAGTCCGGATCGACGCCTGGGGCCTGGTTGGCGGCGTCAGCGTCACCCGCGCCTAGCTAAAGTTCAAAGAAGCCACCAACCTCCCACAGGCAGATGACAGATGATGGATCGGCAGGCGAGACGCAGATATCGCTGGGGTCGTGGCCTGTGGACACGGTGCGTGACCGTCGCCCGCGCCGTATCTTCACTGCATGCTGGACAGGTGCACGCTTTCCAAGTCTGTTGGTGGTCCCGGGGGCATCGAACATGGCCGTTCACCTGGGTTCATGCGCGGCCGCTCGTGAGGGTGGCGAGCGCCGTCGGTCTCGTCTGAACGGCCATGAACGGCGCTGAATGAGACGGAAACTGAGACGGACCCGCGCGTAACCCGGGTGACGGTGGGCTGCGATCGGCGCTACCGTGCGGCGGTGATCAGCAATGAGGGAGTACGTCTGGGCGCGGAGGCCGCACGGCGCTTGGCGCAGACAGGGCTCTATGAGTTCGAGTCAGGACTGACGGATGCCGAGTTCGAGCGCATCGAGCAGGAGTTCGGGTTCGAGTTCGCGGACGATCACCGCGCGTTCCTTGCGGCGGGCCTTCCAGTCAACGTGCCTCCCGAGGAGGGGCAGACCTGGTCCAAGCCCTGGCCCGAGTGGCGCAGCGGCGATCCGGAAAGGTTGCGCGATCAGCTCGGCTGGCCGGTCGAGGGCGTTCTCTTCGACGTCGAGCGCAACGCATTCTGGTACGAGGCATGGGGTGAGCGTCCGGCTGATGCCGCGGCCGCCCTGGCCACTGCACAGCGTCATCTTCCAGATGTGCCGCTGCTTGTGCCGGTGTACGGCCACCGGTACCTTCCTGCCGGCCGGGGAAGCTTCGGGCATCCGGTGCTCTCGGTGTGGCAGACCGACATCATCTACTACGGGCTGGACCTGGTCGACTACATGCACCAGGAGTTCGACGAGGCACGAAGCGATGTCGACGAGACCTGGGACCCGAGAGCAACAGTCCCCTTCTGGCGCGACCTTCTCTGAGTTCTGAGACCTGCGGGCGCCCTTAGCTTGGGAAGCTGAGGTGATCTCTGGCTGAATGGGCTGCTGCCCTGGGGCGGAGCGCTGACGGTGCCTGGCTGGCCGCTACTGCGTTGCCCGCTGTTCCCCGTGGTTCCCCGCACGAACTGGCACGCATCTGGCACGACCGCAAGCGGTGTGAGCCGTGGCCGCAAGAACAGTGAGGACCACGACGGCCAAGGGAGATGGCCAGATAGGAATGTCCTGGATTCGATCAGCGGTTGGTCACTCTGACCACCTAAGCGTTGTCCCGTAAAGTCGGGCGCCTCATGGCGTACGTCAACCCGTATGCCAACAGCAGCACACAACGACGCCTACCGCCTTTGATCATCCATCGGTGGGTCCAGGCTCAAGCCACACCCAGCGGTCATGGTGAAAGAAAGAGTCGACTAGAGACATCAGTGGATCCCCTTGCATTCCGCCACATGTAAAAGTAGCAGATTCCCCGCTTTGGACGGAAAATTGGACCTCTGGGCTTCCCGTCCAGTTGATACGCATTTGCAGGGTGTGCTCACCCGGACTGACCGTCAGCTCGATCTCCTCGCCCTCCCTGATACGAGCAACCTGGGTTCCATCCATCATGACCCGATACCGTACAAATCTATCCCCCGGACTCGGTTCTCGATACAGACTGATGGTCGCAGCGCCATGTTCCATATAAACAGGCTGGTGGCTGCCATTCTTGAACGCCACTCGTGAAGAGGCGCGCCGCCACGTAGCGGGACAGCCCTTAGGAGTAGCCCGGCGCTCGGAAGATGCGGGCAAGTTTTGGTGGGCTGGGCCGCCGGCGCTTCGCCAGTGGCGTGCTGGGCTGTCGAGTGCCGTTGCACCGCTTTAGGAGTTCGAGCGGGGTAGGTGCTGACTGCTGGACCGCCGCGCTTACGGTGCGGTGCAGTCAGGTGTGGATGTCAGCGGCTGCCCTACAGTCCGCGCCTACAAAGTTGCGCGCAGTCCGGAGGCCCCTTCGGTCCCAGACGTCTGCACGGGTCATAATCCTGCGAGTGATCAACGGGCTTGCGAAGCGGGTCGTGATCACCAGGACCCACTTCGCGAGGGGCGCGCCAGCTAGGGCGCAATGGTGACGGTGGTCTCGACGGCTTTGTTCGGGTTCGACGCGCAGGCCATGTAGATGCGCTCCGTGGCTCCGCGCTTGGCATGTTCATTGATGTTGGTTATGCCGACGAGCGTTCCCACGGGATACTCTCCAGTGGCGTCGGGCTTGAGCTCCGTAATCCCGATGGGAGATCTCGCCGTGGTCTCGCCGCCGATGAGCGCGCCCTCGGCAATCCCGCCCTGGCTGGGGTCCTCGCAGTTGCGCAGGGTCAGGATGACAGTTGCGCCGGGCTTTGCGGTTTTGGGGCTGACGGTGGCGATGGGGTTGGGGCCGTCGGTGGCCATCGCAGCGGGGGCCGACAATCCCAGCACGACGCACCCTGCGACGGCGGCAGCGGGTATTCGGAGCACGGTTGCCTCCCTCGGGCGCGGCCTGCGGGGGTCTCCCGAGCAAGATGACCGCCTCCCGTGCTTTCCGACCGTAGGAACTCAGGGTGTGCGCCGCGATGTTGATTAGCCCGAATGGGTGAACGCCTTGTGCGACGGTTACACCCGGCGAAACTTGCATGCTTGATCGTGCCGATCTCCAGAGGTCCACGTTGTCCGGCAGGTCAAGCTCATCCGAGGCACCCAGGCGGTCTTCGGCCCGCCCAAGGGAGGCAAGGAACGGCATGTGCCCTTGCCCGAGACGGTTTCCTTCGCGCTGGCCGCCCACATCACGAAGCGCGAGCCGGTTGAGGTCACGCTGCCCTGGAAGACGCCGGACGGCCCGCCCGTGACGGCCTCGCTGCTGTTCGTCAACGTCCGGAACAAGGCTCTGGCTGTACACCGAACTCGCTTCAACCGCTTCGTGTGGCGACCCGCTCTCACATCCGCCGGCATCCCCCTCGGACGCGAGAACGGCGAGGCGCGCACCCGGGCCGCCGTGGATCGCGTCTTCCGGGACCCCGACAGCACCGAGGACGGCCCCGAGACGGCCCAGGGGGCAAGCTAGGCCCCTGACCTGCGTCTTACTCAGAACAGCCACAACTGACCCACCGCGCCCCAGCGCCCTCCGCCGTATGTGGCGGAGGGCGCTGTGTCATGCGGAGGGTGCTGTGTCATGCGGACGGAGGCGCCGCGAACTCCCGCAGCGCCGCGAAGTCGTCCTCGCGCAGGCCGATTCTCGGGTTCACGTGATGGAGCAGGGCCGGGGCGGGGTGGCGGGCGGCCACGTACGCGGTGTCCGCCGCGCTCTGCTCGTCGTCCACCCAGGCGAACGGGCGGCCTCCCGCGTACGCCACGATCGCCTCCGTCTTCCAGTGCACGCCGTCGGGGCGCTCGGCGAACAGGCCCGTACCGAAGTCGACGTACGGCAGCTCGGGCAGCCCGACGACCGGGGCGATCCAGACGTTGGCCTCGGCCATCCAGGTCGTCGCCCAGACCAGTTCGTAGCCGAGCCCGAGCAGAGCCGGGCCGTGGTCCGGGTTCAGCCAGACCCGCAGCGGGCGCCGGGGGAACACGGGCACCCGGATCGTCGTATAGCCCGCGGGCCGGCGTTCCGGCTGGGCCGCGTACGGGTTGAGGGGGCCGTCGACGTCCAGGAACAGCAGGGGGCGGCTCACCAGGCCACCGTACGGCAGGGAGGCGGGCCGGTCCTCGGAGTTTTTCTCCGGGCCCCGGACGGGATCCTCGGTCCGGCGCCTGGGCGGACGGCAAGCGGTGCCGAGCGCTGATCAGGCCGTCGTCAGTTCCTCGTAGCGCGCCAGCAGTCCGTCGGCCGCCTCCCGGCCGGCGGGCAGCAGGGGTGCGCGCACCGGGCCCGCGGGCAGTCCCAGGCGGGCGAGGAGGGCCTTGGCCGTGACCGTGCCGGGCAGGCCCGCGCCCATCATCGCCTCGATCAACGGCGTCGCGCGTAGCTGGAGTTCGGTCGCCCGGGCGGTGTCGGCCGCGTCGAAGGCATCGAGGACTGCGGCGATTGCGCCGGGTACGGCGTTCGCTACCGTGCTGACACAGCCCGCCGCGCCGACCGCGTACAACGCGAGTACGTGCTCGTCGCAGCCCGCGTAGTACGCGAGGTCCGTGTGGGCCAGCACCTTCTGGGTGCCGAGGAAGTCGTAGGAGCAGTCCTTGACGGCCACGATCCTCGGGTGCGCGGCGAGGCGGATGACCATGTCCGGTTCGATCCGGGTGCCGGTGCGGCCCGGGATGTCGTAGAGCATCACGGGCAGCCCGCTCGCGTCGGCGACCGCGCGGAAGTGCGCCTCCACCGCCTCCTGTGGCGGCCTGCTGTAGTACGGCGTCACCACCAGCACGCCGTCGGCGCCCGCCTTCTCCGCCGCCAGGGCCAGCTCGACGGTGTGCCGGGTGTCGGCGCTGCCCACGCCCGTGACCAGGGACACCCGGTCGCCGACCGCCTCCCGGACGGCCGCGACCAGCTCCGCCTTCTCCGCGTCCGTGGTGGTGGGCGACTCGCCCGTGGTGCCGTTCAGCACCAGGCCGTCGCAGCCCCCGGCCACCAGCCACGAGGCCAGCTTCCGGGCACCGTCCAGGTCGAGGGCACCGTCCGCGGTGAACGGCGTGATCATCGCGCAGAGCGTGCGGCCGAAGGGGCGGGTGGTGGTGCGTGAGGTTGTCATACGGGTAGTGTCGGCAGTCTGTCGGTGAAGCTCTACTTAATTCTGCTACGGGGTATTGCTAAGAACTGCTGATGGGTGGCGGTTACGGGCGGAGGCCGTGTGTCCAACTCGGCCCCTCATGGGTCACTATGGCCGGAGGGTCACCGACGTCCGTCATGGGAGGCACCATGAAGCTCGGCAAGGCACTGGCCACCGGCGTCGCCGAGGAGCGGCCGCTCGTCCAGGAGGAGAAGGCCCCGCTCCCCGAAGAGATCGCCGCCCCCGTCGAACCGGCCGAGCCGGCCCGCGAAGAGGTTCCGGCCGTCCGATGAGACTGCGGCTCCCCGCGGAACGCCCTACGGAGCCGCCGACCGGATACAAGATCGCCCACCCGGTGCTGTCCCAGGACGGCACCCGGGCCGGGTTCACCGGTGTGTCGCTCGGCGGCGCGCTGCCGTACGCCGTGCTCGACGATGCCGCGTGTGTCTACGGCCGCCGGCACCGGCCGCCGGCCCGGCTGTGCGACTGCGGCTTCCACTGCGTCCACGACCGCGGTGCCGCCGAGGCCATGCTGTGCACCGCCGAGCACCGGACCGCCCTGCTTCTGGAGGTCTCCGTGCTCGGCGCCTACATCCGCTTCGAGCGCGGCTTCCGTTATGCCCGGCAGCGGGTGCGCACGGCCACCGCCGGTCCGTGCCCCTGTGGTGCCACCGCCGTCGCGCTCGGCGACGCCGGCTGGGGCAGGCCCGGCTGGCGGGCCCTCGCCCCCGTCTGCGGCGGTTGTGTGCGCGGCCGTACGTCGGTTTCGCTCGCCGGTTTCGCCCGGCTGGCCGGGCAGGGGGTGCGGGTGGTGGCGCGGGGCGGTGGCACCGGGTTCCCCGCCGCGTCGGTGGCCGGGGCGGAGCTGGGAGTACCCGAACTCGTCGCCGAGGCGGCGCTGTTGCAGGCGCGACTCGACTGGTTCCAGGGCCAACTCGCGCGCCTCGGCGAGCGCGGGGGCGGGGGCGTCGAGCGGGACTGACGGTCTTCGGGGCGGGTACCCGAATCTGTGGGTGCGTGGGTGCGGATGCCTGCGGCGGCCCCTGCAGGTGCGTCGCGGCCGGGGGCGCGCCTACGGTGGGTTGTGAGTCGGTGCCGCGCCGGGTGGTGCCCGTCCTCGGTCCGGCGCACTGTCTGTCCAGGGCGCGCCGGCCGCTGCGGGCGGACACCACCCGCCACGTCCCCTCCCCGCCGTGCGCGGCCTCGACACGATCAGGGAAAGGGCACATCGATGAAGCACAGGATTCCGCACGGATCGGGCGCCAAGGGGCCCGACGAGCTGCGGCAGCAGATCGAGCACACGAGGCACCAACTCGGTGGCACAGTCGCCCAGTTGGTCGGCAAGGCCGATGTGAAGGGTCGGGCCCGGGTACGGGCCGCCGACCTGAAGGACAAGGCCGGTGCCATGACCGTGCAGCTGCGTGAGAGCGCCGCCCAGGCCGGCCATGGCATGCAGGACCGGGCCGTCAAGGCCGGCCACGCGGTGCAGGGCCGGGCCGCTCAGGCGGGTCATGTGGTGCAGGGCCGGGCCTCGCGGGTGGGGCACGCGCTGCAGGGGCGGGCCGTGCAGGCCGGTCATACGGCGCAGGACCGGGCGAGCCGGGCCGGGCATGCCGTTCAGCACCGGGCCGGACGCGCGGGCCACGCCGTCGAGGACACCGTTCCGCAGCCCCTGCGCGGCGCGATGCGCGCGGGCATGCGCCATCCGGGACCGGTCCTCGCCGTGGGCGTGGTGGGCGCGGCCGCGGTGACGGCCGGTATCGTCTGGCGCAGGCAGCGTCACCATTGACCGCCCCATGGGGCCCCGACATGAGTGAGCAGGAGCCCCGCCATGTCCGAGGAATTCGAGATCGTCCGCGAGTTCGAGGTCGACGTCCCGCCTGAGAAGGTCTGGGCGGCCGTCACCACCGGCACCGGTGGCTATCTGTGGCCCATGGAGCCGCCAGAGCCCCGGGTCGGTGGTGCGGGCCCCTTCGGGTCCACCGTCACCGCCTGGGATCCGCCCCACCGGTACACCAACCGCAGTGAGGACGTCGGCTTCCCGGTCCAGTCGCTGAACCGGCTCGACTACACCATCGAGCCCCGCGACGAGGGCCGCCGCTCCTGGGTGCGCTATGTCCACAGCGGCATCTTCACGGATGACTGGAACAACCAGTACGACGGCGCGAGCAAGCACACCAACTTCTATCTGCACACCCTGTGCGAGTACCTGACGCACTTCGCGCCCCGCCCGGTCGCCTTCGCCCAGCTGAACGGGCCCGCGGCCTCGGGGACGCCGGGGGCGCTCGCCGCCGTCGCCCACGCCCTCGGTCTGGCGGACGACGCGGCCGCGGGTGCGAAGGTCGGGGTGCGGGGGCCGGGCGGGCGGACGCTGGACGCCGTACTCGACTACCGCAGCCCGTACTTCATCGGGCTGCGCACCGACGACGCGCTCATCCGCTTCTTCGGACGCGGCCACTGGGGCGCCCCGCTCGGCATCAGCGTCCACGACTTCGCGCCGGACGCCGACGCCGAGGCGAACGAGAGTGCCTGGCAGGACTGGCTGAACGGGGTGTTCAGCCAGTCCTGAGAGCGGCTCTGCTCACGGGCGGAAGCGCAGCACCTGCGGGTCGTGGTCGCTGATCTGGTCGTTGAACTCCGAGTTGATGTGCACGGAGTCGTAGTCGAAGTCGCAGCCGCGCCGGATCGCCGGGCTGATCAGGATCTGGTCCAGGACCTGCTCGTTGCCCTGGTAGTCGTAGGTGTAACGCTCGCTCCTGGGCAGCGACTTGATCGCCGACCACAGCTCCCCGTCACCCTCCAGGATCTTCGCCGTCCCGGAGAACTCGAAGTCGTTCATGTCGCCGAGCGCGATGACGTTCGCGTTCTTCTGGACGGCCAGGATGTCATTGACGAACGCGTTCACCTCGGTCGCCTGCGCGTGGCGCTGGATCTCCGAGCTGCGCGTCGGCGGCTGGTACTGCGAGGTCAGGCCCTGGTCGCCGCCCTTGGAGATCAGGTGGTTGGCGATCACGAAGACGGTCTTGCCGCGGAAGACGAACTGGCCGACCAGCGGCTTGCGGCTCTTGGTCCAGGCCGCGTTGCCCGGGTCGATGCGGCCCGGGGAGACCGTCAGCTCGGCCTTGCCGTTCTCCTTGGTGACGCCGACCGCGGTGGTGGAGTCGCCGCCCGCGCGGTCCACGAAGGACACCCGCTCCGGGTTGAACAGGAACACCTGGCGGATGTTGCCGCCCGGCTCGCCGCCGTCCTGGTCGTTGACCGGGTTGATCGAGCGCCAGTCGTACTTCGGGCCGCCCGCCGCGACGATCGCGTCGATCAGTTTGTTCACGGTGACGCTCGCGTCGACCGTGCCGTCGTCCGTGGCGCCGTTGTCGTCCTGGATCTCCTCCAGGGACACGATGTCCGGCGACTGCAGGTTGTTCACGATCGCGGCGGCGTGCTGGTCGAACGTCTTGTCCGACGGGTCGAGGTTCTCGACGTTGTAGGTGGCCACCGCCAGCTCGCGGCTCGACTGCTTGCGCGTGGTCTCGCGCTCCAGTCCGCCGCTCTGCAGGGTGCCGAGCTTGCTCGCCACCAGGGTGTAGCCGCCGTACTGGTTGAAGTCCAGCGGGCCGGTGGTGGCGCCCTCCAGGGTGTCGCCGACGTTCGCCTTCGGGAAGTCGGCGGTCGAGCCCAGCGACTGGATCTGCAGCCGGCCGGTGTTCTGCGAGTCGTAGGAGCCGTAGACCGTGCCGCCGCGCACATTGCGGTGCTCCCACGGCTTCACCGTCACCCACAGCTCGCTGTAGGGGTCGGTGGCGGTGACCACGCGGGTGTCCTCGACCTGGACGTTCATGCCCTCCAGGGACTCGTAGTAGTCCAGGGCGTACGTCGAGGGGTCCAGGGTCAGGCCGTTGATCGAGCCGCCGGCCGCGGTGTCGCCCTGCGGCGCGTACTCGTCCGGGACCGAGTCCTCGTCGATCACGACCGGCGCCGGGACCGCATCGCCGGTGGAGACCGTCGTGATCGCCGGCTTGGTGATCTCCGTGACCGACTGGTTGCCGGAGGCGGTGCCGCCCGGGACGTACTCGGAGACCGTGCCGGTCACCGTCACCGAGTCGCCGACCGCGACCTTCGGCGTGGAGCCGGTGAAGACGAAGACGCCCTCGCTGGTGGCCGGGTTGTCGTCCGGGCTCGGATCCTGGATCCAGAAACCTCTGGAGGAGCCGTACGCCCGCGTGGCCGTGACGATGCCCGGCACATCCGTCACCTTCTGGCCCGCGAACGGCGATATTCGGGTGGTGCTCTGAATGTCGTGGATGCGCACCGAGTCGGCGTGCGCGGGAGACGTGAGAACGACGGCGGACGCCGCGCTGCAGACAGCGGCGACGGTGAGCGCGGCGAGGCGCGCGGAAGACCTGCTCGGCAAGGTATCCCTCCGGGGACGTGACGATGTGCCGGGACGAGGTGGTACGGGAGCGTGTGGGGGTCGTAGCCCTCCGTGACGCGCGTAGAGCCGAGTGAACAGTTGTCCCCCCAACTTCTACGCGCGTCAATCTCCTGCCTGGCGAAGGGAGTTGTCAAGGTTTCGGCCATGTATGGCGGTCGACGGGGAGATGAACCGGGCGGCATGGGTGGAAATCCGTCTAGGCTGAGCGGCTGAGCCCGTTCACGGTCCGAGGAGAACCAGCCGATGTCAGACAGCTCCCCCCTGCCGCCCGTACGGCTGCACCCCGAAGCGGAGCTGGCACGCGCCGCGCTGTCCACCCCGCTGCTCTCCCGCGCCGCCCGCCTCGCCCGCTGGGCCGGGCCCGAGACCCGCGTGGACGCCGGCGGCGGACTGGTCGAGGAGCAGCTTCCGGCCGCCGCCCAACTGCTCGGGCTGAGCGGTGACGACGCCGCCGCGTACGCCAGTGAGGCCTGGCGGGTCGCCATGGACGCCGGGCTGGTCGAGATCGTGGACGAGGAGACGGGGACGGTCCGGGCCGGCGAGGAGCTGAAGCTGCTCACCGGCGGCGCCCCGGCCGATGTGCTCGCCGTGTGGCTCGCCGCACTGGAGACCGTCGTCGCCGACGCGAGCGTCCCGGACCTGGACGATCTGGTCGATGCCCTGGACGAGGGCGGCGAGATCGATTTCTCGTCACTCGACTGGGACCCCGAGGCCGAGGCGGAGTTCCTGGACGGCGTTCTCGGCAACCTCTACCTGCTGACGGTGAGTGAGGGCGGCCCCGGCGAGGGTCCGGTCCCGCTGCCCGCCCTCGCCGCCTCGATGATCGTCCCCGACGGCATGGTCGAGCCCACCAACGACGTCCTTGAACAGGTCTCCGACGCGATGATGCGGCTGGACGACCAGTTCCGGGCGCTGGAGCCGGTCGGACTCGTGGAGTACCAGCCGGTGGACGAGGTGTTGATGGCCGATGCCGAGGAGGAACCCGCGGCGCAACTCGACGACACCGATGTCTCGCGGTACGGCATGGTCCGGCTGACCCCGCTCGGCGTGTACGGGCTGCGGGCGCGGCTGCTGGAGGCCGGGTTCCAGGCGCCGGCCGTCGGTGAGCTCGCCGACAAGGGTGCGGACGCGCTGCTCGACGGTACGGCCGGGTTCGGGCAGTCCGCCGCCCGCGCCGAGACCGAGCTGTGGCTCACGCGGCGCGAACCGCTCGATGCCGCCCGGGAGTTGCTGGCGGCGGCACGAGGTGCGGACGCGGGCGCGCCGCTGCGCCGGCTGCGCTGCCAGCAGGCCTTGTCCCTGATCGGTGCGGAGGCCGAGCCGGCGCTGCGGGAGGTGCTGGACGATCCGGAACTGGGCGGGCTGGCCCGGGTGTGGCTCAGCGAACGGGGCGCGGCGGGTGTGCCGGCGCCGTCCGAGGAGCTGGTGTTCTGGCTGACCATCGACACGGTGGCCGCGCAGCTGGCGGCCGAGGGCAACTCCGAGGAGCTCCAGGCGCTGGTGGAGGGGCTGGCCGCGCAGCACAGCGGGTTCTTCTCCGCGGCCTGGCGGGTGGGGCACCCGGCCACGGCCGATGTGCTGGAGGCGATGGGGCGGCTGCATCCGGACAAGAAGGTGGCGAAGGAAGCGCGGAAGGCCGCGTTCAAGGCGCGGTCGCAGCGCGGGGCCTGAAAAACTCCTTGAGCTGATCATGGCGTGGCTTGAGTCGGCCATGGGGTGGCGTATACGGATTCTTGAACAAGGGTCTCTGAAGTAGTCCGCTGTTCAACCCCTGTTCAAGGTGCGGCGGGAGCGTGTGCGCCGAACCGAGGTCCGCCACCCTCCACGGCACTCCCACCGTCTCAGGAGACTCACCATGTCGCTCACCCGCAGGGACTTCGCCAGAAAATCCGCGATCACGGGTGCCGGGGTCGCCCTGGCGGGCAGCGTCGGCGCACTCGCCACGGCGCCGAACGCCCTCGCTGCGACGGACACCGACAGCGCCGGGACGGAGTCGGCGCACGGCGACCACGACGGCGTCGGCTACGGCCCGTTGGTCCCCGACCCGAACGGCCTCCTCGCCCTGCCCGCCGGCTTCGAGTACAAGATCATCACCTACAGCGGCAGGACCAGGCTGGAGTCCGGCGAGTTCACCCCGTCCAACCACGACGGCACCGCCACCTTCGAGGGCCCCCGCGGCACCACTCTCCTCGTCAACAACCACGAGCTGGCCGGCGCCCGCGCCAACTGGCCGCACCCCGTGCCGCTGACCGAGGGGCTCGTCTACGACCCGGCGGCGGCCGGCGGCTGCACCGTAGTGGAGGTCCGCCGTGGCGGCGAGGTCGCCGAGTGGGTCGGCATCGCCGGCACCGCCACCAACTGCGCGGGCGGCAGCACCCCTTGGGGTACCTGGCTGACCTGCGAGGAGACCGAGGACAAGGCCGGCAGATACGGTTTCACCAAGGACCACGGCTATGTCTTCGAGGTCGACCCGGAGGACCGCCGGGCCAACCGCGACCCCAAGCCCGTCAAGGCGCTGGGCCGCTACGCCCACGAGGCCGTCGTCGTCGACCCCAAGCGAGGCCACCTCTACCTGACCGAGGACGCGGCCGGCCCCAACGGCCTGCTCTACCGCTGGACCCCGCCGGAGGGCTTCCGCCACGGCCGCGGCGCGCTGCGCACCCTCGCCGACGACGCCGGCGTGCTCCAGGCCTTCAAGTGCTTCGACTCCGGCGGCAAGTTCGTGGACGACCTGTCCCGTGCCACGAGGATCGGCACGGTCTACGGCGTCGACTGGATCGACGTCCCCGACCGCGACGCCAAGACGGTCTCGGTCCGCAAGCAGTTCACCGACGGCCAGATCACCCGCGCCCGCAAGCTGGAGGGCATGTGGTGGGGCGACGGCGGCGCCTACATCGTCTCCTCCTACGCCCGTGCGGAGAGCCCGGTCCAGCACGACGGCCAGGTCTGGTTCTACGACCCGCGGCGCCGGACCCTCACCCTGAAGGTGCTGCTCGGCGTGAACCCCGACCCGGGCAAGGACGGCGCCTTCGACGGTCCGGACAACATCACCGTCTCCCCGTACGGCGGCCTGGTCATCGCCGAGGACGGCGAGGGCGTCCAGCACCTGTTCGGCGCCACCGACAGCGGCCGTACCTATCCGATCGCCCGCAACGAACTGAACATCGGCACCGAAGCGGAGCCGGAGTACAGCGAGTTCACCGGCGTCACCTTCTCGCCCGACGGCAAGACCCTGTTCGCCAACATCCAGACGCCCGGCATCATGCTCGCCATCACCGGGCCCTGGAAGCGGCAGCAGCGATAACGCCGGAAGCGGAGATTAATTCGCTCGCAGGTCCACAGCTGCGCCTCCTACAGTGAGATCACAACGTCACGCACCTCCCGGTGCGATGGCAGCGGCTACTTCCCTTTCCAGGAATGAAACAACAGCCGCAGCCGACTTGATCTCGGGAGGCGCAGCTCATGGTGGGTGTCCGGTGCGCAGGCAGCGGATACTTCATTGGGATCAGAAGGTTGCGGGTTCGACTCCCGTCACCGACTTCGGGTCGGTGTAGCTCAATGGACAGAGCATCTGACTAAGGACCGTCGCCGACTCTCGACCTCGGACACCCTCCATTTGCCGCGCCCCCTTCCGAAACCGCAATGAATTCGGGGGAATTCACCATGGCGCGATTCAACACGCGTGCCGCCAAGGCGCAGCCGACCTCGCCCGTCACCACCACCGCCCGCACCCTGCGGACCTACGAGGGCGGCCGGGGCCACGAGCGCGACACACGCTCCCAGCTCTTCCTGCTCGCCGTCTCCAACTTCGTCACGCGGAGCACCTTCTACGAGTCCGGCACCGACCGCGACGACCGGTTCGCCGAGCTCGTGCGCGACCTCGCCGTCAGCGACCCCGACTGGACCGCCGGCCTGCTCGGCTGGCTGCGCGGTGAGGGGCACATGCGGACGGCCTGGCTCGTGGGCGCCGCCGAGTATGTGCATGCACGTCTGACGGCCGGCGCGACCGACGGCCCGGCCAACCGGCAGGTCGTGGACTCCGTGCTCCAGCGCCCGGACGAGCCCGGCGAGCTGCTCGGGTACTGGACGTCGAGGTACGGCCGTGCCGTCCCCAAGCCCGTCAAGCGCGGGGTCGCCGACGCCGTACGACGGCTGTACCACGCCAAGTCGCTGCTGAAGTACGACACCGCGTCCAAGGGCTACCGCTTCGGCGACATCCTCAACCTCGTGCACGCGGCACCGGACCCGGACAAGCCGTGGCAGGGCGCGCTGTTCCAGTACGCGCTCGACCGCCGGCACCACCCGGACACCGCCGTGCCGCCCGCGTCCCTGCCGGTGCTCACCGCGCACCGCGAGCTGATGGCGCTGCCGGTGCCGGAGCGGCGGTCGGTCGTGACCTCGCCCGGCGGTGCAGAGCGGCTCGCGGCGGCCGGGATCACCTGGGAGGCGCTGGCCGGCTGGCTGCAGGGCCCCATGGACAAGGCGGCCTGGGAGGCCGTGATCCCGTCCATGGGTGCGATGGCGCTGGTCCGCAACCTGCGCAACTTCGACGAGGCAGGGGTGTCCGACGAGGTCGCGGCCCGGGTGGCGGCGAAGATCAGCGACCCGGAGCAGGTGGCGCGCTCGCGGCAGTTCCCCTTCCGCTACCTCGCCGCCTACCGGCACGCACCGTCGCTGCGCTGGTCGTACCCGCTGGAGCAGGCGCTCGGCCATTCGCTGGCCAACGTGCCCGCGCTGCCGGGCCGGACGCTGGTCCTGGTCGACCGGTCGGGCTCGATGTTCTGGTCGCAGTCCCAGGACGGCTCGGGGCTGACCCGGGCGGACGCGGCGGCGATCTTCGGCACCGCGCTCGCGCTGCGGGCGGCCGACGCCGACCTCGTCCAGTTCGGTACGACCAGCGACAGGGTGCCGTTCCGCAAGGGCGAGTCGGTGCTGAGGATCCTGGAGCGCTTCGGCAGCCTGGGCGGCACCGACACCACCGACGCGGTGCGCCGGCACTACCGGAAGCACGACCGGGTGCTGATCGTCACCGACGAGCAGTACGCCCCGAACCGGCACGGCGCCCCGACCGACCAGGTCCCGGCCCATGTGCCCGTCTACACCTGGAACCTGGAGGGGTACCGGGCGGGCCACGGACCGTCGGGAAGCGGGAACCGGCATGTATTCGCCGGCCTTTCGGATGCTGCCTTCCGCATGGTGTCCCTGATCGAGAATGGTCGCGACAGCCGTTGGCCGTGGCTTGTCTGAGTTCTGGCGGCCCTGCGCGGCGGAGCTTGTGCGGACGCCGGGCCCGGGGGGACGGGGCCATGATGGAAGAGTGCCCTGCCCCCCGGCGCCTCGTCCTGCGACGCCCGGCCCGTCCGAGGCCCCCCGTCCCGCCGCCGCTCCCGGTCGTCTGGAGTCGGGCCCCACGCCGCGGAGTGCCGTGGTGTGGCTGCCGCCGGCCGGGCTGTGGCCTGCCATCCAGGGCATCCGTGCCGAGCACGACCCGCAGATCCGCCGCTGGCCGCCCCATGTGAACCTGATCTTCGGCTTCGTGCCGGAGGAGGACTTTCCGGCGGCGCTCCCGCTGCTGGCCGCGGCGGCCGTGGAATGCGAGCCCTTCGACATCCGGCTCGGCGGGGTCCGCTCCTTCCGCCACCGGTCCTACTCCACCGTGTGGCTCGACCCCGCGGCGGCCGGTGCCGCGCCCTGGACGGAGCTCCGGCGTGTGCTGGCGGAGCCCTTCCCGTCCTGCACGGACCGCTTCCCGCGCTTCACCCCGCACCTCTCGCTCGGCCGCACCCGCGTCCCACGCGTCCTCACCGCCGAGTGCGCCGCCCGGCTCGGCGTGCTGCACGCGCGCGTGGACGAGATCGCCGTGCTGTCGCGCCGGGGTGACGGCCCCATGCGGACGCGTGCCACGATCGGCCTGGGCACCGGCGCGGTACGCCACCACCTGGGACCGGACCCGGCGACCGGCGGATACGAGCCACCCGAGCGGCACTGACCGGGTGAACCAGGTCTCGCTAGGCTGTGGAGATGATCCCCGGTGTGCGAGGAGTTGCTGGATGCCGCAGGTCAGGCCCATGCGCGCGGACGCCCGACGCAACTACGAGCGGTTGCTGAAGGTCGCGGCCGAAGCGTTCGCCGAGCATGGGGAGAACGCGTCGCTGGACGACATCGCCAAGCGGGCGGGCGTCGGCTCCGGCACGCTCTACCGGCACTTCCCGACCCGGCAGGCGCTGCTGGAGGCCGCGTACGTGGACCGGATGGAGGCGCTGGGGGCGCGGGCCGACGAGCTGGCGAAGGAACTGCCGCCGGGTGAGGCGCTGATGGAGTGGCTGAACGAGTTGTGCGTCGCCACGATTCAGGTGCGCGGGTTGAAGGCGCTGCTGGGGTCGGCGGTCACGGACGGCAGCTCGGCCGCGTCGACGGCGTGCGCCACCACGGTGCACAGGGCGGCGGGCCGTTTGGTGGAGGCGGCTCAGAATGAGCGTGCCCTGCGGGCCGACCTGCGGCCGATCGAGCTGCTGCGGCTGGCCCACGGGGTGGCGACGGCCTCGGAACTGGGGGGAGGGCAGGGCCGGGAGATCCGGCGGTATCTGACGCTGCTGGCACAGGGGCTGGCGCCCTGAAGGGCGCGAGGAACTCGTGGCCGGCAACGGTCCGCACCCCAGCGGCGATCTACGGCCCCACAGCTCCCCGCACCCGACCGGCTACAGGGCCCGCGCCCCCGGCTCGACCATGTTTCTCACCGTCCGGGCCTTCACGAAGTCGCCCAGCGCCGTCATGTCCCACTCACCCGAGAACTGGCGGATGAGCTTGGCCATCATCACTCCCGTCTGGGGCTCGGCGTGGGTGAGGTCGAAGCGGACCAGTTCCTCGCCGGTCGTGGCGTCCAGCAGACGGCAGTAGGCCTTGGCGACCTCGGTGAACTTCTGCCCCGAGAAGGAGTTGACCGTGAAGACCAGGCCGGTGACCTCCTGGGGGAGACGGCCGAGGTCGACCGTGATCACCTCGTCGTCGCCCGCGCCCTCACCGGTGAGGTTGTCACCGGAGTGCCTGATCGCGCCGTTCAGGATCGTCAGCTTGCCGAAGTAGCAGCTGTCGATGTGGTTGCGCTGCGGGCCGTAGGCGATCACCGAGGCGTCCAGGTCGATGTCCGCGGCATGGAACGCCGGCTCCCAGCCCAGCCCCATCTTGACCTGGGAGAGCAGCGGGCGGCCGCCCTTGATCAGGGACACGGTCTGGTTCTTCTGGAGGCTGACCCGGCCCTTGTCGAGGTTGATCTTCCCGGCGCCCGCAGCGGGCCCGGGCGGGACCGGGGGAGCGGACATCGGCGGGGCGGGCGGGGTGACCGGGGTCTGCATGGCGGGCGCCGGCGGGGCCACCGGCTGCGCAGGGGCTGCCGCCGGCTCCTCCACGGTCACCCCGAAGTCCGTCGCGATGCCGGCCAGACCGTCGGCGTACCCCTGGCCGACCGCGCGGGCCTTCCAGACGCCGCCCCGGCGGTAGATCTCCACGACGACCAGCGCCGTCTCCGTGCCGAGCTGCGGCGGGGTGAACGTGGCCAGCACCGCACCGCCGTCCGCGTCGCGGATCGTGGCCGTCGGTTCGATGCCCTGGAAGGTCTGGCCGACCGCGTCCGGGCTGGCCGTGACCACGATCTTGTCGATGTCCGGGGGGACGGCGGCGGTGTCGACCGTGATCGCGTCCGGCGCCGCACCGCCGCCGGAGGCGTATGTCACGCCCGGCCCCGCCGGCTGGTTGTAGAAGATGAAGTCGTCGTCCGAGCGCACCTTGCCGTCGGCCGTGAGCAGCAGGCCCGACACGTCGAGCCGCACCGGAGCGGCGACGTCCACCGTCACGCGCGCGGCCGAGAGAGGGATGTTCGAGCCAGGGGTCATAGCTGTCATGCCGGGTGAACGAACGACACCGCTTTACCGTTCCCTTACCCGCCGAAACCCGTCGAACGGCCCGCCGAACGGCCTACGGCACCACCACGATCTTCCGGCCCACCCCGGCCGCGAACTGCTCCAGCGCCTGCGGATACCGCGCCAGCGGGATCCGGTCGCTGATGAACACCTGTGGGTCCAGCACCCCGTTCGCGAACAGCTCGGCCGCCCGCTCGAAGCTGTGCAGCACCGCCATGGAACCGGTGATGGTGATCTCCTGGTTGTAGATGCGGTACGGGTCGATCGTCACCCGGGTCGCGTAGTCGGCCACCCCGAACTGCAGGAACGTGCCCGCCTTCGCCACCCGCTCCAGGCCGTCCTGGATCGCCGCCGCGTTGCCGGTCGCGTCCACGACCACGTCCCAGCCCTGCGGGCGGTCCAGCTCGTCCGCGCCGGCCGCCGCGCCCGAGACACCGAGCCGGCGGGCCGTCTCCAGCCGGGCCGGGTTCACGTCGACCACGTCCACGCTCGCCGCGCCGGTCCGCTTGGCCAGCTCCAGCATCATCAGGCCCATGGTCCCGGAGCCGTAGATCAGGACGTGGGCGCCGAGGCGGGACTGCAGGACGTCGTAGCCGCGCACCGCGCAGGACAGCGGCTCGACCAGGGCCGCGTCCTCGGTGCGCACGTGCTCGGGCAGCTTCACGCAGTTGGCCACGGGGGCGACGGCGTACTGTGCCGCCCCGCCCGCCGTCGTCACGCCGATCGCGCCCCACCGCTCGCACATGTTGTTGTGGCCGTCGCGGCAGTAACGGCACTCGTAGCAGTACAGGGAGGGGTCCACGGCCACCCGGTCGCCGACCGCCACCTCGGTCACCCGGCTGCCGACCCCCACCACCTCGCCCGCGAACTCGTGCCCGGGGACGATCGGCAGCTCGGGCGCGAACTCGCCCTGGAGGATGTGCAGATCCGTGCCGCACAGTCCGCAGGCCGCCACCTCGACGACGACCTCGCGGGGACCCGGAGTCGGGTCGGGCACCTCGGTGACGACGGCGCGGCCCACGGACTCGATGACGGCGGCCTTCATTTCACGGCTCCCAACGACAGGCCCTGGACCAGCTTGTCCTGGGCGGCGAACCCCGCGGCGAGCACCGGCAGGGAGACGACGAGCGACGCGGCGCACACCTTGGCCAGGAACAGGCCCTGGCTGGTGATGAAGCCGGTCAGGAAGACGGGGGCGGTCTCGGCGACCACGCCCGTGAGCACTCGGGCGAAGAGAAGTTCGTTCCAGCTGAAGATGAAGCAGATCAGCGCGGTGGCGGCGATGCCGGGCAGGGCGATCGGGGCGACCACGCGCGCGAGGATGGTCGGCAGCCGGGCGCCGTCGATCTGCGCCGCCTCGATCACCGCCACCGGGACCTCGGCGAGGAACGACTGCATCATCCACACCGCGATCGGCAGGTTCATGGAGGTGTAGAGGATGACCAGGAGCCAGACGTTGTCGAGCATCCCGGTGTTCTTCGCGAACAGGTAGATCGGCAGCAGTCCGGCCACCACCGGCAGCATCTTCGTGGACAGGAAGAAGAACAGGACGTCCGTCCACTTGCGGACCCGCCGGATCGACAGCGCGTACGCGGCCGGCAGGGCGAGGAGCAGCACGCAGATCGTGGACACCACGGACGCCACGGTGGAGTTGACCAGCGCCGGCCAGGGGCTCGCGCCGCCGCCCGCCCCGAAGAACTCGCGGTAGCCGTCGAGGGTCAGCGAAGCGGCGAAGGACGGCGGGTTGGTCGCCGCGTCCGACTCGGAGTGGAAGGACGTCAGCGCCATCCAGGCGATGGGCAGGAAGAACACGATCCCGACGAGCCAGGCCACGAGACCCAGGCCGCTACGGCTCCGCACGGCGTTCATGCGCGGGACACCTCCTCGCGGAACAGGGACGACACCACGCGCAGGGCGAAGGTCGCGATGATGATCGAGCCGATGACCACCAGGACGCCGGCGGCCGAGGCGAGGCCGTTCTCGTGGGCCTGGTAGAAGCTCTGGTAGACGGTGTAGGGCAGGTTGGCGGTGCCGAGTCCGCCGGACGTGATCGTGAAGACCGCGTCGAAGTTCTGGACGATGTAGATCGAGCCCAGCAGGGCGCCGAGTTCGAGGTAGCGGCGCAGATGCGGAAGCGTCAGATGGCGGAAGACCTGCCAGTCGTTCGCGCCGTCCACCCGCGCGGCCTCGATCTGCTCGTGGTCACGGCTCTGCAGCCCGGCGAGCAGGATCAGCATCATGAACGGCGTCCACTGCCACACCAGGGAGGCCTCGACCGCGAGCAGCGGGGTGTTGGAGATCCAGTCGGGCTGTGGGCCGCCCACATAGTGCAACAACCCATTGAGCAGGCCGTATTCGGGGTTGTAGAGCACATGCTTCCAGAGCAGGGCCGCGGCCACCGGGACGACGAGGAACGGGGCGATCAGCAGGGTGCGGACGACGCCCCGGCCGCGGAACTTCCGGTCCAGGAGCAGGGCCAGCGCCAGCCCGAGGACCAGGCTGACCAGCACCACCGTCACCGTGAGCAGCACGGTCGTCCAGACCGAGTGGCGCAGGTCCGCGTCGGTCAGGACCTGGCGGTAGTTGTCCAGGCCGGTGAAGTGGCGGGCCTTGGGATAGAGGGCGTTCCAGTCGAAGAAGGAGATCACCAGCGTGGCCACGAACGGCAGCTGGGTGACGACGATCATGAAGACGAGGGCGGGCATGAGGGGGGCCCGGGTGGCCCAGGCGCGCAGGCGGGCGGAGGGCTGCCGCGTGGCGCGTACCGGTGCGGTCGCAAGGGGTGCTGTCGTCGCGGTCATCGTCCCTCGTACTCCTTGGAGATCTTCTCGGCGAGCGCTTGAGACTTCTGCAGGGCCGAGTCGACGGACTGGCGTCCGGCGATGGCCGCACTGATCTCCTGGGAGACCTTGGTGCCGAGGTCGGTGAACTCGGGGATGTCGACGAACTGGATGCCGGGCGCCGGGCGCGGCTGTACGCCGGGGTCGTTCGGGCGGGCGCTCTCGATGGCCTGTTTCGTCATGTCCTGGAAGGCGGCGGCCGACGCACGGTAGTCGGCGTTGGTGTACGTCGACGCCCGCTTGCCCGCCGGGACGTTCGGCCAGCCGCTGGTCTCACCGACCAGCCGCTCGTACTCCTTGCCGGACGCCCAGGACACGAACTTCCAGGCCTTGTCCGGATTGCGGGAGGCCTTCTGGATGCCCCAGGCCCAGGTGTAGAGCCAGCCGGAGGACGGGGTCTTCTCCACGGGGGCGGGGGCGTAGCCGAGCCTGCCCTTGACCGGGGATCCCTTCGCCTCCAGCAGGCCGGCCGCGGAGGTGGCGTCGTACCACATGGCGACCTTCCCCTGGGTCGTGTCGTTGAGGCACTCGGCGAAGCCGGACTGGGCGGCACCGGACTCGCCGTGCGCGCGGACCAGGTCGACATAGAACTTCGTCGCCTTTTCGAACTCGGGGGAGTCGAGGTGCGCCTTCCAGTTCTTGTCGAACCAGGTCCCGCCGAAGGTGTTCACCACGGTGGTCAGCGGCGCGATCATCTCGCCCCAGCCGGGCAGGCCGCGCAGACAGATGCCCTTCATGCCGGACTGCGCTCCGTCCAACCGCGCGGCCAGATCGGCGACCTGCTGCCAGCTCGGATGCGCCGGCATCGTCAGGCCCTTCGCCGCGAACACGTCCTTGCGGTACATCAGGAAGGACGACTCGCCGTAGAAGGGCTGGCCGTAGAGCTTGCCGTCGGAGCCGGTCAGCGACTGGCGCATGGGCGCGAGGACGTCCTGTTCGTCGTACGACGGGTCCCCCGCGACGTACGAGCTCATCTCGTGCAGCCAGCCGTTGCGGGCGTAGATCGGTATCTCGTAGTTGCTCAGGGTCGCCACGTCGTACTGGCCGGCCTGGTTGGCGAAGTCCTGGCTGATCTTGTCGCGGACGTCGTTCTCGGGCAGGACCGTGAAGTTGACCTTGATGCCGGTCTCCTTGGTGAAGCGGGGGGCGAGCTTCTGGAGTTCGGTCATCTGGGGGTTGTTGACCATCAGCACGTTGATGGAGTTGCCACCACCGGTCCCGCCCGCGCCGACCCAGCAGCCGGAGAGCAGCGGGGCGAGCAGCGTCCCTGCGGCGGCCATGGCGAGCGTGGCTCGCGGCCTCCGTCGGCTCTGGGTTCGCATGGATCGCTCCTGGAGATATCTGGATTTAAGGGGCACTTGGGGGTGTGGAGGGCCTCTGTGGGGAGTGAGTTGGACTTTCAGACCCTGATGACCTGCGGGCCCAGCAGGGAGTAGCGGTGGGCCTCGGCGGCCGGGAGCTGGGTGCTGGTCACGATCGCCTCCAGCGCGCCGACCTCGGCGAACCGGCAGAAGCTGACCGCGCCGAACTTGGTGTGCACGCCCGCGAACACGGTCCGGCGCGAGGCCCGCATCGCCTGCGCCTTGACCTCGCTGACCGCGGGGTCGGGCGTGGTGAGGCCGTGCTCGCGGGAGATGCCGTTGGCGCCGATGTAGGCGAGGTCGAGAACGAAGCCGGCGAGCATCTTCGTCGTCCAGTGGTCGACGGTGGCCAGCGTGCCGGCCCGGACCCGGCCGCCGAGCAGCAGGACCTGGATCTGCTCGGCCTCCGCCAGCGCGCCCGCGACCGGCAGGGACGCGGTGACCACGGTCAGCGGCCGGCCGGCCGGCAGGGCCTCGGCGATGAGCTGCGGGGTGAAGCCCTCGTCCACGAAGACCGTCTCCGCGTCCCCGAGCAGCTCGGCTGCCGCGGCCGCGATCCGGCGCTTCTCGGGCACATGGCTGGTGGCCCGGAAGGCGAGCGTCGTCTCGAAGCCGGCGCTCTCCACCGGATAGGCGCCGCCGTGCGTACGGCGGACCAGTCCGTGGTCCTCCAGGGCGCGCAGATCGCGCCGGATGGTCTCCTTGGCCACGCCCAGCTCGGCGGCGAGGGCGGTGACGTCGACCGAGCCGGTGGCGCGTGCGGCCCGCACGATCGCGCGCTGGCGTTCTTCCGCCGTCCCTGTGCCCATGTCGTCACCCACCTTCCCGCGGAACTGCCCGTTCGGGCCCATGGGGGAAGTTCTACAGCGGCTGTGCGGCACTGACCAGGCCTGTTGCGGGCCCGATACTGCCCGTTCGTGCCCGTTCACCGAGGGCGCTGCCCGGCGCGGACCTGCGAGGCCGTGCCCGGCGGGGTGGGAGCGGGCGTCCCGGATGCCCGTATGCGGCGGCGGGCGGGCCCGTTCGGTGCCCGCCCGCGCGCATGGACGATGGGTTTGCGCCGCCGGAGCCCTTTCATTGTCCGGGGCTGCACGGTGGCCGGGTCGCCCCGGGGGCCTGTCGGCCCGTGGGCGGTGACGCAGGTGCCCCCGGCGCGTCGGCCGTCCTCCGCCAGGGCGGGCGAGCCGGTGGGGGCCGCCGCGCGCCCGGGCCCGGTGGCTTTCGTCGGATGGGGGCCGTGGCGGGCATGGTCGGGGAGGGCAGCGCCGGGAGTGCTCGGTGTGTGGGTGCTGTCGGTCGTGTCCGGCCGGCGGTGTTCTTCGGGTGGCACCTGTTCGGCGGCTCGGCGCGGCGCGGTGGCGAGGCAGGGTTGGTCGTTGCTCCTGGCGTACCGGGGGCCGCCTTGGGGGACAGGCGGCAGCCGGGGCCGTCACCGTGGCGTCGGCCGGCCGTGTGGCACGGCGTCCGGTCGGGGCACGCCTTCCCGCGGCCGGCGGGACTCAGTGCGGCCAGATCGGCGGGTCGTTCACGAAGTGCCCGCCGAGGTGGCTGTGTGCCGGGTTCTCCGGGTCCAGCTCGCCCTGCTCGGCGATCAGCTTCTCGGCGTACGGCTCGGAGTCGTCCTGCGGGTCGTAGCCGAGCGCCCGGGCGGTGGTCAGGTCCCACCACAGCCGGGTGTTGGCGGAGGAGCCGTAGACGACCGTGTGGCCGACCTCCTCGGCGGTCAGGGCCGCGTGGAAGAGGCGGGCGCCGTCGGCCGGGCTCATCCACACCGAGAGCATGCGCACGCTGGTCGGTTCCGGGAAGCAGGAGCCGATGCGCACGGAGACGGTCTCCAGCCCGTGCTTGTCCCAGTACAGCTGGGCGAGGTCCTCGCCGAAGGACTTGGACAGGCCGTAGAAGGTGTCCGGGCGGCGCGGGGTGTCGATCGGGATCGGCGGCTCGCCCGGGCGCGGGGCCGGGGTGAAGCCGACGGCGTGGTTGGAGGAGGCGAAGACGATCCGGGGCACGCCCTCCTGGCGGGCGGCCTCGTAGAGGTTGTAGGTGCCCTCGATGTTGGACTTGAGGATCTTCTCGAAGGGGGCCTCCAGGGAGATGCCCGCGAGATGCAGGACCGCGTCCACGCCCCGCACGGCCTCGCGCAGGGCCGCCGTGTCGGCGAGGTCGGCGGTGATCGCGTCCGGCGCGTCCTCGATGGGGCGCACGTCGAACAGGCGCAGCGTGTAGCCGTACTCCGGCAGCAGGGACCGCATCAGGGTGCCGAGCCCGCCGGCGGCGCCGGTGAGCAGAACGGTGCGGGGAGCAGGCATCCCGGTTCTCCTTGTGGCCGGCATTCACATACGTGGACACGCTAGAGACTTTCGCCGTGCACCGTCAAGTGTCGCGTGATGTCGGTGAATCCGCTCCGGGTCTTGCGAGTTTGCCTGCTTGACCTGCCGCGAAAAGGCCCCGTAGCGTGGTCGCGTTCAGAAATATGGACATGGATCAGAAACATGCACCGGCGTGTCGCAAGGGAGAGCCCGTGACGCCAGCCCCTCTCACCGAACGGCTCAACGAACCGAGCGGGCCGCTCTTCTTCCCCGTCACGGCCTACGGCCCCGACGGCTCGCTCGACCTCGACGTCTACCGCACCCACGTCCGCCGGGGCGTCGCCGCCGGTGCCGCCGCGGTGTTCGCCTGCTGCGGCACCGGGGAGTTCCACGCGCTGCTGCCGGAGGAGTTCGAGGCGTGCGTCCGGGCGGCCGTGGAGGCTGCCGAGGGGCGCGTCCCGGTCGTCGCGGGCACCGGCTACGGCACCGCGCTCGCCGTCCGCTACGCCCGTCTCGCCGAGCAGGCAGGCGCCGACGGCCTCCTCGCCATGCCGCCGTACCTCGTCCTCGCCGGTCAGGAGGGCCTGCTGCGGCACTACCGGGAGGTCGCCGCGGCCACCGGCCTGCCGGTCATCGTCTACCAGCGCGACAACGCCGTCTTCACCCCGCGCACGATGGTGGAGCTCGCCCGCACCGACGGGATCATCGGCCTCAAGGACGGCCTCGGCGACCTCGACCTGATGCAGCGGATCACCAGTGCCGTACGCACCGAGGTCCCTGGCGACTTCCTGTACTTCAACGGCCTGCCCACCGCCGAGCAGACCCAGCTCGCCTACCACGCCCTCGGCGTCACCCTGTACTCCTCGGCCGTCTTCTGCTTCGCCCCCGAGATCGCCCTCGCCTACTACCGGGCTCTGGCCGCGGGTGACACCGCGACCCTGCGGCGCCTTCTGGACGGCTTCTACGGCCCGTTCGTGGAGCTGCGGGCCCAGGGCCGCGGCTACGCCGTCTCGCTCGTCAAGGCGGGCGTACGGCTGCGCGGCCTGGACGTCGGCGAGGTCCGGCCCCCGCTGCACGAGCCGGCGGAGGAGCACGTCAAGCAACTCGCCCAGCTGATCGAGCGGGGCTGCGCGCTGCTGGAGGAGGACGCGTGAGAGAGCGTCGGTACGGCTCGGAGGGGATGTGTGAGGGGCGTCGGTACGGCTCGAAGGCGGGACGCGTGAGCGGGCGTTCGTGCGGCTCGGAGGAGGGCGTGTGAAGGCGTCGGCGTTCGTCTACCCCTGGGACGTCAACGGGGACCCTGAGGCCCCCGCGCGCATCGCCGGACTCGGCGTGGAGCAGGTGACCCTCGCCGCCGCCTACCACTCCACCCGCGCCCTGACCCCCCGCCATCCCCGCCACCGCATTGTCACCGCCGAGTACGCGGCCGTGCTCTACCCGCCGGGCGACCGCTGGGCGGGTCGCGGCATCAGGCCGTACCCCGCCGGCCGCTGGGCCCCGGGGGACGCCTACGGCGAGGCGGCGGCGGCGCTGGCCGCGGCGGGCCTGGAGGTGCACACCTGGGTCGTCCTCGCCCACAACTCCCGTCTGGGCGCCGAGCATCCGGACACCTCGGTGGTCAACGCCTACGGCGACCACTATCCCTGGGCGCCCTGCATCGCCCAGCCCGCCACGCGCGCGTACCTGGTCGACCTGGCCGCCGAGGCCGCGGTACGCCCTGGCGCGCGCGGCACCGAGCTGGAGTCCCTCGGCTGGTACGGGCTCCAGCACCTGCACGCCCACGACAAGACCGGCGGGGTCGGCCTCGGCGAGGCCGGCCAGTACCTGATGTCGCTGTGCTTCTGCCCGTCCTGCCGTACCGGGTACGCCGAACAGGGGCTCGACCCCGAGGAGTTGGCCGCCTCGGTGCGGGCCGCGCTGGAGCCGCTGTGGCGGGGCGCGGCCGGCGACGAGGGCTGGCCGACGGTCGAGAAGCTGCTCGGCGAGGAGAAGGCGGCTCGCACGCGCGCGTGGCGCGACGAGGTCGCCGGCACGCTCCAGGAGGAGGCCGTCGCCGCCGTACGCGCCGCCGCCCCGGCCGGCTTCCAGGTCCTGCTGCACGCCGACCCGGTCTCCTACCACTGCGGCGCCAACGCCGGCGTCGACCCCGCCCGCGTCCTCGCCGCCGCCGACGGCGTGGTGGTGCCCTGCACCGGCCGTACGGCCCTGCTGGCGCCCTTCGCCGAAGCGGCCCGGGAGCGGACGGTGCTGGCCGCCAACCTCACCGTCGTCTCGGGGATGGGCGGCAGCCCCGGCACACTCGCGGCCGACGCGGCACGCGCGCGTGCGCAGGGCGCGACCGAACTGCGGCTCTATCACGCCGGGTTGGCGTCGGACTCGGACGTCGCCGCGGTGCGCGAGGCGCTGTCGGCGCGCTGAGCCAGGGAAGCGGCCGTCCCGAGCAGGGCGAGGCCGTACAGCGGCAACAGGAGTGCGGGGGAGGTCAGTTCGACCAGGGCTGCGCCCACGGCCAGTCCGACGGCGTTGGGTGTGAAGACCAGGGTGCCGGCGGTGGCCGTCGCCCGGCCGAGCAGCGGGCCGGGCGTCTCCCGCTGCACGGCGGTGAAGACCGCGACGAGCACGCAGGGGAGGCCGAGACCGGCCGCCGCCGAGGACGCGATCGCCACCGGGTCCGACGGCACGGCGCGGGCGGCCACCGCGAGTGCCGTCAGCGCGATCCCCGCCGCCGCGAACCGGCGGGCGCCGAGCCGCCGCAGCGCGGCGCCCGAGACGAGTCCGGCCGTCACCGAACCGGCACCCTGGACGGCGTACAGCACGCCCGTGTACGCGGGGGAGTGGCCGAGCCGGTCGACGACGGCGTACAGCGTCGTGCTGCACAGGGCGGTGAGGAGCATCGTCGTACCGCCCGCCCGGACCAGCGGGCGCAGCACCGGGTGGCCCCACAGGTGCCGGACGCCCTCCGCGGTCTCCTCGCGCCAGCTGCCGCCGGACCGGGCGGGCCACTCCTCGTGCACCCGCAGCAGGGCGTACAGCCCGGCGGCGACCGCGAAGGTGCCCGCGTCCAGGCAGGCGACGGCCGGGCCGCCGAAGGCCGTGTACAGCCCCGCCCCGGTCAGCGGGGCGACGAGTTTCATGCCTTCGGTGACGGCCATGCGCAGCCCGTTGAAGTCGCCGAGTCGCTCCGGGCCGATCGCCCCGGTCACCAGGGCCGACTCGGCCGCGTCATGCACGACCTCGGCGGCGCCGTAGACCAGCAGCACGGTGAAGAGCAGCCACAGCCCGCCCGGGGAGTCCACGGTGCACAGGGTGAGCAGCAAGGCCGCCAGGCCCGCGTTCAGGGCGACCAGCAGCGGCTTGCGTGGCACGCGGTCGGCGATCGTGCCGAGCGGCGGGCCGGCCAGGGTGGGGGCCCACATGGCGAGCATGCACAGCGCGGCCAGGCCGTCGGACCCGGTGAGGTCCTTCACCCACACACCCGAGGCCAGAAACAGCGCGGAATTGCCGAAGCCCGACACCACCACCGCCGCCAGATACAGCCCCGCGTTGCGGTCCTGCAGCACGCGAAGCAGGGTCCAGGAAGTCGTCATGCCTGCTCATCGTGGGGCTAAGGAGGGCCGGCGCGGATCGGTGAGGTGCCTTATCCCGGAGGGCCGGCAGACGGCGGCAATCCGTCGGAACCTGTCAGGAATGCCCTCAGCGGCGGCAGCCTCGGCGCCCACGACCCCTCGTTCGGCTGCGCGCTGTGCGACCCGGTGACCGATGAGTTTTCGGGGGCCGGCCGGTCAGCCCTTCGTACGAGGAGTGCAACCCGTGAAGGAGTAGCGGCATGACCATGATCGACCTCGGCCCCCAGACCCTGATCGTGGCGCGGCTCGCCGAGTCCGTGACCGACGAGCAGCTGTCGGCGCGCACCCCGTGTCCCGAGCTGGCGGTGCGGAATCTGCTGGGCCACCTGCTGCACCTGTCCGTCGCCTTCCGTGACGCGGCCCGCAAGCACCTCGGTGCGACGACGGACACCAACCCGAACGCCGCGGTCCCGGACATCGGCCCCGGCTGGCGCGAGGAACTGCCCAAGGTCCTGGACGAACTGGCCGACGCCTGGCGCGATCCGGAGGCCTGGACCGGCATGACCCGCGCGGGCGGGGTGGACCTGCCCGGCGAGATCGCCGGCGCCGTCGTCGCCGACGAACTGGTCATCCACGGCTGGGACCTGGCCCAGGCCATCGGACGCCTCTATGCCCCCGACCCCGCCGCCCTGGACTCGGCCCTGGGCTTCCTGCTCATGGCGGCCGAGGACCCGAACCGCGGCGGCGGCATCTTCGGCCCGGTCGTCCCGGTGGCGGAGGACGCGCCGCTGCTGGAGCGGGCGGTGGGGCTGAGCGGCCGGGACCTGATGTGGCGTCCATGACTGAGCAGGAGGGCATCCGCTCAGCGCCTGCCCTGGAAGCGCCGCCGGTCGGTGCCGCGTGCAGGGGCGACATCAGCGCGAAGGAGGAGCCCGGGTTCCACTTGTCCCGGTGAGCCGGGGCAGGCGCACCCGCCGTCGTACTCTCCCCCCATGCCACTCACGCTCACCGTCCTCGGTACCGCCTCCCCGCACCCCGGCCCGGACCGGCCCTGCTCCGGTTACCTGCTGTCCGGCGGTGGTGCCGAGGTGTGGGTGGACGCGGGGCCCGGTACGTTCGCCGCGTTGCAGCGGCACACGGACCCCGCGCGGCTCACCGCGATCTGGATCTCCCATCTGCACGCCGACCACAGCGCCGATCTGCTGCCGGCCGCCTACGCGTTCGCCTTCGGCGGGATGACCCCCGCCGCGCCGATCCCGGTGTACGCCCCGCAGGACTGCGCCCGCCGGGTGGCCGGCTTCCTCGGGCGGGCGGACGTCGACTTCCTCAAGGGCGTCTTCGACTTCCGGGCCCTGTACGACGGTCATGACGTGCGGCACTGGAACCTCCGCCTCACCGCACGCGCCGTCGCCCACGACACCGAGGCGTACGGGCTGCGCGCCGAATGCCAGGGGAGCGTGCTCGCCTACTCCGGGGACAGCGGGCCCTGTGCCGCGCTCGGTGAACTCGCCGTCCGGGCCGACCTGTTCCTGTGCGAGGCGGACCTCGGTCGACATCGCGACAGCGGACAGGTCCACTTGACGCCGGAGGACGCGGGCCGGATCGCCCTTGAGGCCCGGGTCCGCGAACTGCTCGTCACCCATGTCGGACCCACACTCACCCGTGAGGAAGCCACCGCCCGCGCCGCCGCGGTCTTCGGCCGCACCACGCACACCGCCGTCGAGGGCGACACCCGCACCGTCTGAGGTCACCGCCCGCCTTTTATGTCAGAGGCATTGACGAAACCCGGCACCCCTCCTACCTTCAACGCGTCGCACTTCGTACGTCATATATGAGACGCGATATATGAGACGGCGATATGTGAGATCCGAGAGGGCCGCATGACCTCTGTGCCCACCCCGATCCCGTCCCGCACGCAGTACGTGCTGGACGCGATCAAACACCGCATCCTGACCGGGCAGCTGGCGCCTGGTCAGGCCCTGGTCGAGACGGAGCTGGCCGCGCAGTACGGGGTGTCCAAGACCCCGGTGCGGGAGGCGCTGAAGACGCTCGCCGGGACCGGACTCGTCGTGATGAGCCAGTACAAGGGCGTCACGGTGCGCATGGTGGACGCGGACATGGCACGCGAGGTCTACGACGTGCGGCTGCTGCTGGAGCCGGAGGCGCTGCGCAGAGCCGTCCGGCGAGGTGCCTGCCTCGACGCCGCGCGCGACGCGCTGAGCCGGGCCGACGCCGCCCACGACACCGCCGAACGGTCGCTCGCCAACCGGGAGTTCCACCGCGCCCTCTACCTGCCGTGCGGCAACCCGCTGCTCGGCCGGATGCTGGACGAGGTCCGCGACCAGGCCGCGCTGGTCTCCGCCGTCGCCTGGGCCGCCGATCCCTCCTGGGAGCGGGAGGCCGCCGAGCACCGGGAGATCCTCCGGCTCGCGCTGGACGGCGATGCCGACGGAGCGGCCGGCGCGCTGCACGCCCACATCGCGTCCTTCGTCCGGCGCGCGTTCCCCTCAGAGGAAGGTCATTCATGAGCAGCGTGACGTTAGAGACCCAACGGGCGGCCCTGGCCGACGTGGTGGCCATCCCGGTGACCCCGTTCGCCGCGGACGGCTCCGTCGACACCGGCGCCCACCGGGCCCTGCTGCGTCGCCTGCTCGACGGTGGGATCCGCACCCTCACCCCGAACGGAAACACCGGCGAGTTCTACGCCCTCACCCCCGAAGAGCGCCGCCTGGTCACCGAGTCGACCGTCGAAGAAACCGGTGACCGCGCCGCGGTCCTCGTCGGCGTCGGCCACGACCTGCCCACCGCCGTCGCCTCCGCCCGGCACGCCCGCGACCTCGGTGCCGGGATGGTCATGGTCCACCAGCCCGTGCACCCGTATGTCTCCGTGGCCGGCTGGGTCGACTACCACCGGGCCATCGCCGAGGCCGTGCCCGAGCTGGGTGTGGTGCCGTACATCCGCAACGCGCAGCTGACCGGCGCCAGGCTCGCCGAACTCGCCGACCACTGCCCGAACGTCATCGGCGTGAAGTACGCCGTACCGGACGCCGCCAAGTTCGCGGCCTTCGCCCGGGACGCGGGCCTCGACCGCTTCGTCTGGGTCGCCGGTCTCGCCGAGCCGTACGCCCCCTCCTACTTCTCCGCGGGCGCCACCGGCTTCACCTCAGGACTCGTGAACGTCGCCCCGTCCGTTTCGCTGGACATGATGGAAGCGCTTCGATGCGGCGACTATCCGGCCGCGATGAAGGTCTGGGAGCAGATCCGCCGCTTCGAGGAACTCCGCGCCGCCCATGGCTCCGCCAACAACGTCACCGTCGTCAAGGAAGCCCTTGCCGCGCTCGGCCTGTGCCGCCGCGACGTCCGCCCGCCGAGCAGGCCGCTGCCCGAGGACGAGCGCGCCGAGGTCGCCGCCATGGCCGCCGGATGGGCCATATGACCGACGCCGCGAAGAAGTTGAGAAGCCATCAGTGGTACGGCACCCACGGGCTGCGGTCGTTCAGTCATCGGGCCCGGACCCGGCAGCTCGGGTATCTGCCCGAGGAGCATCTGGGCAAGCCGGTGATCGCCGTGCTCAACACGTGGTCCGACATCAACCCGTGTCATGTGCATCTGCGGGATCGCGCCCAGGCGGTGAAGCGGGGGGTGTGGCAGGCGGGAGGGTTTCCGCTGGAGTTCCCGGTCTCGACGCTGAGCGAGACCTTCCAGAAGCCGACGCCGATGCTCTACCGGAACCTGCTGGCGATGGAGACCGAGGAACTGCTGCGCTCCTACCCGGTCGACGGGGCCGTGCTGCTGGGCGGGTGCGACAAGTCCACGCCCGCACTGCTGATGGGTGCGGCCAGCGCCGATCTGCCCGCCGTCTTCGTGCCCGCCGGGCCCATGCTGCCGGGGCACTGGCGGGGCGAGGTGCTCGGATCCGGTACGGACATGTGGAAGTACTGGGACGACAAGCGGGCCGGTCTCATCGGCGACTGCGAGATGACCGAGCTGGAGAGCGGGCTCGCGCGCTCCCCGGGGCACTGTATGACCATGGGTACGGCGTCCACGCTGACCGCCGTCGCCGAGGCCCTCGGCGTGACCGTGCCGGGCGCGTCGAGCATTCCCGCCGTCGACTCCGGGCACGAGCGGATGGCCGCCAAGGCCGGGATGACGGCCGTCGAGCTGGTGCGGAACGACCGGAGGCTGTCGCGGATCCTCACGCGTGAGGCCTTCGAGGACGCGGTCACGACCGTCCTGGGCCTCGGCGGCTCCACCAACGCCGTGATCCATCTGATCGCCATGGCGGGCCGGGCCGGCGTGAGGCTGACCCTGGACGACTTCGACCGCATCGCCCGGACCGTGCCCGTCCTCGCCGACGTCCGCCCCGGCGGCCGGAAGTACCTGATGGAGGACTTCCACTTCGCGGGCGGCCTGCCCGGCTTCCTCTCCCGCATCACCGACCTGCTCCACCTGGACCGGCCGACGGTGTCGTACGACACCCTGCGCGAGCAACTGGACGGCGCGCAGGTGTACAACGACGACGTCATCCGCCCCCGCGACAACCCGGTCGCGAGCGAGGGCGGGGTCGCGGTCCTGCGCGGCAACCTCTGCCCGGACGGCGCGGTCATCAAGCACATCGCCGCCGAGCAGCACCTGCTCAAGCACACCGGCCCGGCGGTCGTCTTCGACGACTACAAGACCATGCAGCGCACCATCAACGACCCCGCGCTCGGCATCACCGCCGACAGCGTGCTGGTGCTGCGGGGCGCCGGTCCCAAGGGCGGCCCGGGCATGCCCGAGTACGGCATGCTCCCCATCCCCGACCACCTGCTCAAGCAGGGCGTGCGGGACATGGTCCGGATCTCCGACGCCCGGATGAGCGGCACGAGTTACGGCGCCTGCGTGCTGCACGTGGCTCCGGAGTCGTACATCGGCGGCCCGCTGGCGCTCGTGCGGACCGGGGACCTGATCACCCTGGACGTCGAGGCCCGCAGCCTCCATCTCCACGTGGACGACGCGGAGCTGGAGCGCAGGCGCACTGCCTGGACCCCGCCGCCCGCCCGGTACGAGCGCGGCTACGGCGTCCTCTACAACGGCCAGATCACCCAGGCCGACACCGGCTGCGACTTCGAGTTCCTGGCCCGGCGGGGCACGGTGCCGGATCCGTACGCGGGGTGATCCCCACAAGCCGAACCCGCATACCGGCACCCTGCCGGAACCATTCTGGACGCCCAACCTGGCGGTCGTCGGTGGAGACGGGGTGCTGATGCCGGAGCCCCAGTTGTTGCCGGCGGACGACCGAGGACCCCTTGCTCACACGACGATCGGCGCGACGATGAACTGATCAGTTCAGGTGCCACAGCGCGTACGTGGCAAGCAGCATGACCGAGCCGCCGAGCGCCATCAGCGCACCCATGAACCGCAGATAACCGGCGGACGCGAAGAGCGTGGGCGACCCACCGAGCCGCCCCATGGCCGCCCACGTCTCCTCGTTCCTGCGCCGAATCCGCTCGGACCTGCGCGTGGTGATGCCGCGCACGTCGAAAGCCCAGTTCACCCCGCACCACAGGGCGGCCAGGCCGCCCACGGCGAAGACGACGAGGATCACCGGTGACGGTCCGTGGGTCCCTGCGGCGAAGTCCTGCATGTGCGTGATGTCCTTCCGGCGTGTCCTCGACAACTGAACCTATCGATCGGATAACAGACCTCGCAAGGTGGGGTGTTATGCGCGTAGACATTCTCCGACCTGGTACATCACTCTCATCCACCAGATCCGGAGAATCCATGCGGAAGTCCCACAGAGTCGTCGCCGCCGGTGCCGCCTGCGCGCTCGCCGGTGTCGCACTGTACGGCGCGGGCGTGGCCACCGCCGGTCAGTCGACGGCGAACTCCACCCACGAGCCCTACAACATCGGGCAGTTGGTGAAGGACATCGACACCTACTACGGCACCCACGCCGACAGCAACGGCGTCTATCAGGCGTCCCCGGACAGCCCGTACGCCCAGGACCTGGCCGACCTCGACGCAGACGCCAAGCGCTACATCGACAAGGCGGCCCGCAAGGCGCACCGCCACGGCGAGAAGCCGGCCGTCGTCTTCGACATCGACGACACGCTTCTGCTCAGCCTCGACTACGAGAAGCGCTACAACTACACGTTCAACCCCACCACGTGGAACGACTACGTGAACCGCGCCGACCGCCCGGCCGTCTTCGGCAGCCCCGAGCTGGTGCAGTACGCCGAGTCCCAGGGCGTCGAGGTCTTCTACAACTCCGGCCTGAGCGAGGCCCAGCGCGCCGCCGCGGTCGCGAACCTGAAGAAGGTCGGCGCCGATGTGAACCTCGACGCCGACCACATGTTCCTCAAGGACAAGGCCAACCCGCCGGCCTACCTGAGCGACTGTGCCACCCCGGCCGCCTGGACCTGCACGACCGTGCAGTACAAGTCCGGGACGCGCAGGCACATCGAGGACGACCTGGGGTACGAGATCATCGCCGACTTCGGCGACCAGTACTCGGACCTCGACGGCGGCTACGCCGACCGCACGTACAAGCTGCCGAACCCGACCTACTTCGTCAGCTGAGCACTAGCCGTACGTCCTGAGCAGCCGCTCGTACTCGGCCCCCGTCACCGGCAGCACCGTGTCGTGGCGGGGGCCGGCCGGCGAGGCGACCGAACGTTCCGGCTGTTTTCACGAGAGCGCGACAAAGTCACCCGTCACCGCGTGGACACGCCCCCCGACAGCACCCGTGATCGTGTAGCTGTCGTCCTTCGCGTCGCGCCCGCCCCGCGCATGGTCGTACTGCCCCGCGAACACCCACTGCCCCGCAGGCACCGTACGGCCCTCCCTGAGCCTCCACGTGTAGACGACGAACCCGGCCTTCTCCTCGACCGTCTGTGTGAAGTCACCCTCCGGCAGCGAGCGCCACGCCCCCGTCGAGGACACCCCACCGGTCTGCGCGACCTTCAACTTCCCGGTGCGGCTCTGCGAGTCACTGTACGGCGGGCCGGACAACGTATGGTCCACCGAACCAGATTCCGTAACACGGGGAAAACCTGAAACAGGTTGAACAGGGGAACAATCCAGCCAGCATCCGCAAGCCGATCATCAGGTGACAAGGAGTGGGAGCATGTCAGTGGACCGGTACTTCAGGATCTCCGAGCGGGGATCCACGCTCAGCCGGGAGATACGCGGCGGCTTCGCCACGTTCTTCACCATGGCCTACATCCTTGTCCTGAATCCGATCATCCTGGGCAGCGCCAAGGACAAGTTCGGGCACACGCTCGACACCGGCCAACTCGTCACCGCCACCGCGCTGGTGGCATGTGTGATGACGATCGTCATGGGTGTCGGCGGCAACCTCCCGCTCGCCATCGCCGCCGGCCTCGGCCTCAACGCCGTCGTCGCCTTCCAGTTGGCGCCCCTGATGAGCTGGCCCGACGCGATGGGCCTGGTGGTCCTGGAGGGCCTGGTCATCTGTCTGCTGGTCCTCACCGGACTGCGCGAGGCCATCATGAACGCGATCCCGCAGCAGCTGAAGCAGGCCATCGGCGTCGGCATCGGCCTGTTCATCGCCTTCATCGGCCTCGTCGACGCCGGGTTCGTCAGCCGCATCCCGGACGCCGCGCACACCACCGTGCCCGTGCAACTGGGCGCCGTCGGGCGCCTGACCGGCTGGCCCGTGCTCGTCTTCTGCCTCGGTGTGCTGCTGACCATCGCGCTCGTCGCCCGGAAGGTGAAGGGCGCGATCCTCATCAGCATCGTGACGATGACCGTCGTCGCGATCATCGTCAACGCCGTCGCCGACATCAAGAGCTGGGGCCTGACCACGCCCAAGGTCCCCGACAAGATCGTGGCCGCACCGGACTTCGGGCTCATCGGTCACTTCAGCCTGTTCGGCGGCTTCGCCAAGGCCGGCGCCCTCACCGCCGTCCTGCTGGTCTTCACCCTGATCCTGTCCGACTTCTTCGACGCCATGGGCACGATCGTCGGCATCAGCGCGGAGGCCGGACTGCTGGACGAGAGGGGGCAGGTGCCCGGCATCGGCCGGGTGCTGTTCATCGACGGTGCCGCGGCCGCCGTCGGCGGCATCGGCTCCGCCTCCTCCAACACCGCCTACATCGAGTCCGCGGCCGGCGTCGGCGAGGGCGCCCGCACCGGCCTCGCCAACCTCGTCACCGGAGGCCTGTTCGGCCTCGCCCTCTTCCTCACCCCGCTGCTCACCATCGTCCCGCTCCAGGCGGCGGCGCCCGCGCTGATCGCGGTGGGCTTCCTGATGATGACCCACGTCAAGCACATCGACTGGGACCGCTACGAGATCGCCATCCCGGCGTTCCTCACCATCGCGGCGATGCCGTTCACCTACTCCATCACCGACGGGATCGGCGCGGGCTTTGTGTCCTACGTCGTCATCAAGACGGTGCTGGGGAAGGCACGGGAGGTCAACTGGCTGTTGTGGGCCGTGTCGGCGCTGTTCCTCGTGTACTTCGCGATCGACCCGATCGAGCAGATTCTCGGGGTGAAGTGAGGCACGCCCCTTACGGGGAGCCCTACTTCAGCGCCGCCTGCATCATCGCCTTCGCCACCGGCGCCGCCAGACCGTTGCCGCTCACTTCCGACCGTGCCGCGTCCGACTGCTCCACCATGACCGCCACCGCGACCTCCTTGCCGTTGGTGTCGGACTTGGCGAAGGACGTGAACCAGGCGTACGGCGTCTTGCTGTTGTTCTCGCCGTGCTGGGCGGTGCCGGTCTTGCCGCCGACCGTGGCGCCGTCGATCAGGGCGTTCGTGCCGGTGCCGTCCTTGACCACCGTCTCCATCGCCGACTGGAGCTGCTCGGCGGTGGAGGAGCTGACGATCTGCTTGGTGTCCGCGCTGTCGTCGTAGTTCTGCAACACCTCACCGCCACTGTCGGTGATCTGCGACACCATATGCGGCGAGACCAGCTTGCCGCCGTCGGCTATGGCCGCGGACACCATGGCCATCTGCAGCGGGGTCGCGGTGACGTCGAACTGGCCGATGCCGGACAGGCCGGTCTGCGCCTTGTCCATGCCGGAGGGGTACACGCTGGTGTAGGCCCGCACCGGCACGTCCTGCGCGTCGTCGTTGAAGCCGAACCTCTCGGCCATGGACCGCACCTTGTCCTGGCCGAGCCGGACGGCCATGTGGCCGAAGACGTTGTTGCAGGAGTACTGCAGGGCGACGCGGATCGAGGCGTTCTTGCACGGCGCCGACTTGTTCTCGTTGGTCAGCGGACGCACCGTGCCGGGCAGGACGTACGGGTCGGGGCTGTCGGTCGGTTCGTCCACGTTCTTGTACAGCCCGTCCTCGAGCGCGGCCGCCGCCACGACCAGCTTGAAGGTCGAGCCCGGCGGCAGCGGCTGGCGCAGCGCACGGTTGGTGAGCGGCTTGTCCTTGTCGGCGTTGAGCTGCTTCCAGGCGGTGCCGGCCGTGTTGGCGTCGGTCAGCGCGGAGGGGTCGTACGACGGCGTGGACACGGCCGCGAGGATCTTGCCGGTCTTCGGGTCGATCGCGACGGCGCCGCCCTTCTTGTCGCCGAGCGCGCGATAGGCCGCCTTCTGCACGTCCGGGTCGATGGTGGTGAGCACATTGCCCGGGTCGGCGCGCTTGCCGGTGAGCGTGTCCAGCACGTTCTTCAGCCGGTTGTCCGTGCCGTTGAGCAGGTCCTTGTAGATGCCCTCCAGCTGGGTGGGGGCATAGGCCTGCGAGGCGTAGCCCGTCACCGCCGCGTAGAGCCTGCCGTCCGTGTACGTCCGCTTGTACGCGAGGTCGCTCCCCGTGGTCCGGGTGGAGCCGGTGATCGCGTTTCCGGCCACGATGATGTTCCCGAGCGGCTGTGAGTACGTCTGGATCGCGTTCCGCCGGTTGTCGTTGTCGTCCGCGAGGGCCTTGCCGTCGTAGAACTGCACCCAGGTCGCCCTGACCAGCAGAGCGAGCACGAGCAGCAGCGCGAAGACGGACGCCCGCCTGATCGTCTTGTTCATCCCGCTCGGAAGACGACCGAGAGGGGGGCGATCGTTCCCGTACGCCCCGTTTTCTCATCCTGCGTTCAGGAAACCGGCCTCGTACGCGGCGATCACCGCCTGGGTGCGGTCCCGGGTGCCCGTCTTGGCCAGCACCGCCGCGACGTGCGACTTCACGGTGGCGGGGCCGACGTCCATGCGCCGGGCGATCTCGGCGTTGGTCAGTCCCCCGGCCAGGTGCCGCAGCACCTCGCTCTCGCGTCCGGTGAGCTTGCTCACCCACGTCGGCGGTGCGGGCGCCGTGCGGGCGTGCTCGGCCGCGAGGGCCCGGACGGCCGACGGGAACAGCAGGCTGTCGGTGCGCGCGACCAGCCGTACCGCCTGCACCAGAGCGTCGGCGTCCGCCCGCTTGAGCAGGAACCCACAAGCCCCGGCGCGCAGCGCGTCGTACACGTAGGAGTCGTTCTCGAAGGTGGTCACGACCACGACCCGGGGCGGCTCGTCGAGCGTGGCGAGGATCTGCTCGGTGGCCCGGATGCCGTCGATCTCCGGCATGCGGACGTCCATGAGCACGACATCGGGCCGCAGCTCCCGGACGACGGACACGGCCTCGGCACCGGTCGCCGCCTCACCGACCACCTCCACATCGGGCTCGACGGAGAGGATGGCACGCAGGGCGGTGCGGACCATGCGCTCGTCGTCGGCGAGGACGATCCGGATCACGGGCTGGGGCATTCGAGTCCTTCCGACGGTCATGTGGCCTTCAACGGCAGTCGTACGGACAGCCGCCAGGTGTCTCCCGAGGGTCCCGCCTGCGCCGTGCCGCCGAGCAGCCGCACCCGGTCGGCGATGCCGCGCAGCCCGTGGCCGCCGCCGGGGCGGGGAGCCGGGGCGGCGCCCAGCGGGTTCTCGACGGTGATCTCCAGGTACCCGGCGGCGGTGGCGATACGGACGGTGACCGCCGTGCCGGCGTGCTTCAGCGCGTTGCTCAGGCCCTCCTGCACGATCCGGTACGCCTCCCGGGAGACCAGCGGCGGCAGTGCGGCGGGATCCGTGCCGACGGTGGCCGTCACGGGCTGCCCGGCGGCCCTGGTCCGGCGCAGCAGCCCGTCCAGGTCGCTCTCCAGGGTCGGCGCGGGCGCGGTGCCCGGCGCGTCCCCGTCCCGCAGCACGCCGAGTACGGCGTCGAGTTCGCCGACCGTGCGCCGGGTGGTCTCCTCGATGGCGGCGAGCGCCTCGCGGACGAACTCCGGGTCGGTGTCGAGGAGCCGGCGGGCCGCGCTCGCTTGGAGGGTGACGGCGCTCAGGGCGTGGCCCACGGAGTCGTGCAGCTCGCGGGCGAGCCGGTTGCGCACGGCGAGGTCGGCGGCGCGGGCCTCGGCGGCGGCCAGCCGGTCCTCGGGGGTGGGCCCCAGCAGCCTGGGCGCCCAGCGGGCCAGCAGGGCCCCGCAGCCGGCGGCGCAGGCGGCGAGCGCGAGCAGCGTGGCCAGGCCCGCGACCGGCGAGAGCGCCAACGCCCAGGTGTGGTCGAGGGCTTCGGGCAGGGCGAGCGGGGAGTGACGCAGCCCGGCGAACAGCGGCAGGACGATCAGCACCACCGCGAAGGGCGGCACGGCCAGCGACATCCCGGCGATGATCCCGCCGAGGCCCAGATGCAGCGTGAACCAGACGGCCGTACGGGACCGTTCGGCCCGCGTCCGGGCCGGGCCGTGGGCGAGGGAGTCCGCGTCGATCCCGCACAGGGCCCGCACCGCCGCCGACTCCAGCGGCCGGGTCAGCGGGAACAGCGACGTGACGGCCGCGAGGGGCAACCCGACGGCGAACGAGCCGAGTTGGAGCGGCAGGGACTGGAAGACGTCGTCCACGCCGGTGAGCGGCCCGACGACGAGCGAGCCGACGAGGACGTACGGCATGGCGAGCGCGCCGCCGAGGATCAGATGGATCCAGCGCCGCCGCGCCCGCCTGCCGAAGAGCGTCCTCAACTCCCTTGTCACTGCGGCGCCTTGAGGGGCCGGTCCGCGAGGAAGTGGGCGATGACGCTCGCCACGAGCAGGCCGACGATCATCTGCCCAGCGTAGGTGAGGCTGGTCAGCGGTGTCGGCCTGTAGGTCGTCACCAACGTCCCCAGCGCTATCCAGCCGCCCCAGCACGCCACGGCCCCGGAGCCGATCCAGGCCAGCGCCAGCGGTACGGCGACCGGCAGCGTACGGCCCCGACGGAAGGCGAGCTGCCAGGCGCCGGTGACGGCAGCGGCGAGGAAGAGGGCGAAGACGCACTGCATGGACCGCTCGCCGCTGCCGTCCGCTGCGGCCGCCCCGAAGGCCCGCAGCAGCCGGATCGCGCCCGGGAACAGCGCGATCAGCGCCGCCGTCACGGCCGTCAGCCGCTGCGCCTTCACCGGGCCGTCGGCCGGCAGGTTCCCGACCCGGCCCCGCCACAGATGCCCCCAGCGCTCACGGGCGTACCCGGTGAACAGCGCGCCCAGCGCCAGCCCCTGCACGATGAACCCGCTGTACACCACCCCGAAGACCCAGTCGGCCAGGAAAGGCTTGTCGTCGCTGTGGCCGACTCCACCGCCGTGGACGACGAGCTGCAGGGGGAAGCCCACCATGATGGGCGCGAGGAGTCCCACGGCGAGCCACATCGGCACCGCGAGCAGCCAGGCCGGCACCCGTCGGCCCCAGGGGCGGGTCAGCAGCAGCGCCAGCACGATGACGGCCGCGTCCATCAGCACGGTGAGCCCGTTGGCGAGCGCCAGGGGCAGCCGGTGCTTCAGCAGCGGGCTGCCGTCCGGGATGCCGAGGTGGCTCCCGGCGATCCAGGCGAGCTTGAGGGACAGATAGGGCAGGCAGGCGGCGATGGCGACAAGCCGGAGCGAACGCCGCCGGGCGGAGACACCCATGGGAGCAGGGGCCGTTGAGATCGTCATGGCTCAACGCTCCCGCGCGTACCGGGCGTTCACCTCCTGCGGCCCGACGATCCGTCTCCGCCGTACGGGGGAGGCGCTCAGTCCTGCAGGACGAGCACGACCTCCTCGATCTCCTTCCCGCGCCCGTTCGCGTACCCCTGGGCGCGGGCCGTCTCGCGGAAGCCGCACTTCTCCAGCACCCGTAGCGACGCCGCGTTGTCGGCCGCCGCCCGCGCGTACAGCGGCCGTTCGAGCACCTCGGCGAGCAGGGCGCGCAGCGCCGCCGTGGCGACACCGCGGCCCCAGTAGGCGCGGTCGATCCAGTACGTCACCTCGCGCTCGCCGGCCGCTCCGTAGACCGCAGCGTTACCGGCCACCTCGCCGTCGGCCAGGACCGTGCGCAACACGTGGGCGGAGTCGCGCACGCGCTGCCAGTAGCGCGCGAAGGCCTCCCGGTCGTACGGGTTCTCCGGGCCGAACGCGGCCATCCGGACGGCCTCCGGGTCGGTCATCTGCCGGTGGAACACCGGCAGGTCACTGTCCTCGACGGCCCGCAGCGCGATCTCCATGGCGCCCGAGCCTATGACGGCGCGGGCGCCGGGCCCAGAACCGTGCGCCTCAGAGCCTGCGGGTCGCCAGCGTCAGCCGGTCGCGGGCGTCGAACAGGGCGTCCCTGATCATCTGCTCGTGGGTGGGGGTCAGCCGGGCCACCGGCACCGAGCAGCTGATGGCGTCGCGGGCCGGGGTGCGGTAGGGAATCGCCACGCCGAAGCAGCGCAGGCCGAGGGTGTTCTCCTCGCGGTCGACCGCGAAGCCCTGCTCCCGCACCTGGTGCAGCTCCTCGATGAGCTTCTCCCGGTCGGTGATGGTGTTCTCGGTGAGCGCGGGCAGCGTCTCCGGCAGCAGCTTGCGCACCTGTTCGTCGGCGTACGTGGCGAGGATCGCCTTGCCGAGGGAGGTGGAGTGGGCCGGCAGCCGGCGTCCGACCCGGGTGAAGGGGCGCAGGTAGTGCTGGGACTGGCGGGTGGCCAGATAGACGACGTTGGTGCCGTCGAGCCGGGCCAGGTGGATGGTCTCCGTCGTGTCGTCCGAGAGCCGGTCCAGGGTCGGCCGGGCGGCGGCCACCACCTCGTCGCCGTCGATGTACGACGTGCCGACCAGCAGCGCCCGCACCCCGATGCCGTACCGCGTGCCCGTCGCGTCGGTCTCCACCCAGCCCAGCTCCACGAGCGTGCGCAGCAGCATGTACAGGCTTGACTTGGGGTACCCCACGGCCTCCTGGACGGCCGCGAGGGAGTGCATGCCGGGCTTGCCGGCGAAGTACTCGAGCAATTCAACGGTCCGCACCGCGGACTTGACCTGGGCCCCGCCTGTCTCGCCAGCCGACATCGCCCTTGACCCCTTCAATCGCCGGGAAATAGTCTCCGAGCAGCATATTCATCATCAGAGACAGTGTTCAGTATATCGAACGCGGCTGATGGGTGACCCTAGTTCTTGCGGCCTTACTGGAGGGACCCGCGGTGGCAGCAGCACCAGTCTGGAGTGTCGACCCGCGTACCGGGAAGCAGCGTGAACAGGTTGCGGTGGAGGCCACAGCCCACGAGGTGGACACGGCGGTCCGCGCGGCCCACGCCGCACGCGGCGCCCTCGCCGACCGTGCGGTGCGCTCCGCCTTCCTGCGCTCGGCCGCCGCGGGCCTGGACGCGGCCAAGGACGGCCTGGTCGAGACCGCCGACGCCGAGACCGCCCTCGGCCCGGTCCGGCTGACCGGCGAACTCGCCCGCACCAGCTACCAGCTGCGGGCCTTCGCCGACATCGTCGACGAGGGCGCCTTCCTCGACGTCGTCATCGACCACCCCGACGACACGGCGACCCCGCCCGTCCCGGACCTGCGCCGCTACAAGGTGCCGCTCGGCGTCGTCGCCGTCTACTCCGCCTCCAACTTCCCCTTCGCCTTCTCCGTCGCCGGCGGCGACACCGCGAGCGCGCTCGCCGCGGGCTGCCCGGTCGTGGTCAAGGCCCACCCCGACCACCCGGCCCTGTCCGAGCTGGTCGCCAAGGTGCTGCGCCGGGCCGCCGCCGAGCACGGCGTCCCCGAGGGCGTCATCGGCCTGGTGCACGGCTTCGAGGCGGGCGTCGAACTGATCAAGCACCCCCTGGTCGCCGCGGCGGGCTTCACCGGTTCGGTACGGGGCGGACGCGCCCTCTTCGACGCGGCCGCCGCCCGGCCGGTGCCGATCCCGTTCCACGGTGAGCTGGGCTCGCTGAACCCGGTCCTGGTGACCGAGGCCGCCGCGGCGGAGCGCGCCGAGGAGATCGGCACCGGGCTCGCCGGGTCGATGACGCTCGGGGTCGGGCAGTTCTGCGTCAAGCCCGGCCTGGTGCTCGTGCCGTCCGGCGCGGCGGGCGACGGCCTGGTCAAGGCCCTGACGGCCGCGGTGAGCAACACCGAGGCGGGCGTGCTGCTCGACCACCGGATGCGGGACAACTTCATCGCCGGGGTGGCCGAGCGCGCGGGGCTCCCCGAGGTGGACTCCCCGGTCACCCCGGGCGCGGGCGGCGAGCACACGGTCAGCGCCGGCTTCCTCACGGTGCCGGCGAGCAGGCTGGCCGAGGAGGGGGCCTACGACCGGCTCCTGGAGGAGTGCTTCGGGCCGGTCACCGTGGTGGTCCGCTACGAGGACGAGGATGAGGCGGCGGTGGTGCTGTCCCGTCTGCCGGGCAACCTGACGGCGACGGTGCAGCTGTCCACCGAGGAGGCGGCCGGTCAGGGACGCGGGGCGGAGATCCTCACCCAGCTGACTCCGCTGGCCGGGCGCGTGGTGGTCAACGCCTGGCCGACGGGGGTCGCGGTGGCGCCGGCCCAGCATCACGGAGGGCCCTACCCCGCGACGACCTCCACCTCCACCTCCGTGGGCGGTACGGCCATCGAGCGGTGGCTGCGGCCGGTCGCCTACCAGAACGCGCCGTCGGCTCTGCTGCCGGCCGAGCTGAAGGACGAGAACCCGCTGGGGCTTCCCCGGAGGTTCAACGGGGCTCTGGAGCGATAGCGCACTCCGGCCTTCGAACCTTCCGTCGAGACAGCTGAGACAATCGGACCATGGACGTGGAACTCCCCGAACTCCCCTTCCTCCTGCGCACGTACGGCCCCGACGGGCACTGGTCGTACGAGGACGGCGTGCTCACCGGCTGGGCCGGCCCCCGGCAGGACCGGTTCGTCACCCCGACCGGGGAAGCCCTGGACCCCGCCTCCGACGCGCCCCGGCTGCTGGGCGCGCCGGAGGGCGACTTCCAGTTGATCGCGCGGGTCACGGTCGGGTTCAACGCGTCCTTCGACGCGGGCGTGCTCTACGTCCATGTGGGCGAGCGGGCCTGGGCCAAGCTCTGTCTGGAGTACTCCCCGGACGTGCCCACCGTCTGCACGGTGGTCACCCGGGGACACTCCGACGACGCCAACTCCTTCACCGTGGAGGGGAGTTCGGTGTGGCTTCGGGTCAGCCGGACCGGACGGGCCTTCGCCTTCCACGCCTCCCGGGACGGCGAACGCTGGACCTTCGTGCGGCTGTTCACCCTGGGCGACGAGAAGGAGACCGATGCCGCGCTGGTCGGCTTCATGACCCAGTCGCCGCTGGGGGAGGGCTGCGTGGTCACGTACGACCACCTGGAGTTCAGGACGTCCTGGCCGAGCGACCTGCGAGACGGAAGCTGAGCGCGGAACCGGGTCCGGTGCGGTCACGTCCTCCGTTGCATGATCAGTGAACGTGTTAAGGGCACTCTGGTGATCCGCACCGCCTTGGCCGCCGAAGCCGAGGCCATCGCCGATCTGCATGTCCGGGCCCGCTCGACGTACTACCCGGACGGCCTCCCGCAGGCCGACTTCGACTGGACCGAGGCCTGGCGAAGTTCCATCGAGCGCCCCGACGGCCATGTGCTGTGCGCCGTCGAACAGGGCCGGATCGTCGGCATCGCCTCCTTCCGCACCCCCGACGGCGCCCCCGCGGAAACGGTCAAGCTGTTCCAGTTCCATGTCGACCCCGAGCACTGGCGCTCCGGCATCGGTACGGCCCTGCACGCGGCCTGCGTGGAGGAGTGGCGGGCGGACGGCAAGCGCACGGCCGTACTCGACGTGCACGTCGACAACCGGCGCGCCCAGGCCTTCTACGCCCGAGGCGGCTGGGTCCCGGACCCGGAGAACCCGCCGGCCGAGGGCGACCACCACCTCTTCCTGCGCTTCTCCGTGCCCCGGGAATGAACCGGGCTGTTTGAACGTTCACGTACCCGGCGGGAGAGAGCCTCCGCGCCCGTACGACCTGGAGAGAGCCGAAGACATGCGCGTCGAGATCTGGAGCGACATCGCCTGCCCCTGGTGCTACGTGGGCAAGGCCCGCTTCGAGAAGGCGCTCGCTGCCTTCCCGCACCGCGAGGACGTCGAGGTCGTGCACCGCTCCTTCGAGCTGGACCCGGGCCGCGCCAAGGGCGATGTGCAGCCGGTGATCACCATGCTGACCAGGAAGTACGGCATGAGCGAGGCCCAGGCCCAGGCCGGCGAGGACAACCTCGGCGCCCAGGCCGCCGCCGAGGGCCTGGACTACCGCACCCGGGGCCGCGACCACGGCAACACCTTCGACATGCACCGTCTGCTGCACTTCGCCAAGGAGCAGGGCAGGCAGGACGAGCTGATCCAGATCCTGTACCGGGCGAACTTCGCCGAGGAGCGGTCCGTCTTCACCGAGGGCGACGAGCGGCTCGTCGAGCTGGCCGTGGAGTCCGGTCTCGACGCCGAGGCCGTCCGCGCGGTGCTCGCCGACCCGTCCCGCTACGCCGACGAGGTCCGCGCCGACGAGCGCGAGGCCGCCGAGCTCGGCGCGACCGGCGTGCCCTTCTTCGTCCTCGACCGGAAGTACGGCGTCTCCGGCGCCCAGCCCGCCGAGGTCTTCACCCGGGCGCTCAGCCAGGCCTGGGGCGAGCACTCCCCGCTGAAGCTGGTCGAGCAGGGGGACGCCGACGCGTGCGGCCCGGACGGGTGCGCGGTCCCGCAGCACTGAGAAACCGCAGGTCGGCGCGGATGTATAAGGCTTCCTGAGCGGATCCACGCAAAAATCCGCAATGGACTACGACTTCACGGGGCCGCACAGTGGTCCCATGGAGACCACGGAGACCACGGAGACGTTCGAGAGCCTCGTCCGCGCCGAGTTCACCCCGAAGACCACCTACCTCAACACCGCGAGCAACAGCCTGCTTCCGGCCCGCACCGTCGCCGCCCTGCACGAGGCGGCGCTGCTGCGCGCCGAGGGCCGGCCGCTGACCCCGCTGTACGAGGACGTGGAGGCCTGCCGGGCCGGGTACGCCCGGCTCGCCGGAGTCCCGGCCACCCGGGTGGCGGCGGGCGCCTCGGTCGCCGCGCACACCGGGGTGATCGCCGCCTCGCTGCCCGCCGGCGCCGAGATCCTCACCGCCGAGGACGACTTCACCTCCGTACTGAACCCGTTCCACGTGCGCGGCGACCTCAAGGTCCGCACGGTCCCCCTGGAGCGGATCGCCGAGTCCGTCCGCGCGGGCACCGCGCTCGTCGCGGTCAGCGCCGCCCAGTCCGCCGACGGGCGCATCGCCGACCTGCCCGCCCTCAGGGAGGCTGCCCGCACGCACGGGGCGCGCACGTACGTCGACTTCTCGCAGGCCGCCGGGTGGCTGCCGATGGACGCGGACGCCTACGACTTCACCGCCGCGGTCTCCTTCAAGTGGCTGCTCGGCCCGCACGGCGCGGCCTTCCTCACGGTCCCCGAGGACTTCGGGGGGCTGACCCCGTTGCTCGGCGGGTGGGTCGCGGCCGAGAAGCCGTGGGACAGCTGCTACGGCCCGGTCGCCGAACTCGCCCACTCCGCACGCCGGTTCGACCTGACCCACGCCTTGTTCACCTTCGCGGGCCTGCGTCGGTCGCTGGAGCTGATCGAGGAACTGGGCGTGGCCGCCGTGCACGCCCATGACGTCGCCCTCGCCGACCGGTTCCGGGCGGGGCTGGCGGCGCTCGGCCACGCTGCCGTGTCCGCCCCCGGCTCGGCGATCGTCTCGGTGCCGGAACTCGGGCCCCGGCAGCCCGAGTTGAGCGAGGCCGGCATCGAGGTCTCCAACCGGGCGGGCAACCTGCGGGCGTCCTTCCACCTGTACAACACGGAAGCGGACGTGGACCGCCTGCTGGACGTGCTGGCCGGCTGACGGCATGACCGGGCCGGAGCCCCCCGTCCCACACGAGGAGGCCCCGGCCCGGTTGCTGGAGAGGCGCCTACTTCACCGGAGTGAAGTCCCTGGCGCCGATGAACTCCGGCCGCCGCACGGGCGCCGCGAACGGCTCCACCGCTGCGTTCTCCACGCTGTTGAACACGATGAACACGTTGCTGCGCGGGAACGGGGTGATGTTGTCGCCCGAGCCGTGCATGCAGTTGCAGTCGAACCAGGTCGCCGAGCCGGCCTTGCCGGTGAACAGCCGGATGCCGTGCTCGCCCGCCAGCGCGGTCAGCGCCTCGTCCGAGGGCGTGCCCGCGTCCTGCATCTGCAGCGACTTCTTGTAGTTGTCCCTGGGCGTGGCGCCGGCGCAGCCCAGGAACGTCCGGTGCGAGCCCGGCATGATCATCAGGCCGCCGTTGGTGTCGAAGTTCTCGGTCAGCGCGATCGAGACGGACACCGTGCGCATGTTCGGCAGACCGTCCTCGGCGTGCCAGGTCTCGAAGTCCGAGTGCCAGTAGAAGCCGCTCGCGCCGAAGCCGGGCTTGACGTTGATCCGGGACTGGTGGACGTACACGTCCGAGCCGAGGATCTGCCGGGCGCGCCCGACCACCCGCGGATCGCGCACCAGGGTCGCGAACACCTCGCTGATCTTGTGCACCTCGAAGACCGAGCGGATCTCCTTGGACTTCGGCTCCACGATGGAGCGCTCGTCGGCGCGGATCGCCGGGTCGGTGACCAGCCGGTCCAGCTCGCGCTTGTAGACCTCGACCTCGTCCGGGGTGATCAGCTGGTCGATGGCGAGGAAGCCGTCACGCTCGTACCCCTGCAGGTCGGCCGCGGCGATCGGGCCAGGGGTGTCCGGGGAGCCCCAGACGACCGGGTCCTGACGCGGGACGGTCACCTCGGTGGTGCCGCGGGTCGGGTAGAGATCGGTGACGTCGGCAGTGGTCATGGGTTCTCACACCTCCTCGGGCTCGGTGAGCAGGGGGTAGACGCCGTTCTCGTCGTGGTCCTCCCGTCCGGTCACCGGCGGATTGAACACGCAGATGCAGTGGAAGTCCTCCTTGACGCGCAGCGTGTGCCGCTCGTGCCCGTCGAGGAGGTACATGGTGCCGGGCGTGATGGTGTACGTCGTCCCGGCCTCGTGGTCGGTGAGTTCGGCCTCGCCCTGGGTGCAGACGACGGCCTCGACGTGGTTGGCGTACCACATCGACGTCTCGGTGCCGGCGTACAGGATGGTCTCGTGCAGGGAGAAGCCGACCCGCTCCTTGGCGAGGACGATCCGCTTGCTCTCCCAGGTGCCGGACTTCGCCTTGACGTGCCGGTCGGTGCCTTCGATGTCCTTGAACGATCGGACGATCACGGTGGTGTTCTCTCTTCGGGTTGATCAGGAGGTTGATCAGAGGGGGTCGGTCCGAGGTCCGGTCAGCCGGTTTCGCGGACGGCACGGGCCAGGATGCTCAGCCCCTCGTCCAGCTCGTCGGGGGTGACGGTGAGGGCGGGCAGCAGCTTGACGACCTCGCCCTCCGGGCCGGACGTCTCGATGAGCAGCCCGAGTTCGAAGGCCCGCCGCGCGATCCGCGAGGCCCGGCCCCTGTCGTGGAACTCCATGCCCCACACCAGGCCGCGCCCGCGGTACTCCTTCACATCGGCGAGGTTCTCCTCGGTGATGGCGATCAGCGCCTGCTCGACCTGCTCGCCACGGGCGCGGGTCTGCTTCTCCATGGCCGAGCCGTCGGTCCAGTACGTCTCCAGCGCCGCGGTGGCGGTGACGAACGCGGGGTTGTTGCCCCGGAAGGTGCCGTTGTGCTCGCCCGGTTCCCAGACGTCCAGCTCGGGCTTGAACAGGCACAGCGACATCGGCAGCCCGTAGCCGCTGATCGACTTGGAGACGGTGACGATGTCGGGCGTGATCCCGGCCTCCTCGAACGAGAAGAAGGCACCCGTCCGCCCGCACCCCATCTGGATGTCGTCGACGATCAGCAGCATGTCCTGCCGCTCGCACAACTCCTTCAGCGCGCGCAGCCATTCGGGCCGGGCGACGTTGATGCCGCCCTCGCCCTGCACGGTCTCCACGATCACCGCCGCGGGCTTGTTGAGGCCGGAGCCCTGGTCCTCCAGCAGCCGCTCGAACCACAGGAAGTCCGGGACCGTGCCGTCGAAGTAGTTGTCGAACGGCATCGGCGTGCCGTGCACCAGCGGAATGCCCGCGCCGGCCCGCTTGAAGGCGTTGCCGGTCACCGCGAGCGAGCCCAGCGACATCCCGTGGAAGGCGTTGGTGAACGACACGATCGCCTCCCGCCCCTTCACCTTCCGGGCCAGCTTCAGCGCCGACTCCACGGCGTTGGTGCCGGTCGGCCCCGGGAACATGACCTTGTACGGCAGATCGCGCGGGCGCAGCACCAGATCCTGGAAGGTCTGCAGGAAGGACCGCTTGGCCGTGGTCGACATGTCCAGGCCGTGGGTCACACCGTCCCGGGACAGATAGTCGATCAACGCCCGTTTGAGTACGGGGTTGTTGTGGCCGTAGTTGAGTGAGCCGGCACCGGCGAAGAAGTCGAGGTAGGCATGACCGTCCTCGTCGAACATCCGGCTGCCCTGCGCGCGGTCGAAGACCGTGGGCCAGCCGCGGCAGTAGCTGCGCACCTCGGACTCGAGTGTCTCGAAGACGCTGAGGTCGGGCTGGGTGATGGTCACGGTGAATCGCTCCTCAGTGGGCGGTGATGTCGGTCAACGGGCCGATGCGGTACAGGACTTCGGGATCGTGCGGGCCGTCCGGGAACAGCTCGGCGGGGAACAGCACCGCACGCTCCAGGCGCGCGCCGTGCCGGGCGGCGAACGAGGTGAACAGCCGCTCGGAGGCGGTGTTGCCAGGGGTGATGGTGGTCTCCACCTCGGTGACGCCGCGCTCGGCCACCAGGCGCCCGGTCAGCCCGTCCAGCAGTGCGGCGGCGATGCCGAGGCCCCGGTGGCCGGTGTCCACGGCCACCTGCCAGACGAGCAGGGTGCGGGGGCGCTCCGGCCGCACGTAGCCGGTGACGAAACCGACCGGTTCCCCGTCCGCACCGCGCGCCACCGCCGAGGTGCCGGCGAAGTCCCGGCACCACAGCAGATAGCTGTACGAGGAGTTCAGGTCGAGGGTTTTCGAGTCCTTGGCGAGACGCCAGAGCGCGGCTCCGTCAGTCACCGCCGGCTGGTCGATGAGCAGGTCTGCGGGTGCGGCAGTCATGCGGCACGAATTTAGCGAGGTGAATTAGGAAATGCACGGCCGCGGTCGCTGTGCCGCACAGAGGGCTCGGTGAAATGTCTGGATTGGCCCGCATCAAATCGGGACAAAATTGCCGCATTGTGGAGTGCGTCACACGATGGAAACTGTCAAAAAATCGCCACGAAACTTCCCTGTTTAGTCCTGCAAAAAGCGGGCAGAAGATGACGGGAAGCTGCCACTGGGAAAAGTGGCGGGAATTGTGAAACTAAATTGAATTCCGGCCCTGGCGTCAGAATGGGGGCGGCGTGGCGCGTTCGGGTTCGCCGCCATCCGGGCCCGCCCGCTCGCTCGCCGAGATCGCCGACACGCCCGCCGGATCGCCCATCACCGCGCCCGGACCGGCCGCCGCGCGGATCGTTGTTCGGGGGCAACTCCACCGATCTTAGGTGGAAGGCTCTCGTAACCATCGGTTTGGTTTGAGGGACTCAAACTCTTCCTTATAATCGGAACCCACAGTTCCCCCACAGAGAAGATGCCCCACATGAAAACGCTGCTCGGACGCCGGACCCGCCTCCTGGCTGCCACCACCGCGACCGCCGGGCTGGTCCTCGTCGTGGCCGGCTGCTCCTCGAGCGGGGGGAGCGGCGGTGCCACCGTCAAGGGCGTCCACGTCGTCAAGGCCGGTCAGCTGACCACCTGCACCCACCTGCCGTACCCGCCGTTCCAGTCGGAGATCAACGGCAAGGTGCAGGGCTTCGACGTCTCCCTCATCGACCTCGTCGCCAAGAACCTCGGTGTCAAGCAGCAGATCGTCGACACGCCGTTCGAGAACTTCAAGACCGGCGCCTTCCTGAACTCCGGCCAGTGCGACCTGGCCGCCGCCGGCATGACGATCACGCCCGAGCGCAAGAAGAACGTCGACTTCTCCGACCCGTACTTCGAGGCCACCCAGGCGGTCCTCGTCGACAAGAACAGCGGCATCAACTCGCTCGCCGACGTCAAGGCCAAGGGCAAGAAGCTCGGCGCCCAGGCGCAGACCACCGGCGAGGACTACGTCAAGGGCAAGGGCTTCGACCCGACCTCCTTCGAGTCCTCCGACGCGGTCCTCAACGGCCTGCGCACCGGCCAGGTCCAGGCCGTCGTGATCGACTATCCGGTCGTCCAGGGCTGGCTGAAGGACAAGGCCAACGCCGACAAGTTCAAGGTCGTCGACAACCTCAAGACCGGCGAGCAGTACGGCTTCACGGTCAAGAAGGGCAACACGGCGCTGCGCGAGGCGATCAACAAGGCCCTGAAGGACGCCAAGGCCGACGGCACCTACAAGAAGCTCTACGAGCGGTGGATCGGCCCGTACAACGCCTCCGTGGCCTCCCCCGCCGCCTCATGACCGACGCGGACGTACAACTCCAGCCGAAGAAGCAGGGGCTGACGCGACGCCAGAAGCGCCGGCTGTCGCGCGGGATCCAGTACGCCGTCTTCGTCGCCGCCGTGATCGCCATCGCGGTCACGGCGGACTGGGGCCGGCTGCAGAACCAGTTCGCGCAGGGCAGCATCGCGAAGCAGATGTGGCCGGACGTCATCACGCTGGCGCTGAAGAACACCGTCCTGTACACGGTGTCCGGCTTCGTCCTCGGACTGGTGCTCGGCCTGGTCATCGCGCTGATGCGGCTGTCCTCCGTGGGGCCGTATCGCTGGGTGGCCGGCATCTACGTCGAGATCTTCCGCGGCCTGCCCGCGCTGCTGATCTTCGTCTTCATCGCGGTGGCCGTCCCGCTGGCCTTCCCGGGCACGGAGATCCCCGGCGGCACCTACGGCAAGGGCGCGCTCGGCCTCGGACTCATCGGTGCCGCCTACATGGCGGAGACGTTCCGCGCCGGCATCCAGGCGGTGCCCAAGGGGCAGATGGAGGCGGCGCGTTCGCTGGGCTTCTCGCCCGCCCGCGCGATGATCTCCATCATCATCCCGCAGGCTTTCCGGATCATCCTCCCGCCGCTCACCAACGAGCTGATCATGCTCTTCAAGGACTCCTCCCTGGTGCTGCTGCTGGGCGTGACCCTGGAGGAGCGCGAGCTGTCCAAGTACGGCCGGGACCTGGCGAGCACCACCGCCAACTCCACGCCGATCCTGGTCGCGGGCCTGTGCTACCTGCTGGTCACCATCCCGCTCGGCTTCGTCGCCCGGCGTCTGGAGGCCAAGGCCCAGAAGGAGATCAAGTGACCCGCCCCGAGATCCGCGTCCAGGACCTGCACAAGTCCTTCGGCGACAACCACGTCCTGCGCGGCATCGACCTGGAGATCGACCAGGGCGAGGTCGTCTGCGTCATCGGCCCCTCCGGCTCCGGCAAGTCCACGCTGCTGCGCTGTGTGAACCTGCTGGAGGAGCCCACCAAGGGCCAGGTCTTCGTCGGCGGCACCGAGCTGACGGACCCCGACGTCGACATCGACGCCGTACGCCGCCGGATCGGCATGGTCTTCCAGCAGTTCAACCTCTTCCCGCACCTGAGCGTCACGGAAAACCTCACGCTCCCGCAGCGCAGGGTCCTCGGGCGGGACAAGGCGAGCGCCGCGAGGATCGCCGCCGAGAACCTCGCCCGAGTCGGCCTGGCCGAGAAGGCGGACGCCTACCCGTCCTCGCTCTCCGGCGGCCAGCAGCAGCGCGTGGCGATCGCCCGGGCCCTGGCGATGGGTCCGGAGGTCATGCTCTTCGACGAGCCGACCTCGGCGCTCGACCCGGAACTGGTCGGCGATGTCCTCGCAGTCATGCGCATGCTCGCCCGCGAGGGCATGACCATGATGGTCGTCACCCACGAGATGACCTTCGCCCGCGAGGTCGCCGACCGGGTCGTCTTCATGGACGGCGGCGTGATCGTCGAGGACGGCAGCCCCGAGCAGGTCATCGGCAACCCGCAGCACGAACGCACCCGCCACTTCCTGTCCCGGCTGCTGGACCCGGCGATGGCCGAGGTCGAGGAGGAGACCTCCGACCAGGTGGGTAAGGACCGGCCGTAGGCCGTTAGGGTGCGGTACATGAGCGATGGCGCGGTGCTGCACGTGAAGGGGCGGGTCCTCGTCGGACCCGAGGACGTCCGCGACGAGCTGTGGGTGGTCGGCGGCCGGGTGACCTACGACCGCCCCGCCGGGGCCCGGGACGTCCGGACCGTCGAGGGCTGGGCGCTGCCCGGCCTGGCCGACGCGCACTGCCATGTGGGCCTCGGCCCGGACGGCCCGGTCGACGCGGGCACCGCCGAGAAGCAGGCGCTCACCGACCGGGATGCCGGCACCCTGCTGATCCGGGACGCCGGCTCGCCCTCCGACACCCGCTGGATCGACGACCGCGAGGACCTGCCGAAGATCAAACGGGCCGGCCGGCACATCGCCCGCACCCGTCGCTACATCCGCAACTACGCGTGGGAGATCGAGCCGGACGACCTGGTCGCCTATGTCGCCCAGGAGGCCGAACGCGGCGACGGCTGGGTGAAGCTGGTCGGCGACTGGCTCGACCGCGACCTCGGCGACCTCGCCCCCTGCTGGCCGCGCGAGGCGGTCGAGGCGGCCATCGCCGAGGCACACCGGCTCGGCGCCCGCGTCACCGCGCACTGCTTCGCGGAGAACTCCCTGCGCGACCTGGTCGAGGCGGGCATCGACTGCATCGAGCACGCCACCGGCCTCACGGACGACCTGATCCCGCTCTTCGCCGAGCGGCAAGTCGCGATCGTCCCCACCCTCGTGAACATCGCCACCTTCCCGCGGCTCGCGGACGGCGGCGAGCAGAAGTTCCCGCGCTGGTCGGCGCACATGCGCCGGCTGCACGAGCGCCGCTACGACACCGTGCGCAACGCCTACGACGCCGGGATCCAGGTCTACGCCGGCACGGACGCCGGCGGCTCGCTGGCCCACGGACTGGTCGCGGCGGAGGTGGCGGAGCTGGTCACCGCCGGCATTCCCGCCGTGGACGCCGTCTCGGCGGCGTGCTGGAGCGCCCGCGCCTTTCTCGCCGCCCCCAACCTTGTGGAGGGCGCACCGGCCGACCTCGTGGTGTACGAGGCCGACCCGCGCGCGGACGTACGGGTGCTGGCCGCGCCGCGCCGGGTGGTGCTGAACGGCATCGTGGTCGAGTAGGCAAGCAGGGGCGTAAGAGCCCAGCGGACACACCTGTGCCCGCTGATTCGAATCGGCGTGCGGCAAATCCACGTTTGAGTGAAGTAACCCAGGATCGCTGACCGTTCACCCACAGTGCGTACAAGGTTGACGTGTCCCAAGCATGTTCCCACTGGGGGTCCCACCGCCTTGAACAGCAACAACTTCCGCATGCCCGCACGCCGTCTCGCCGCCGCGGCGACGGTCACCGCCCTCGCCGCGGCGCCCGCGGTCCTGGGCGCGGGCGCCGCGCACGCGACCGGTGACCACGGTCGCGCCTCCGCCGTCGTCCTGCGTACCGGGCTCGACGTGTCCCTGCTCGACAAGACCGTCGACCTTCCGCTCGCGGTCTCCCTCAACGAGGTCCAGGCACCGCAGAGCGCCGACCGCACCGCACTGTCCGCCCGGCTCGACGGCGTGGCCGGCGGCAGGCCGTTCACGGTCCTCGGCGCGGACGTCGCCTCGGCGAAGGCCACCGTGACCGCCGAGCGCGCCGAGGGCTCGGTCCGGCTCGTCGACGCCAAGCTGCACGTCCCCGGCCTGCCCCTGCTGTCCCTGATCGAGGTCGGCACGGTCACCGCCAAGGCGACCTGCGAGGCGGGCAGGGCGCCCGTGGCCGACGCGAACGTCCTCGGCGCCGTCACCGTCCTCGGCAAGCGCATCACCCTCACCGCCGGCGGCCCGAGCGAGGTGAACGTGCCCGGCGTCGGCGAGGTCCGCCTCGACCTCGCCCAGCGGCGCACCACGACCCGCACGGCCGCCGCCACCGCCCTCGAACTCAAGGTCTCCGTCAACCCCTTGAAGCTCAACGTGGCCGACGTCGAGGGCACGGTCACCCTGGCGAAGGCCACCTGCGAGTCCCCGACGGCCCCGCCGAGCGGGCACCCGGTGCCGAGCCACGACCCGGCTGCAGACGTGAAGACGCAGGGAGACCGGGCCGACCTCGCGGAGACCGGCGGCAGCTCAGCGACCCCGTACATCGCGGGCGGCGCGCTGGCGCTGGTGCTGCTCGGCGGGGGAGCGGTGACGGTGGCCCGGCGCCGCAAGGGCTGACGCCACCTCCCTGTGCCGCTCCCCACCCGGCCGTGCGGGACCGGGGGGCTTGGCCGTCATGCCGGGCAGGGAGCGGCCTCCCGGCCCGCGCACAGTCGACTGCGGGCGGGGGCCGGGGCGGGGCCCCGGCTACCGGAGCGCAACGGACAGCGCCGACAGAAACCCGCTCACCGTGGCCCGGTCCCGCACAGCCACCCGCACCCATTCCTCACCGAGCCCCGGAAACGTGTCCCCCCGCCGCACCGCATAACCGAGTTCCCGCAACCGGTGCCGTACCACGGCAGCCCCCGGCATACGGACCAGCACGAACGGCCCCTCCGCAGGCCCGATCACCCGCACTCCCAGGGCAGCGAACTCCGACAACCCGGCCACCAGATGGACCCGGTCCGCGGCGATGCGATGCGCCGCATGCCCCGCCTCCGCCAGCGCCCGCGGCGTCACACACGCCCGAGCGGCGGCCAGCGCGGGCGTGGACACCGGCCACAACGGCTGAGCCCGCTCCAGTTCGGCGATGATCTCCACAGGAGCCAGCACATACCCGATGCGCAGCCCGGCCAGCCCCCAGGTCTTGGTCAGACTGCGCAGCACCACCAGCCCCGGCACATCGGTCCGCCCGGCCAGCGCCTCCCGCTCACCCGGCACCGCGTCCATGAACGCCTCGTCGACCACCAGCACCCGCCCGGGCCGGGCGAGCCGGGCGACCGTCCCCGCCGGATGCAGCACCGAGGTCGGATTCGTCGGATTCCCGATCACCACCAGGTCCGCCTCCTCCGGCACCGCCGCCGGATCCAGCCGGAACCCGTCCTCCGCCCGCAGCAGCACCCGGTCCACGGTGTGCCCCGCGTCCCGGAGCGCCGCCTCCGGCTCGGTGAACTGCGGATGCACCACGACCGGTCGCCGTACCTTCAGCGCGCGGGCGAGCAGCACGAACGCCTCCGCCGCGCCCGCCGTCAGCAGCACCCGCTCCACCGGCAGCCCGTGCCGCGCCGCCACCGCCGCCCGCGCGGCCCGCCCGTCCGGGTAGGCCGCGAGGGACGACAGCGAGCCGGCGATCTCCTCCCGCAGCCACGGCGGGGGCGTGTCCGCACGGACGTTGACGGCGAGATCGACCAACGCGGCCCCGTCGTCCCGCACTTCGGCGTCCCCGTGATGCCGCAGATCGTGCCCCGACCCAGTCCCCTCAGTGCGCATGGCTGTGCGAGTGCCCCCCGTGATGGTGATGCCCGTGACCGTGCCCGGGGCCGTGGTGGCCGTCGTCGTCCGGGTGGAAGTGCGGCTGCTGCGGCAGCCCCACCTTGTCCTCGAAGCCCGGCAGCGCGATCCGGTACACGCACGAGTCGCAGTTCATGCGCAGATCGCCCTTGACGGCCTCCTCGTACCGCTCCGTCACCAGGTCCAGCAGCTCCGGCTCGGGCCCGATGACCTCGGCCGACCGCACCTCGATCGCCGGGTGCGCGGCCGCCCACCCCTCGGTCTGCTGCCGCACCCGGTCCGGCAGGATCCCGGTGAACAGGAAGTAGGGGAGTACGACGATCCGCCGTGCCCCCAGCGCCGCGCACCGGTCGAGCCCGCTCGGCACGTCCGGCGCCGCCAGCGACACGAACGCCGTCTCCACCCCGGCATACCCGCGCCCCTCCCACAGCAGCCGCGCCGCCTTGTGCACCTCGGCGTTGGCGTCGGGGTCGGTGGACCCGCGCCCCACCAGCAGCACGGTCACATCGGCCCGGTCCGCCGGGCTCCTCCCGGAGGAGCCCAGCGCCTCGTCCAGCCGCCGCTCCAGCACGCTCAGCAGCGCCGGGTGCGGGCCCAGCGGACGGCCGTAGGTGTACGAGATGCCCGGGTGCCGTTCCTTCTCGCGGGCCAGCGCGGCCGGGATGTCGCCCTTGGCGTGCCCGGCGGAGACCAGCATCAGCGGCACGGTGGCGAACCGCCGTACCCCCCGCGCCACCAGTCCGGCGACGGCCTCGCCCAGCGGCGGCGCGGACAGCTCGATGAAGCCGCCCGCGACCGGCATGTCGGAGCGGAGCTGCAACTGCCGCACGAAGTCGCGGAACGCCTCGGCTCCGGCGTCGTCACGGGTGCCGTGGCCGGCGATGAGCAGGGCGGGCGGGGTGGTCACGAGGTCTCCTCAGGCGAAACGGGGTGGTACAGCAGGGCGTTGAGCGCGGCGGCGGCAACCGCCGAGCCGCCCTTCTCGGACACGTTGCTCACGGCGGGCAGCCCGCTGTCGCGCAACGCGGCCTTGGACTCGGCGGCGCCGACGAAACCGACGGGCAGGCCGATGACGAGCGCGGGGGAGGCGTCCAGGGTGAGCAGCTCCTCCAGAGCGGTCGGCGCACAGCCGATCACCCACAGGGCGCCGGGTCCGACCTGCTCGTAGGCGAGCCGGACGGCATGGGCCGAACGGGTCAGCCCGAGGTCGGACCTGGCCTCCTTCAGCCGGCAGACCGTCTCCCGGCGGGTGATGCCGGCCGCGACCATCTCCACGTCCACGACGACCGGCGCCCCGGCGTGCAGCGCCACGTGCGCCTCGACCAGGTCGCCTTCGTCCATGACGAGATCGGTCGCGTACTCCAGGTCGGCGGCGGAGTGGATGACCCGCTCCACCACCGCCCGGGTCAGCGGCGGGAAGTGCGAGGTGTCCAGGCGGGCGCGCAGCCGCCGGAAGGACTCCTGCTCGATGGGGTGGACCACACGGGCCACAGGGTTCACTGGGCGCCCTCCTGGGTGCGTTCCTGCCAGCGGTAGCCGCGCGGGGTCACCATGCGCCCCGCGATGATCCGGGTGGCCGTATTGCCCACAGTGACGACCGTCATCATGTCGACCCACGCCGGATCCAGTTCGGCGAGGGTCGTGACCCGGCTCGACTCGTCCGGCCGGGACGCGTTGCGCACGACACCCACCGGCGTCGTCGGTGCCCGGTGCTCGGCGAGGATCGCGAGCGCCTTCGGCAGCTGCCAGTCGCGGCCCCGGGAGCGCGGGTTGTAGAACGTGACGACGATGTCCGCCTCGGCTGCCGCCCGCACCCGCCGCTCGATGACCTCCCACGGCGTGTGCAGGTCGGACAGGCTGATGGACACGTGGTCGTGGCCCAGCGGCGCGCCCAGGACCGCCCCGGCGGCCAGTGCGGCCGTCACCCCGGGCACCCCGACCACGTCGATGTCGTCCGAGGCCTCGGCGAGCGCCGGCGACGCCATGGCGTACACGCCCGCGTCCCCGCTGCCGATCAGCGCGACCGCATGCCCCTCGCGGGCCTGAGCGACCGCCGTACGCGCCCGCTCCTCCTCGGCGCCGAGCCCCGACTCCAGCACCCGGGTGCCGGGCCGCAGCAGGTCTCGGATCTGGTCCACGTACTGGTCCAGTCCGACCAGCACCGAGGCCCGGCGCAGCTCGGCCGCCGCGCGCGGGGTCAGCAGGTCCCGGGCGCCGGGTCCGAGCCCGACCACCGCGAGCCGCCCGCGCCCCGGACGCCGTACGACGGCACAGGTCGCCATCGCGGGCTGCCCGTCCTCCCGCACGGACTTCCGCTTGGGGACGAGGAGTTCACCACCGCGCACCAGAGCCGCCGCCTCGGCGACCGACGGGGTGCCGACGGCCGCGAGCGGCGCGTTCGACGGATGGGGCACCTCGACGGCGGCCAGCTCCTCGGCGGAGTACGTCACCAGCGGCACCCCCAGCCGCTCGGCGGCGGCCACGATGCCCGGCTCCTCCGCCTTGGCGTCCACGGTGGCGAGTTCGGCCACGGACTTCGGCGAGAGCCCCGCCTCCCGCAGCGCCGCCTCGACCAGCCCCAGCACCTCCGCCAGCGGCGCCCCCTTGGACGCGCCGACCCCGACCACCAGCGACGGCGGCCTGAGCAGCACCTCGCGCTCGCCGGGCTCGACGGCCCGATCGGTGAGCCGGATCGTGTACGCGCCCTGCGCCGAGGTCGGCAGCGGCGGCAGCGGCCACGCCAACTCGGCCTCGAGCGCGACCGGTTCACCGTCCAGCAGGGCCCGGGACACGACCGCGACCGCGCCCTCGTACGGCAGCCCCAGCGTGTCCAGGCCCGCCAGCCCCACCGAGTCCGTCGCGGTCGTCACCACCGGCTCGGCGCCGAGCAACTCGCCCACCTCGCACGCGAGTTCATTGGCGCCGCCGCCGTGCCCGCCGACCAGCGACACCGCGAACCGGCCGCCCTCGTCCACGCACACCACACCCGGGTCGGCCGCCTTGTCGCCGAGCAGTGGCGCGAGCAGCCGTACCACCGCGCCCGTCGCCAGGAAGCACACCAGCTGCTCGCACTCGGCGAACGCGGCCCGCACCGCCTCTTTGACGGGACCCTCGTACACCCGCGTCCGGTCCGGCCAGGCCGCGGCCAGCCGGTCCCGTGCCGCGGCTCCCGCCGCGGTGGCGGAAATCAGGCCGATCACTGGAGAACTCCTTCACTAGGCACCGGGGTTCTGACACCCCACAGCAGAAACACAGGATTGGTCGCCGCGAGCCGGGTCACGTCCCCGGGGAGGGGCGCCAGGCGCGAGGACTGCAGCAGCACCCCGTCGCAGGTGAACCCGGCGGCCGTGAGCGCCTCGCGAGCCGCCGGCACCCGGTCGAGGGCGGCCATGGCGACGACGACCGTACGCCGGGCCCGCCGCGCGCACGCGCTCACGACGGCGGGCAGTTCACGCCCTGCGCCGCCGACGAACACGGCGTCGGGATCGCCGGCGAGCCCGGCCAGGACCTCCGGTGCCGAGCCGTGCACCACGTCCACGTCCACACCGTGCGCATGCGCGTTGGCGCGGATCCGCTCCACCCCGTCCGCCGCCTTCTCCACCGCGACGACGGCCGCGCCGAGCCGCGCGCACTCGACGGCCACGGAGCCGGAACCCGCGCCCACGTCCCACACCAGGTCGCCGAGGCCCGGCCCCAGCCGGGCCAGGGCGAGCGCCCGTACCTCGAACTTGGTGATCATCGAGTCGCGGTGCGCGAACTCGCCCTCGTCCAGGGCCCACCGGGAAGGCCGCGCAGGAACTCCGGCGACCGTACGCACCGGCCCGAGCGCCCGCGTCTCGTCCAGGCACAGCACCACGCTCACCGCGGTTCCCCAGTCACGGGCGGCGGCCTCGGCGGGCGTGACCCGTTCGACGCGCTCCTGCGCGGAGCCGAGGGCGGAGGCGACGACGAGGACACGCCCCGGCACACCCGGGTCGGGCAGCAGCGCCGCGCCCAGTTCCGCCGGCCCCGCGCCCGGCCCCGTCAGCACGGCCACCTTCGGCCGCGCCCGGCACACGTTGACCGCCGTACGAAGCTCCCGGCCATGCGCGCTGACCACCACGGCGTCGTCCCACGGCAGCCCCACCCGCGCGAACGCGGCGGCGACGGACGAGACCCCGGGCCGCACCTCCAGCCGCCGCGGCCCGAACCGCTCGGCCAGCACCCGCACGATCCCGAAGAACCCTGGGTCACCGGACGCCAGCACCACCACCGGAAGCTCTTTGTCGACATACTCGGCGATCGTGTCCAGGGCGGGCGCCAGCGGCCCGAGCGCGACCCGCTCGGCGCCCTCCGGCAGCCTTACCGCGTCCAGGTGCCGGCGCCCGCCGACGACGAGGGCGGCCCGGGCGAGGAGATCCTCCGGAACCGGCACCCCCGTCCCGGTGCCGACGACCGTGATCAACTGCTCGCTCCCCGCTCGCGCAGGGCCCGCCGGGCCTCCGGGTCGGCCTTGCGGTACCCGTGGAAGTGGCCGGGGTGGTACAGGTGCGAGCGGGTGCCGTGCGCGTCCAGCGCCGGGCCGACCAGGAAGAGCGTGTGCTTCCAGAGCCTGTGCTCCTTGACCGTCTCCTCCAGCGTGCCGACCGTGCACTTCACCACCAGCTCCTCCGGCCAGGTCGCCTGGTAGGCGACGACCACCGGGGTGTCCGTGGGGTAGCCGCCCTCCAGCAGCTCGCGCACCAGCTGCCCGCTGCGGGCGGCGGACAGGAAGATCGCCATCGTCGTACCGTGCCGGGCGAACTCCCGCACCTCTTCTCCGGGCGGCATCGGCGTCTTGCCGCCGCCCAGCCGGGTGAGGACGACGGACTGCGCGACCTCGGGGATGGTCAGCTCGCGCCGTGCGAGAGCGGCGACGGCGGAGAAGGCGGACACCCCGGGTACGACCTCGGTCTCGATCCCGATCTCGGCGCACCGGTCCAGCTGCTCCTGCGTGCCGCCCCACAGCGCCGGGTCGCCGGAGTGGATCCGTGCCACCCTCAGACCCTCGGCGTGGGCGCGCCGGTAGACGGCGACGACCTCCTCCAGGGGCATGGTCGCCGAGTCCAGGACCTCCGCGTCCGCACGCGCGTGTTCGAGCACCTCCGCCTGGACCAGGCTCGCCGCCCAGATCACCACGTCCGCCTCCGCGATGGCGCGCGCGGCGCGGAACGTCAGCAGATCGGCGGCGCCGGGGCCGGCGCCGACGAACGTCACCTTGCCGGTGGGGGCATCGGCCATGGGAAGGGTCCTCTCGTACGGAAACACTCATCAAAAGCGGGTGAAATGTCAGGGTCTGGCAGGGTGTGATCGGCCCCGGATGTGCGCGAAGGTGCCTCCATCGGATAGCAAGGGCCTATGGCGGTCTTCGTCGCGCTCGGCGCGTTCCTGATGACGCTGGCCGGCGGCTGGACGGCACAGCGCGTGACCGACCGTCGCCATCTCGTCCTGGGACTGGCCGGCGGCCTGATGCTGGGCGTGGTCGGCCTGGACCTGCTGCCGGAGGCACTGCGCGCCGCCGGCCGCGAGATCTTCGGCGTACCCGCCGCCCTGCTGCTGTTCGTGGCCGGTTTTCTCCTGGCCCACCTGGTGGAACGCACCCTGGCCGCCCGTCAGGCCGCGCACGGCGGCGCCGAAGGCCCGGGCCACCGGGCGCCCGAGGTGGGCCTCGTGGCGGCCGCCGCGATGGTGGGCCACAGCGCGATGGACGGCGTGGCGATCGGCGCGGCCTTCCAGGTGGGCGGCGGCATGGGTGCCGCCGTGGCGCTCGCCGTGATCGCGCACGACTTCGCCGACGGCTTCAACACCTTCACCATCACGAGCCTGTACGGCAACGCCCGCCGCCGGGCGATCGCGATGCTGGTGGCCGACGCCTGCGCACCCCTGCTGGGCGCGCTGTCGACGGTCTTCTTCCACATCCCCGAATCGGTCCTCGGCGGCTACTTGGGCCTGTTCGGCGGCGTCCTGCTCTATCTCGCCGCCGCCGAGATCCTGCCCGAGGCCCACCACGAGCACCCGGCGCGCTCCACCCTGCTGTGCACGGTGGCGGGCGTGGCCTTCGTCTGGCTGGTGGTGGGTCTGTCCGGCGGCTGAGCCGTCCGGCCGGCGGCACGCGTCCAGGCGGGCCGGCCGGCTCGTTCGCCTCACAGCTTCCCGCCCCGTCCGCCGTCCCGCCGCGGGGGCGCGATCAGCGTCGACAGATACGGCAGCGGCGTCCCGTCCAGCTCGGCGGCCGGCCGCACCGACTCCTCCGGCAGCCCCAGCGCCGAACCCCATACGGCATCGACCAGCCGCCCGGTCTTGGCGAGCGCCTCGGCGACCTCGGCGGCCTGCCGCCCGAACTTGTACGCGACGACGGTCCCCGGCCCGGCCAGCGCCTCCTTGAGCACGGCGGACCCGGCGGTCACCGGCACCAGCGTCAGCGGCTCGGTGCCCTCGGTCAGCACGGCACCGGACCGGGCCGCCAGATCCTGCATGGCGGTGATCCCGGGCACGGTCTCCACGACGACACCGGGCACCAGCCCGGCGATCGTCTGCGCGAGATACGTGAACGTCGAGTACACATTGGGATCGCCGATGGTGGCGAAGGCGACCGACCCGTGCCGCTCCAGCAGCCCGGCGACCGCGGCACCCGCCGCGTCCCAGGCGGCCTCCCGCCGCGCCCGGTCGGTCCGCTCGTTCAGTGCGAACACCACCCGGACGACCTTGTCCTCGGGCACGTAGTGCAACACGGTCGCCTCGGCCCGGCCCCGCTCCCCGGTGTCCATGACGGGTACGACGACCACATCGGCGGCCCGCAGGGCGTTGACCCCCTTGACGGTCACCAGCTCCGGATCACCGGGACCGACCCCGACTCCGACCAGCCTGCTGCTCATGACGTCCGGCACCTCTCCACGAACCGACGGGCGACACCGGGCTCGGACGCCCAGTGCGTGTGCAGATAACTCGCGTGCACGCCCTGCTGTACGAAACCTTCGACCCGCCGGACGGGCGCCCGCACACCCCACGCCGGAGCGGCCCCGGCGCCGGGCTCGACGACGGTCCGATGGAACTCATGCCCCCGCATCCGCGTCCCCGCGGCGGCCAGCACACTGTCCCCGACGGCCACGGCGTCCCGGTAGCCGAGCGTCAGCCGTTCCGTCATCCGCGCGGTGGCGTCCAGCACGCCGCACATCGGCTGTCCGTCCAGCTCCCGGCACAGATAGAGCAGTCCTGCGCACTCGGCGGCGACGGGAGCACCGCGCTCCGCGAGTTCGGCCACGGCTTTCCTGAGCGGTTCGTTGGCGGACAGCTCACCGGCGTACACCTCGGGGAAGCCGCCGCCGATGACCAACCCGGAGGTTCCTTCGGGCAGTTGCTCGTCGTGGAGCGGATCGAAGGTGACCACCTCGGCGCCGGCGGCGGTGAGGAGTTCGGTGTGCTCGGCGTAGGAGAAGGTGAAGGCGGACCCACCGGCTACGGCGACACGCGGCGTCGACTTCTCAGCCGACAGTTTCGGGTGGTGGGTGGGCGAGGCGGGGGTCCAGGGGGCGGAGCCCCCTGGTACGGCACCCGCAGTGCGGGCAAGTGCTTCCAGGGCGCCCAGGTCACACCCCTGAGCCACCTGCGCAGCCATGGCCGCCACCGCCTCGACCGCCGCAGCCCGCCGCTCGGCGACCGGCACCAGTCCAAGATGCCGCGAGGGTGTGTCCACCCGGGCCACCCGCCGCAGCACTCCCAGAACCGGTATCCCCGCCGAATCCAGCGCCTCCCGCAGCAGTTCCTCGTGCCGGTCGGAACCCACCTTGTTCAAGATCACGCCCCCGACCCGCACCTCGGGATCCCAGGAAGCGAAACCGTGCACCAGTGCGGCGACGGACCGGGACTGCGACGACGCGTCGACCACCAGCACCACCGGAGCGCCCAGCAGCTTGGCGACGTGCGCGGTGGACGCGAGTTCACCCTCGCCCGCCGCCCCGTCGTACAGCCCCATCACGCCTTCGACGACGGCGATGTCACACCCCCGCGCCCCGTGCAGGAACAGCGGAGCGACCAGCTCCGGCCCGCACAGGTACGCGTCCAGGTTGCGCCCCACCCGCCCGGTCGCGAGCGCGTGGTACCCGGGGTCGATGTAGTCCGGCCCGACCTTGTGCGGGGACACGGCGAGCCCCCGCGCGGCGAACGCGGCCATCAGCCCCGTGGCGACGGTGGTCTTGCCGCTGCCCGAGGAGGGCGCGGCGATGACCAGCCGAGGCACCGACGACGTCACCACTCGATGCCCTTCTGGCCCTTCTGCCCCACGTCCATGGGGTGCTTGACCTTGGACATGTCGGTGACGAGGTCGGCGAGGTCCACCAGCTTGTCCGGCGCGTTCCGCCCGGTGATCACCACATGCTGCGTACCGGGCCGGTTCCGCAGCACGTCCACGACCTCATCGGTGTCCACCCACCCCCAGTGCATGGGGTAGGCGAACTCGTCCAGCACGTACAGCCGGTACGTCTCGGCGGCCAGGTCCCGCTTGACCTGCTCCCAGCCCTCCCGGGCCTTCTCCTCGTTGTCCATCTGGGCGTCGCGCTGCACCCAGGACCAGCCCTCGCCCATCTTGTGCCAGTCGACGGTGCCGCCCTCGCCGGAGGCGCCGAGTACCCGGAGCGCGTTCTCCTCGCCGACCTTCCACTTCGCCGACTTGACGAACTGGAACACCCCGATCGGCCACCCCTGGTTCCAGGCGCGCAGCGCGAGCCCGAACGCGGCGGTGGACTTGCCCTTGCCGACACCGGTGTGCACGACGACCAGCGGACGGTTGCGTCGCTGGCGGGTCGTCAGACCGTCATCGGGTACGACACTCGGCTGTCCCTGCGGCATTACGCGGCCCTCCTCGACATCCCCTGCACATCCCTGACCAGCCCGGCGATCGAGTCGGCCCGCAGCTCGTCCAGCGTGACGGCCGTACCGCCCAGCTCACCGGCGAGCTGCCCGGCGAGCCCGAGCCGCACCGGCCCCGACTCGCAGTCCACGACCACCGACGCGACCCCCTCGGCCGCGAACAACCGAGCCGCACGCCCGGCCAGCGCGACCGGCTCGGGGCCACCCGTGGCACGCCCGTCCGTCACGACCACCATCAGCGCCCGCCGCGCCGGATCCCGCAGCCGCTCCACGCGCAGCACCTCGTGCGCCTTGAGCAGCCCGGCCGCGAGCGGCGTACGGCCACCGGTCGGCAGCGACTCCAGCCGGGCCGCCGCCGCGTCCACGGACGAGGTCGGCGGCAGCGCGACCTCCGCGGCCGACCCCCGGAAGGTCACCAGCCCCACCTTGTCCCGCCGCTGATAGGCGTCCAGCAGCAGCGACAGCACGGCACCCTTCACGGCGCTCATCCGTTGCCGCGCCGCCATGGACCCGGAGGCGTCCACGACGAACAGCACGAGGTTCCCCTCGCGTCCCTCCCGGGTCGCCTGCCGCAGATCGTCCCGGCGGATCACCAGCCCCGGCCCCGACCGGCCGCGCGCCCGCTGGTGCGGGGCAGCGGCCTGCACGGTGGCGGCCAGATGCAGCCTGGTCAGCGCACCCTGGGGCCGCCGGGCCCCGGTCGTCCGCCCGTGCTCGGTGCGCGCCCGAGACCGCCGCCCGGCCGCACCCTCGCCGAGCCCGGGCACGCTCAGCACCTTGGTCCGGAACGGTTCGGCGGCCCGTACGGCCGACTGTTCCTGAGCGCCGGACGCCTGCGGTTCCCCGCCCTCACCGGCCTCGGGCCGCGCGGCGGTGTCCCCGCCGCCCTGGGGGCCGCTGTCGGGCGCCGGCTGCCCACCGCCGCCTCCGGGCCCGTCGGGATCGGGATCGTCGTCGCTCTCGCTCTCGCCGGAGAACTGCTCCAGCGTCTCGTCCAGCTTGTCCTCGTCCAGACCGGGAGCGTCGAACGGATTCCGCCTGCGCCGGTGCGGCAGCGCCAGCAGCGCGGCCTGCCGTACGTCCTCGGCGAGCACGTCCGTCCGCCCCGCCCATGCGGCCAGGGCGGTCGCCGTGCGCGCCATCACGATGTCGGCGCGCATGCCGTCCACCTCGAAGGCCGCACAGGTCGCCGCGATCTGCCGCAGCGCACCGTCGCCCAGCCGCACCTGCGGCAGCAACTCCCGTGCGGCCACGATCCGTTGCCGTACGGCGGCCTCCTCCTCGGCCCACCGCACGGCGAAGGCGGCCGGATCGTCGTCGTACGCCAGCCGGCGCCGCACCACCTCGACCCGCTGGTCCGGCTCCCGCGAGGCCGCGACCTCCACGGTCAGCCCGAAGCGGTCCAGCAACTGCGGCCGCAGCTCGCCTTCTTCGGGGTTCATCGTGCCGACGAGCAGGAAGCGCGCCGCGTGCCGCACGGAGACACCCTCGCGCTCGACGTACGAGGCACCCATGGCCGCCGCGTCCAGCAGCAGGTCGACCAGGTGGTCGTGGAGCAGGTTGACCTCGTCGACGTACAGGATCCCGCGGTGCGCGTCGGCCAGCAGACCCGGCTCGAAGGCCTTCACGCCCTCGGCGAGGGCCCGCTCGATGTCCAGGGCACCGACCAGCCGGTCCTCGGAGGCGCCGACGGGCAGCTCGACCATCCGCGCGGCCCTGTGCGCACCCGGCCCCTGCTCGTGCGGGCCGTCCGGGCACGACGGGTCCGGTGCCGCCGGGTCACAGGAGAAGCGGCAGCCCGGGACCACGGCCACCTCCGGCAGCAGCGCCGAAAGGGCACGTACGGCCGTCGACTTGGCGGTGCCCTTCTCGCCGCGCACCAGCACGCCACCGACCGCCGGTGAGACGGCGTTCAGCAGCAGCGCGAGCCGCAGATCGTCCTGGCCGACCACGGCCGTAAAAGGGAAGGGGGTTGTCACTGGTCGTCGCCCTCCAAGTCGCCTTCCAGCTCCAGGTAGGTGGCGCGCAGCCGCTCCAGCGTGTCCGCGTCCGGCTCGGCCCACAGGCCCCGGTCCGCCGCCTCCAGCAGGCGCTCGGTGATGCCGCGCAGCGCCCACGGGTTGGACGCCTTCATGAAGTCCCGGTTCTCCGGGTCGAAGACGTACTCCGCGCTCAACTTCTCGTACATCCAGTCGTCGACCACGCCCGCCGTGGCGTCGTACCCGAACAGGTAGTCCACGGTCGCCGCCATCTCGAAGGCGCCCTTGTAGCCGTGCCGGCGCATGGCCGCCATCCAGCGCGGGTTGACCACTCGCGCCCGGAAGACACGGTGCGTCTCCTCGCCCAGCGTGCGGGTCTTCACCTGGTCCGGCACCGCCGAATCACCCACGTACGCCTCGGGGTTGGCGCCGGTCAGGTGCCGCACCATGGCGACCATGCCGCCGTGGTACTGGAAGTAGTCGTCGGCGTCGACCAGGTCGTGCTCCCGGGTGTCGACGTTCTTCGCCGCAACGGCGATGCGCTTGAACGCCGTCTCCATGTCGCCGCGCGCCGCCCGCCCGTCCAGCCCGCGCCCGTACGCGTAACCGCCCCAGACCGCGTACACCTCGGCCAGATCCGCGTCGCTGCGCCAGTTCCGGGCGTCGATCAACGGCAGCAGCCCGGCGCCGTACGCCCCCGGCTTGGAGCCGAAGACACGGGCCGTCGCGCGCCGCCGGTCACCGTGCACGGCGGTGTCCTCGTCGGCGTGCGCCTTCACGAAGTTGCTCTCGGCCGGCTCGTCCAGCTCCGCCACCGCCCGCACCGCGTCGTCGATCAGCCCGACCACATGCGGGAACGCGTCCCGGAAGAACCCGGAAATACGGACCGTGACGTCGATGCGCGGCCGGCCCAGCTCCTGCAGCGGGACCACCTCGAAGCCCGTGACCCGGCGCGAGGCGTCGTCCCACACCGGACGGCAGCCCAGCAGCGCCAGGATCTCGGCGATGTCGTCGCCCTGGGTGCGCATCGCCGACGTGCCCCACACCGTGAGGCCGACGGACTTCGGGTACTCGCCCGTGTCCTGCAGATACCTCTGCACCAGGGAGTCGGCGAGCGACTGGCCGACCTCCCAGCTCAGCCGGGAGGGAATGGCCTTGGGGTCCACCGAGTAGAAGTTCCGGCCGGTCGGCAGCACGTTGACCAGACCGCGGGTCGGGGAGCCGGACGGGCCGGCCGGGACGTAACCGCCGTCCAGGGCCCGCAGGATGTGCCCGATCTCGTCGGTGGTGCGGGCGAGCCGCGGTACGACCTCGTCGCAGGCGAACTCCAACACCGCGACCGCATCCGGGAGTTCGGTGCCGAGCGCGTCACCGAGCACGGCGGGCACGGCCGTGCGGTCCCAGGCCCGCTCCTCCATGCCCTCCGCGATCCGCCGGCACAGCTGCTCCAGCAGGTCGATCGCGTCGGAGGCGGTACGAGCCGGCCCGTCCACCAGGTCGGTCAGCTCTACAGGCACCTTCACCGGAGCACCGGGTTCGGCCAGCAGCTCCTTCTCGACGAGCCCGAAATGGGTGGCCAGACACGCACGCAGACCCGGCAGGGCGTTGGCCTGCCCGCCCCACACCTGGGACGCCCGCAGCACCGCCAGCACCAGGTTCACCCGCGGCTCACCGACCGGGCCCCCGCCCAGGATGTGCAGGCCGTCGCGGATCTGCACGTCCTTGATCTCGCACAGATAGCCGTCGATGTGCATGACGAACTCGTCGAACGCGTCGTCGTCCGGCTGTTCGTCCACGTGCAGGTCGTGGTGCAGCTCGGCCGCCTTGACCAGCGTCCAGATCTGCGCGCGGACCGCCGGGGCCTTCGTCGGGTCCAGGTCGGAGACCAGCGCGTACTCGTCCAGCAGCTGCTCCAGCTTGGCCAGGTCGCCGTAGGTGTCGGCGCGCGCCATCGGCGGCACCAGGTGGTCGACCACCGTGGCGTGCCCGCGCCGCTTGGCCTGGGTGCCCTCACCGGGGTCGTTGACGATGAACGGGTAGATCAGAGGCAGATCGCCGAGGACGGCGTCCGGCGCGCAACCGCGCGACAGCCCCAGCCCCTTGCCCGGCAGCCACTCCATCGTGCCGTGCTTGCCCATGTGCACGATCGCGTCGGCGCCGAAGCTGTTCTCCAGCCAGCGGTAGGCCGCCATGTAGTGGTGCGAGGGCGGCATGTCGGGGTCGTGGTAGATCGCGATCGGGTTCTCGCCGAATCCGCGCGGCGGCTGGATCATGACCACGACGTTCCCGAACTGCAGGGAGGCCAGCACGATGTCGTCGCCGTCGACGTACAGGCTGCCCGGCGGCTCGCCCCACGCCTCCACCATGGCTTCCCTGAGCTGCGGGTCCAGCTTCTCGAACCACGCCCGGTAGTCGGCCAGCGGGACCCGCGCGGGCGCCGCCGCCAGCTGCTCCTCGGTGAGCCATTCGACGTCGTGGCCGCCGGCCTCGATCAACCGGTGGATCAACTCGTCGCCGCCGGAGGGGTATGCGGTGAGCCCGTATCCGGCGTCCCGGAGCGCGTCCAGCACCCGCACCGCCGACGCGGGCGTGTCCAGACCGACCGCGTTGCCGACCCGGGAGTGCTTGGTCGGGTACGCGGTGAAGACCAGCGCGATCTTCTTCTCCGCGTTCGGCTTGTGCTTCAACCGCGCGTGCCGCAGGGCGATCCCGGCCACCCGCGCGGACCGCTCCGGGTCGGCCACGTACACCGGGACCTCGTCCGGACCCTGCTCCTTGAAGGAGAACGGCACGGTGATCAGCCGGCCGTCGAACTCCGGGATCGCGACCTGCATCGCCGCGTCCATGGGGGAGAGGGCGGCGTCCGACTCCTCCCATGCGGAGCGCGACGAGGTGAGGCAGAGGCCCTGGAGCACCGGGATGTCCAGGTCCGCGAGCGCGCCGATGTCCCAGGACTCCTCGTCGCCGCCCGCCGAGGCCTGCGAGGCGTGGGTGCCGCCGGCCGCGAGCACGGTCGCGATCAGCGCGTCGGCCCGCCCCAGCAGCTCGTACAGCCCGGCGTCCGCGCCGCGCAGCGAACCACAGTAGACGGGGAGGGCGTTCGCGCCCTGCGCCTCGATCGCCTCGCACAGGGTGTCCACGAAGGCGGTGTTGCCGCTGAGCTCGTGCGCCCGGTAGAAGAGCACACCCACGGTCGGACGGCCGCTGTGGATCTCGTAGGAGCCGTGGACGCCGTACTCCGGCATTCTGCGCGGCTCCTCGAAGCCCTCACCGGTCAGCAGCACGGTGTCCGAGAGGAACCGGGACAGCTCCAGCAGGTTCGCGGGCCCGCCCTCGACCAGGTACTTCAGCGCCTCCGCCACCACACCGGCCGGCACCGACGACTCGGCCATCAACTCGGCGTCCGGTACGGCCTCGCCGCCCAGCAGCACGGTCGGTACGCCGGACGCCCGCAGCACGGCCAGCCCCTCCTCCCAGGCGCGCTTGCCACCCAGCAGCCGTACGACGGCGAGGTCCGCGCCCTGGACGAGGCCCGGGAGTTCACCGGCGACGTCCACCCGCGTCGGGTTGCCGATGCGATAGTCCGCGCCGGAGGCCCGGGCCGCCAGCAGATCCGTGTCGGCGGTCGACAACAACAACACTGTGCTCATGCAGGCGCTCCCGGTGGGATGAAAGGCAGTCCTTGCGGCGCGCCCGACTCGATGAGCCGCCACAGCGCGTCCGTGTCCGCGTGCTGTTCGATCAGGTCGCCGAGCCGGTCGAGCTGCTCCTCGCGCAGCGCGGCGAAGGAGGTGTCCGGCGCGGGCACGAAGCGGCGGCCCGCGGCGGCGGCCACCTCGCGCAGAAAGGCGCGGCGGAAGCCGTCCGACTCCAGCGAGCCGTGCCAGTGCGTGCCCCAGGTCTGGCCGGCCCGGCAGCCGTCCAGGAAGGGATCGCCGCCGTCGATCGTGGCGACCCCGTGGTGGATCTCGTACCCCTCGACCCGCTCGCCGAGGGCCTCGCCGGTCGGCCGGGTCAGGGTCTTCTCGCGGGCGAACCGCACCCGTACGGGCAGCACACCGAGCCCGGGGACCTCGCCGGCCCGCGACTCGACCTCGTCCTCGATGCGCTCGCCGAGGATCTGGAAGCCGCCGCAGATGCCGAGGACGGGCCGCTGCTCGGCGGCCCGCCGCACCAGGGCGTCCGCGAGGCCCCGCTCCCGCAGCCACTCCAGCGCCCGGACCGTGCCCCGGGTCCCCGGAACCACGACCAGGTCCGCGTCCGCCAGCTCCTCCGGACGGTCCACGAACCGCACCACGACCCCCGGTTCGGCGGCGAGCGCGTCCACGTCGGTGAAGTTGGACATCAGCGGGATCGCGCACACGGCGACCCGCAGCACGTCCTCGCCGACGGGCGGGGTCACGGTGGACTCGCGGACCGTGCCCCGCAGCGAGACCGCCATCCCGTCCTCCTCGTCGATGCCGAGCCCGTGCCGGAACGGCAGCACGCCGTACGTACGCCGGGCGGTGAGGCCGTGCAGCATCTCCAGACCTGGCTCCAGCAGGGAGACATCGCCACGGAACTTGTTCACCAGGAACCCGGCGACCAGTTCCTGGTCCTCCGGCGAGAGCAGGGCGACGGTCCCGAAGAAGGAGGCGAAGACACCCCCGCGGTCGATGTCGCCGACGATGAGCACGGGCAGTCGCGCGTGCCGTGCGATCCCCATGTTCACGATGTCCGTCCGCCGCAGATTGATCTCCGCGGGCGAGCCCGCCCCCTCACAGATCACCGCGTCATACGTGCCCCGCAACTCGGCCAGGCAGTCCAGCACCGTGCCGAGGAGCTGCTGCTGCCGCCCGCCGTGGTACCCGCGTGCGCTCAGCTCGCCCACCGGCCTGCCCAGCAGCACCACCTGGCTGCTCTGCTCGCCGCCCGGCTTGAGCAGCACCGGGTTCATCAGCGCGGTCGGCTCGATCCGGCACGCCTGGGCCTGCATGGCCTGTGCCCGCCCGATCTCCGCGCCCTCGCGGGTGACGAAGGAGTTGAGCGACATGTTCTGCGCCTTGAACGGCGCGACCTTCACGCCCTGTCGCACCAGCCATCGGCAGATCCCGGCCGTCACGACGCTCTTTCCGGCGTCGGAGGTGGTGCCGGCGACGAGGAGTCCCCCGTTCACTTCCCACGTCCCTTCAGACCCTTGACGCTCTTGACGAGGAGGCGCGCGGTGACCGTGCTGCCGAGCGCGAGCAGGCCGACGCGGCGGGAGAGCCGTACGGCCCGGTCGATGTCGGTGACCCGAACGGCCCGGCCGGTGTCCCCGTTGAGCACGGGCCGGTGCTCGACGCGGCCGCCGTAGGAGAGCGTTCCGCCCAGGCGGACGCCGAGGGCGCCCGCGAAGGAGGCCTCCACGGGCCCGGCGTTGGGGCTCGGGTGCCGATGGGCGTCGGCCTTCCAGGCGCGCAGGGCACCGCGCGGGTCGGGGCCGGCCGCGGCGGCGAGTACGGCGGTCAGCCGGGCCCCCGGCCAGCCGGCCAGGTCGTCCAGCCGGGCGGAGGCCCAGCCGTAGCGCCGGTAGCGCGGGGACCTGTGACCGACCATCGCGTCCAGGGTGTTGACGGCCCGGAAGCCCAGCAGCCCGGGCACCCCGGCCACGGCCCCCCACACCAGGGCGCCCACGACGGCGTCGGAGGTGTTCTCGGCGACCGACTCGACCACGGCCCGGGCGATCCCGTCGGCGTCCAGCGCCTGTGGGTCCCGGCCGCACAGGTGCGGCAGCCGCGCCCGTGCCGCCTCGACGTCCCCGGACTCCAGGGCGCGCCCGATCGTACGGGCCTCCCGGGCGAGCGAAGTACCGCCTACGACCGCCCAGGTGGCGGCGGCGGTCAGCGCGACGGAGGCGGCGGGGGAGGGGCGTACGGCGCGTGCGGCCAGCGTGCCGAGTGCGACGGCGCCACCGGCGCACACGACGGTGTGCACGGCGCCCCAGCCGCGGTGGTCGTGCCACAACGAGCGGTCCACGGCAGCGGCCGCACGCCCGAACGCGGCGACCGGATGCCCGCGGCGCGGATCGCCGAGGAGCAGGTCACCGAGAAGGCCGGCGGCGGCGCCGTACGCGTAAGTGCGATCGGCACCCATCGGCTCAGCCGGCCGTGGGTACAGGAGTGGGCCTGGTACTGGTCCTTCGGCAGCCGGGCATGGCGATCTGTGTCCTCACTCAGGGTGTCCGCGCCCTGGATCGACGAGATTCGGCGGTGAGAGTTCCTGGCTCCCGGGGGTTCTTCCCCGGTGACAGTGGCGGGACCGCGCCGGATTCGCACCGGCTTCCTCTCCTGCCGCCGTACATGGCCTGGGCAGTCCACCACGCGCCCGGAACGGCCGTCAACTTGCCGTTGACCTGCGCGGGGAGAGTGTGCCGATCCCCACATCGTGGGGCGCCCGTGGGCTGTGCGCATGGCGAAGGCTCCCCTCCGTCAGGGACGGAGGGGAGCCTTCGGATTGCCCGATTCGTGCTGCCCGGTCAGGACTTGGAGACGATGAGGAAGATGCCGTACGACACCGCCGCCGCGCAGGCGGCGAAGCAGAGGTAGGCGCCGGTGACGGCGAGGGCGGCGGAGGTGCCCTGGGCCGCGGCCTTCTCGCGCCGGGCCAGACCGTTGATGCCGAGGGTGAACAGGGCCACCAGGCCCACCGTGAACACGAGGCTGACGCCGAAGACGGAGCCGAGGGCCGACCAGTCGATCTTCATGGGGTTGCTTCCTTGGTTACCGGCGTGGCCGGGGTCAGACGGTGGCGGCCGGCGGGGCGGCCTCGGTCGCGGGCTCAGCGGCGGCCGGGGAGGGGATCGTGGCCGTCAGGTCCTCGGTGATCGTGCCCGCCGGGGGCGGGGTCACCGCGGCGATGGCGGCGGTCACCACGCCGGCCGGCTCCTCGGACACGTCGACGACGTTGGTGTGGTCGACGACCTCGCGGCGGGAGAACTTCCAGATCGCGGCGCTCGAGGCGACCAGGAAGACGGCGACGACGGCGGTGCCCCAGTCACCCAGGTCCGTGACGGACTCGGCGCCCGCGCCGACCAGCGCGGCGGCCGGGAGCGTGAGCACCCAGGCGACGGCCATGCGGGTCGCGGTGGACCAGCGGACCACCCCGCCCTTGCGGCCGAGGCCCGCGCCCATCACCGAGCCGGAGACGACGTGCGTGGTGGAGAGGGAGAAGCCCAGGTGCGAGGAGGCCAGGATGGCGGTCGCGGCGCTGGTCTGGGCGGCGAAGCCCTGGCGCGGCTCCAGGTCGGTCAGGCCCTTGCCCATGGTGCGGATGATCCGCCAGCCGCCGATGTAGGTGCCGAGCGCGATGGCCAGGCCCGCGGAGAGGATGACCCAGGTGGGAGGGTTCGAGCCCGGGGCGATGGCGCCGCCCGCGATCAGCGCGAGGGTGATGATGCCCATCGTCTTCTGGGCGTCGTTGGTGCCGTGGGCGAGGGAGACCAGGCCGGCGGAGGCGATCTGGCCGGCGCGGTAGCCCTTGCGGGTGGCCTCGCCCTCGGCCTTGCCGCCGATTCCGTAGGAGAACCGGGTGGCCAGCATCGAGGCGACGCCCGCCACGAGCGGCGCGGCGACCGCCGGGAGCAGCACCTTAGTGACCAGGACGTCACCGTGCACCGCGCCGAGGCCGGCGGAGGCGATCGTGGCGCCGATCAGACCGCCCATCAGGGCGTGCGAGGAGCTGGAGGGCAGGCCCACCAGCCAGGTCAGCAGGTTCCAGAGGATCGCGCCGACCAGGGCGGCGAAGATGACCTCGGGACGGATGCCGGTCTCGTCGACGAGACCTTTGGAGATCGTGTTGGCGACCTCCACGGAGAGGAAGGCGCCCACCAGATTGAGGGCGGCGGACATGGCCACCGCGATCTTGGGCTTCAGGGCGCCTGTCGAGATGGTGGTCGCCATCGCGTTGGCGGTGTCGTGGAAACCGTTCGTGAAATCGAACGCGAGAGCAGTTACTACCACTATCGCGAGGATCAGCGAGAAGCTTTCCATTTACCCAGGCAATCGTTCGAGGTCATTGGCTGGACGACCGTAGGCAACCTGGGTGAACGGAAGATGAACTGGGGCGGGCGCCAGGGTGTCCGAAGGGGGGGATTGAGGTTCCGCTTGGCTCCGGCGGCCCAGGCGCCCCTTGGCTACCAGCCCCGGGCGAAGGTCCGCAGCCGGACCGCGGACCCGTTGAAGAGATTCTGGTCACCCGGCAGCCGGCCGTCGGCGTCGAACTGCCAGAACATCCAGTGCCGCCAACCACCCGGCAGCGGCCCCGGCCGTGAGGTGCCGTGCCGGGCGATCCACAGGGCGTGGCTCGTGGCGAAGGCGTGGCTGTTGCCGGTGCAGAGCCGCCACCACTCGGTCGTCGTGTAGATCACCGGGCGGCGGCCGGTCTCCTGCTTGATCTCGTCGCTGAAGGACCGGATCCAGCGGACCATCCGCGTCCTGTCCAGTCCGTAGCACTTCTGCTTCTTGCTGTACGGGTTGTCCTCGATGTCCAGCGCGGGCGGCAGGGTCCGGCCGTCCGCCACCCAGTCCCCGCCGTTCCGCACGAAGTACGCGGCCTGCTGGGCGCCGGAGGACCTGTCCGGCCGTGCGAAGTGGTACGCGCCCCGGTACAGGCCCGCCTCGTGCGCGCCGTCGTACTGCTGGGCGAAGTAGGGGTTGCGGTAGTCCGTGGACTCGGTCGCCTTGACGTAGACGAACCGCGCGCCCGTCGACCGGGCGACTGCCCAGTCGACGGGCTTCTGGTGCGACGAGACGTCGTGCCCCCGGGGCAGGCCCGAGGCCGCCGGATGTCCGGCGGCCGCGGACGCGGTGCCCGTGAGGGCGAGCGCCGCCACGGCCGCCGCGAGGACACCGGCGCGGTGGCGGACAGGGGTGCGTTTGCTGGCCATGTGTCTCCCCGGGTCGGCGGACGAAAGATCGTCCTGCGGGCAAGAGGGACCATTGAAGGCCCGCTGATCGCCGAATCAGCGCCTCTTCGCGGCGATTCACCAGGACTTCCGCCCGTTCGGGGGCATGCGCTCGCGGCCGGAAGTGTCCGTCCGTCCCCCTCCCGCGGGCCCGGCTGGCAGGATCGCGGCATGGCTGAACAGCGGCGGGACGCGGAACAGGAACGAATCTGGACGGAACTGGTCGCGACGGCACGGCGGACGGTGGCCGACGGGCTGGTGGTCGGCACCTCCGGGAACGTCTCGGCGCGCGTGGGCGACCTCGTCCTGGTCACCCCGTCGGGCGTGCCGTACGACCGGCTCACCCCGGACGACATCACCGGCGTCGACCTCACCGGACGCCAGGTGCTCGGCACGCTGGTGCCGACCAGCGAGCTGCCCATGCACCTCGCCGTCTACCGCACCACCGACGCCCGCGCGATCGTCCACACCCACGCCGTGCACGCGACGGCGGTCTCCACGCTCGTGCCGGAGCTCCCGCTGGTCCACTACATGGCGGCAGCCCTCGGCGGCCCCGTCCGGGTCGCCCCCTACGCCACCTACGGCACCGACGAACTCGCCGAGAACATGCTCCGCGCCCTGACCGACCGCTCCGGCTGCCTCCTGCAGAACCACGGCACGATCACCTACGGCACCACCCTCGACCAGGCCTACGACCGCACCGCCCAACTGGAGTGGATGTGCCGCCTGTGGCTGACGGCGTCCTCGGTACCGGGCCTGACGCCGTCCCTGCTGACGGAGGCACAACTGGCGGAGGTCGGGGAACGCTTGAGGGGGTACGGCCAACGGAGGTGACACCGTGCCGCCCAGCCCTTCGCTCCGGCGCTTCCTCGTCCCTGGTGCCCGCCGCAGCGGCGTTCACCCCGACGCTCCTCGCCGCCCCGCCTTTCCACTGGCCGGTAGGCCCAACCCCCACGACACTGGACCCGTGCGCCCAGTCAAAGCGACCGCCACCGCACTGACCGCGGTCCTCGCCGTCGGCGCGGTGTCCGTCGCCGCCGGCCGGATCGCCAGCGACGCCGCCCTGAAGGCGCCCGCGGGCCGCCCCCTGCCCACCGAACCCCGCCTCACCGTGCACGGCACCGCCGCCGGCCAGATCACCCTCACCCGCGACCTGGCCTCGCTGCGCCCCGGCACCTACGGCCTCGCCGGCGACGGCTCCCACGCGGTCGTCGGCCCCGTCCTGGAGGCGGCCCCGCACGCGGCCGACACCGTCGTACGCCGCCTGGAACGCGTCACCCACGGCACCCTCGCCCCCGGCGACCCGGTGTGGCTCACCCCGAACCTGTACGTCGGCGACCCCGGCACCGCCCTCGGCCTCGACCACACCGACCTCGACGTGCCCGGTGAACTCGGTGCGCTGCCCGCCTGGTTCGTGCCCGGGGCCCGGGACACCTGGGTGATCGCCGTGCACGGCCTCGGCGCCACCCGGGAACAGGCCATGAACCTCATGGCCGCCCTGCACGCCCGCCGGGTGCCGGTCCTCGCGCTCGCCTACCGGGGCGACCTCGGCGCGCCCCGCCCGCCGGACGGCCTGAGCCACCTCGGCGAGACCGAGTGGCGCGACCTGGACGCGGCGATCCGCCACGCCGTCCGCCACGGCGCCCGCCGGGTCGTCCTGCTCGGCTGGTCCACCGGCGCCACCATGGCCCTGCGCGCCGCCGAGCACTCCGCGGTGCGCGAGCGCATCGCCGGACTGGTCCTCGACTCGCCGGTGCTCAGCTGGGAGGCCACGCTGCGCGCCCTCGCCCGGGCCCGCCGCACCCCGCAGCCGCTGCTGCCGCTCGCGGTGCGCGCCGCCCAGGGCCGGACCGGCCTGTACGCCGACCGGGTCCCCGAGATCACCGACCCCGACGTGCTCACCGTACCGACCCTGATCTTCCACGGGCCCGACGACCAGGTGGCCCCCTGGGAGTTCTCCCGCCGGCTCGCCCGCCGCCGCCCGGATCTGGTCGCCCTGCACACCGTCGCGCAGGCCCCGCACGCGGCGATGTGGAACGCCGACCCGAAGGAGTACGAGGAGCGGCTGCGCCGCTTCCTGACCCCGCTGGTATGAGGGCGCTCCCGACCCTCCCGCAGCTGCCGGAAGTACCGGTGCCGGGCATTCCGTTTAATGCCGTACCAAGGCCGCACCGAGGCCGTACGACTGGCCTGATCACCCCTCCTCGCGCCGCCCCGAACCCCGTGCCTTGGCCAGCCCCGTCGCCCCCCGTGACATTCCGTTTGGGTTTTCGGACCGTCAACCGGAAGACTGCACCCGTGACGTCCCGTATCCCGCGCGACTCCAGGCTCCGACTCGTCCGACCGCGACCCCTGGCCGCCGCCCCCAGAGCTGTGAACCAGCGGCGCCCGCGCCGCCCCGTACCCCGGCCGCCGGAGGGCACCCCCGCCCCCGCGGAACTGGCCGGAATGGCCCGCACCGGGCTGGCCGGCCCGGTCCGGGTCGCCCGCTGGGCCGACGCCGCACTCGGCCCCGGCAGCGACGGCGCCACCGCCGACGGCAAGGCCACCCTCTCCGACGCCACCGCCCGACGCGCCGCCGCCGACCTGGGCCTGAGCGTCGCGCAGATCCGCACCGACTGGGACACGGCACGCCTCGCCGGACTCGTCGAGGTGCACGGCGACAGCGCGCGCCCCGGCTGGCGGCTGCGCGCCTGGGACCGCGACGACAGCGCCGTACTGCGCGGCTGGGTCGCCCTCTTCGACGCCTGGTCGCTCGCCTCCCCGGAACCCGAGGAGCACGAGCCGGCCGCCGTCGCCGAGGTCGTCTCGGCCATGCCCCAGGTGCTCTCCTTCCTTCAGCTGTCCGCCGGGCCCGTCCCGGTCGAGCAGCTCCTCGACCTGCTCCAGCAGCGGGTGACCGAACTGCGCACCCAGCGCTGCGAGGTGCCCTACGGGCCCGGCACCGAGCAGCCGGCCGAGTCCGGGCCCGCGCGGCCGACCGTGCCGGCTGCCCGGCAGCCGTCCGAGCCCCGGTCGGCACAGCCCGCCGTGCCGGTGGCGCGGCGGCCGTCCGAGCCGGGACACGTGAGCCCGGCTGCCGACTCCCCGAGCCCGGCGGAACTCGCGGCCGCCGTCCCGGAAGATGCCGCGCCCACCGGCGACACTCCGCTCGAACCCCTCCTCGACTGGGCGCTGCGGGCCCTCGCCTCGGTCGGCGCGCTGACCTACGGCGACGGCCAGGCCACCCTCACCCCGCTGGGCAGCTGGGCGGTGTGGGTCAAGCTGGAGCAGATCTGTGTGGCCGCGCAGAGCCCGGCCGGCAACATCGAGCAGTCCGCCGAGGACATGCTCCGCGGCTGCGCCCAGCTCCGCCCCAACGCCGCCCGCGCCGAATACCGCGCCTGGCTCGCCGCCCGCACCGTCGGCGATGCCATCACCGAGCTGATCCACGCCGCGCGCGGCGATGACGCGCTGCTGCGCGGCCTGGCCTTCGAGGCGCTGCGCGTCGTCGGTGCCCCCGCCGAGCCCGACGTACGCGCCGTCGTGGACGAGCCGGCCCTGCGGCCCTACGCCCTGCTGTGGCTGGCCGAGCACGACGGGATCGACCCGGAGGACGCCCACGAGGTCCTCACCCGGGAGGAGGCGACCTGGCTGTGGGTGGACACGGCCGCCGCCGTCGCCGACCACGGCGAGTCGCCGATGCTGGTCCGGCACCTGGAGTCCGCGGTGCAGCCCACCGTCCCCCAGCTGCTCGACGAGGTCCGCGCCGTCGGGCACCCGCGCACCGTGCAGGTCCTGGTCGCGCTCGCCGCCGCGCATCCCGACCCGGCCCTGGCCAAGGCCGTGCGCCGGGCCGCCTTCCAGGTGCACACCGGAGGATGAGCGGCGCGGGGGTCGCTCAGGCGCCGATCTCCGGGGCGTACGTCCCGAAGCTCCAGATGTTGCCCTCGAGGTCCCGGGCCATGTAGTCCCGCGAGCCGTAGTCCTGGTCCGTCGGGGGCATCAGGATCTCCACGCCGTGCTCCAGGGCCCGCTGGTGGTGGGCGTCCACGTCGTCCACGACGACGTACACCCCCGCGGGCCCGGCGTCCTTCATCGCCGCGTCGAAGAGGCCGCCCCGGCCCTTGGAGCCGATCATCACCGCGCCGTTGCCCTGGACCAGCTCGGCGTGCATCACCTTGCCGCCCTCCGTCTCGTACACCGACAGCTCGGTGAAGCCGAGGCCCTCCGTGAGCTGTTTCATCGCCGCCTTCGCGTCCCCGTACAGCAGCGTGGGGTAGAGGCTCGGCCGTCCGCCGCCCGTGCCTGCCATGCCGATCACTCCTTCGTGCGTCGGTTCCGTGGCGTCCCGTTCAGTCTTGCAGCCGGCACGGACCGAACGCGCGGACGTAGAAAAACCGCTTGCATGGCCCCGTTAGACTTCTCCCATGGCCATTCTCCTCGCGCATTAGACGGCGGGAACGTCCTCAGCCGCCCACCCGCCAACCCCTGTACGCCCTGGAGTCTGTCCTTGATCTCCGCCTCCGGTATCGAGCTGCGCGCCGGTGCGCGCGTCCTCATCGAGAACGCCACCTTCCGTGTCGCCAAGGGCGACCGCATCGGCCTCGTCGGCCGCAACGGCGCCGGCAAGACCACCCTCACCAAGTGCCTGGCCGGCGAGGGCATCCCGGCCGCCGGCCAGATCACCCGCTCCGGCGAGGTCGGCTACCTTCCCCAGGACCCCCGCACCGGCGACCTGGACGTCCTCGCCCGCGACCGCGTCCTCTCCGCCCGTGGCCTCGACGTGCTGATCCGCAAGATGCGCGAGAACGAGGAGCGCATCGCCACCGGCAAGGGCGCCACCCGGGAGAAGGCCCTCAAGCAGTACGAGCGCCAGGAGACCGAGTTCCTCACCAAGGGCGGGTACGCCGCCGAGGCCGAGGCCGCCACCATCGCCGCCGCGCTGAACCTGCCCGACCGCGTCCTCGGCCAGCCGCTGCACACCCTCTCCGGCGGTCAGCGCCGACGTATCGAGCTGGCCCGCATCCTGTTCTCGGACGCGGACACCCTGCTGCTCGACGAGCCGACCAACCACCTCGACGCGGACTCGATCATCTGGCTGCGGGACTACCTGAAGACCTACCGCGGCGGCTTCATCGTGATCTCCCACGACGTCGATCTCGTCGACACCGTGGTCAACAAGGTGTTCTACCTGGACGCCAACCGGTCCACGATCGACATCTACAACATGGGCTGGAAGCTCTACCAGCAGCAGCGCGAGGCCGACGAGAAGCGCCGCAAGCGGGAGCGGGCCAACGCCGAGAAGAAGGCCGCCGCCCTCAACGCCCAGGCCGACAAGATGCGCGCCAAGGCCACCAAGACGGTCGCCGCGCAGAACATGGCCCGGCGGGCCGAGAAGCTGCTCTCCGGCCTCGAAGAGGTCCGGATGTCCGACAAGGTCGCCAAGCTCCGCTTCCCGGAGCCCGCGCCCTGCGGCAAGACCCCGCTGACGGCGGAGGGCCTGTCGAAGTCGTACGGCTCGCTGGAGATCTTCACCGACGTCGACCTCGCCATCGACAAGGGCTCGCGGGTCGTCATCCTCGGCCTCAACGGCGCGGGCAAGACCACGCTGCTGCGCCTGCTCGCCGGCGTCGAGAAGCCGGACACCGGTGAGGTCGTCCCCGGCCACGGCCTCAAGCTCGGCTACTACGCCCAGGAGCACGAGACCCTCGACCCGGACCGCACGGTCCTGGAGAACATGCGCTCGGCCGCCCCCGACATGGACCTGGTCGAGGTCCGCAAGGTGCTGGGCTCGTTCCTCTTCTCCGGCGACGACGTCGACAAGCCGGCCGGCGTCCTCTCGGGCGGCGAGAAGACCCGTCTCGCCCTGGCGACCCTGGTCGTCTCCTCGGCGAACGTGCTGCTCCTCGACGAGCCGACCAACAACCTCGACCCCGCCAGCCGCGAGGAGATCCTCGGCGCCCTGCGCACCTACAAGGGCGCGGTCGTCCTCGTCACCCACGACGAGGGCGCCGTCGAGGCGCTCCAGCCGGAGCGGATCATCCTGCTGCCCGACGGCGTCGAGGACCTGTGGGGCTCCGACTACGCGGATCTCGTCGCCCTGGCGTGATCCACTGCGTATGGATCATTCGGCTCATCCGTGATCCATCATCTGTGTGAGATCTCCTCGTATCGAGGTGTGTCGTACACGGATTTCCCGGCCGATCCCTTGCGTACCAAGGGATCGGCCGCCGCGCATCCCTGACCTGGCACTTCGCGAATCCACCCGTTCGGCCCCCTCGACACCACCCCATGGAATCCTTGATTCCGCTTGTGGGGATCGACTCCCGTCGTCACAACGATGTCCCACGGACCTTGCCGAATGGGTGGCCATCAGACCCAAGAGGGGTGATCATGAGGAGACCAGAGCGCACTTCCCATGAGGAGGCACGGGTGGCCGAGACTCTGAAGAAGGGCAGCCGGGTGACCGGCGCCGCGCGCGACAAGCTCGCGGCAGACCTGAAGAAGAAGTACGACTCCGGTGCGAGCATCCGGGCGCTGGCCGAGGAGACCGGCCGCTCGTATGGCTTCGTACACCGGATGCTCAGTGAGTCGGGCGTCACGCTTCGTGGGCGTGGCGGAGCGACCCGGGGCAAGAAGGCCGCATCGTCCTGACGCCGGGCGGCCCATCGGCTTCGATGGTGGGGCCACCCGGTCGGCCTCCCCCTGGGTCTTGAGGGGCCTGGGGGGACGCCAGATCAGCCGGGTGGTTACTGTGCAGTCACTTAGGCATGCGTAGGCATGCCCGGATGACCGCACCCATCGGAGGCGCCCCATGGCTTCGCCCGACCAGGACCTCGCTCCTGTACTCGACAAGGACGGCGTACGGCTCACCGTCGACGACGCGCTCGCCACGGTGACGCTGACCAACCCGGCCAAGCGCAACGCGCAGAGCCCTGCTCTGTGGCGCGCGCTCACCGAGGCCGGCCGGCTGCTGCCGGGCTCCGTCCGTGTCGTCGTGCTGCGCGGCGAGGGCAGGTCCTTCTCCGCCGGGCTGGACCGGCAGATGTTCACCCCGGAGGGGATCCCGGGCGAGCCGACCTTCATCGAACTCGCGCGCCGTGACGACGCCGGGCTCGACGCGAGCATCGCCGAGTTCCAGGAGGCGTTCACCTGGTGGCGGCGGAACGACATCGTGTCGATCGCGGCTGTCCAAGGGCACGCCATCGGGGCCGGCTTCCAGCTCGCGCTCGCGTGCGATCTGCGGGTCGTCGCGGACGACGTGCAGTTCGCCATGCGCGAGACCAGCCTCGGCCTGGTCCCCGACCTGACCGGGACTCACCCGCTGGTCGGTCTCGTCGGGTACGCCCGCGCGCTCGAGATCTGCGCGACCGGACGGTCCGTCGGCGCGGCGGAGTCCGTCGCCTGCGGGCTGGCCAATGTCGCCGTGCCGGCGGCGGAACTCGATGCGGCGGTACGGGACTTGGCGGCTGCGCTGCTGGCTGCGCCGCGGGACGCGGTCGTCGAGACCAAGGCGTTGTTGCGCGGGGCGCTGGGCCGTGACTACGAGGCGCAGCGTGCGGCCGAGCGTGTCGCCCAGGCACGGCGGCTTCGGGATCTGGCCGGCCTCGGCGAATGAGCCCCGCGCCGGTAAGGCGCCCCGCGCCGGCCAGCCGCTCAGCCGACCACCGTTACCAGCACGGCCACCGTCGGCCGGTCCTCCAGCGCGTCCCTTACGGCCGTGCGGACCTGCCGAGCCACGTCAATGGCTCGGCGGTCCGTGCTCGTCGTCAGCTCCACGCGCGCGTGCCGGTGCGGTAGCGCCGTACCGGCCGTGCGCTCCTCCAGGTGCACCGCCCGGCCCACACCGCCGAGGGAACCCGTCAGCCCGGTCACGCCGGCGACGGACAGCGCGGCCGCGGCCACCCGGGCCTCGTCCGGGTCCGTGGGCTCCCGCGCGGGCACCGGCCGCGGTGCACGCACCGCCGCGACCGGCTCCGCCGTGTCCAGCAGGTCGGTGACCCGCAGGTCCACCTCCGTGACCGCGAGCCCGAGCCGCTCCGTCGCGGCCGTCGCCAGTGTCAGCCGTAGCCCGGACGCGACGGCCGGCAGCGGCTCGGTGGCCGTCGCGGCGAAGTCCGCCGTCAGCCGCAGCGGGCCCGGCGGCAGCGCACTCGGCGGAGCCGGTACGACGGGCTCGTGGACCTCCTCCGGATCGGCGAGCGCGAGCCGCAGGGTGCCGAGCCGCACCCCGGGCATCCCCTCGGCCGCCGCGCGCTCCAGCACCGCCGCGGCCGCGCCCTCCGCGATCCAGACGCCGTCGCGCGGCCCGCCGAGCGGCAGCAGCCGTCCCAGCCCGACCTGGCGCCGAACTACCTGTGTCCACCGGTCCGCCGTCATTCCTCCAGCCTGCCGTATCACCGGGGCGCTGCCGGGGAACCTTGCTTACGGTGGCAAAGGACGATCGAAGGGGCCGACCGAAAGGGACGTACGGCGATGACCGACATGACGACGACTCCCGAGGGTGAACAGGAACCGCAGGTTTCGACCCGCAAGACGACCCGTCGCGGCGGCGGCGATCCCGCGGCCCGTGGCCGGACGACCATCGCCGACGGCGTCGTGGAGAAGATCGCCGCTCTGGCCGTCCGGGACGTGGTCGGCGTCCACGCCCTGGGCAGCGGCCTGGCCCGGACCTTCGGCGCCGTGCGCGACCGGGTGCCCGGCGGCTCCAAGTCGGTCACCCGGGGCGTGAAGGCCGAGGTCGGCGAGGTGCAGACGGCACTCGACCTGGAGATCGTCGTGGACTACGGCGTCTCGATCGGCGATGTCGCCCGCGCCGTGCGGGAGAATGTGGTCGCCGCCGTGGAACGCATGACCGGACTTGAGGTGGTCGAGGTCAACATCGCGGTGAGCGACGTCAAGCTGCCCGAGGAAGAGGAAGAGGAACCGGAGCCCCGGATCCAGTGAGACCCGGTCCCGGACCCCGCACGCCTGACGAGCTGAGGAGCGCTCCATGAACATGGCCGTGGTCGGCATGATCGCCGGAATGGCGCTGGGCTTCGCCGGGTACTTCGGCGGCTTCGGTGCCTTTCTGCTGGTGGCGGCGCTGGGTGCGCTCGGGTTCGTCGTCGGCCGGTTCGCGGAGGGCGACCTGGAACTGGGTGACTTCTTCCGCACCCGAGGCGACCGGCGTGACCGGCGGCGGTGACCGACGGTGAGTGCCGAGACCGGCGCGGTGCGCCCGCCGTCGGCCCTCGTGCCGCCGGGCGAGCGCGGCGCCACCCGGATCGCCGACCGGGTCGTGGCGAAGATCGCCGCGCAGGCCGCCCGGGAGGCGCTGCCCCCGCTGCCCGCCGACGCGGCGGCCCCGCACGCCACGGTCGTCGTCCACCAGGAGACGGCCCGGGTAAGCCTGTATCTCGAACTCGGCTACCCCTGCGACATCGGCGCCCACTGCGCTGCCGTGCGTCGCCATGTCGCCGAGCGGGTAGGCGCGTTGGTGGACATGTCGGTGCCCGAGGTCGCCGTCCAGGTCGAACGGCTGCACCCGGCACCGCACGGGAGGGCGTGATGAGCGAACCCCGGTCGACCACACCGACCCTCGACAAGGACCCCGGCACCACCCCGCCCGCCCCCGCGGAGGGCAGCGGCCGCTTCTGGTCCCCGCGCCGCGTCCCGGCCGCCGTCGTCGCGCTCCTGCTGCTGGCCGGCGCGGGCCTGCTGCTGTACGACATCGCCGCCGTACGCGCCCACCACCCCGCGATGCACTGGCGCCGCGCACTCGCCCGGCAACTGGCCGAACGGCCCCTGGACGACATCTGGGTGCTGACCGGCGCGGCCGCCGCCGTCGCACTCGGCCTGTGGCTGATCGTCCTCGCCGTCACACCCGGCCTGCGCGGGCTGCTGCCCATGCGGCGCCCGCACCCGGATGTCCGCGCCGCACTCCGGCGCGACGCGGCGGCGCTCCTGCTCCGCGACCGGGCCATGGACATCTCCGGAGTCCGGTCGGTCCGGGTGCGGATGCGCCGCACGAAGGCCGACGTCCGTGCCGTCTCGCACTTCCGTGACCTGGACGAGGTACGCGCCGACCTGGACACCGTGCTCACGGACGCCATCCGGGGCCTCGGCCTGACCCGGCCGCCCGCGCTGTCCTTGCATGTGACCCGGCCCGGACGGAAGGGGTGACGGCGATGCGCACCGGCGGCCTCAACCGCGTCCTGCTGGCCCTCGTCGGCCTGCTCCTCCTCGCGCTCGGCGGCGCGGTGCTCGCCGTCGGCCTGGGCGCGCCACCGCCCTCCTGGTGGATCCACACCGGCCCGCACGACGTCCTGCTCACGCAGGCCGAACGCACCCACTGGCGGGCCGCCGGCTGGTGGTGGCCGGCGGTCATCGCCGGCCTCGCCGTGGTCGTCCTGCTCACCCTGTGGTGGCTCACGGCGGTCCTGCGCCGTCGCCGGCTGGCCGAGATCCTGATCGACACCGGCGACGACGAGTCCGCCCTCCTGCGCGCCCAGGCCCTGGAATCGGCGCTGGCCCAGGACGTCGTACAGCAGGAGGGCGTGGCGCACGCGGAGATCCTCCTGCGGGGCCGCCGTACGGCACCCACGGCAAGGGTGCGGCTCCGACTGGAGCCGCACGTGGACCCGGCAACGGCCCTGAACGAGTTCACGGCCCGGGCCCTGACCCGTGCGCGCGAGTCGGCGCGCCTGCCGTCACTTCCGGCAGAAGTACGGCTGGGGTCGGTCAAGTACCGTGCAAAAAGGGTCACTTGAACTCGGACGACGACCCTCAGAACCCGTGCCGCATCCCGCCGTCCACAGGCAACATGACCCCACTGAGATAAGACGCCGCCGGAGACAGCAGAAACGCCGCGACCTTCCCGAACTCCGCCGGAGTCCCATACCTGCGCAGCGGAATCCGAGACTCGCTCGCCGCCCGGGTGGCCTCAGGATCCGCCGACAGCGCGTCCAGCTCGCGCACGCGATCCGTGTCGATGCGCGACGGCAGCAGCCCCAGCACCCGGATCCCGCGCGGCCCCAGCTCGTCCGCGAGGGACTTGGCGAACCCGGCGAGCCCGGGCCGCAGCCCGTTGGAGATGGTCAGCCCCGGAATCGGCTCGTGCACCGACGCGGACAGCACGAATCCGATGACCCCGCCCGGCTCCAGCTCGGCCGCCGCCGCGCGAGCGAGCCGAACCGCACCGAGGAACACCGACTCGAACGCGGCGCGCCACTGCTCGTCGGTGTTGTCCGCGACGAACCCCGGCGCCGGCCCGCCCACGCTCACCAGGAGGCCGTGGAAGCCGCCGAAGTGCTCCCGCGCGGCCGCGATCAGCCGCTCCGGCGCCTCGGGGTCGGCGTTGTCCACGCCCACGCCCACCGCGTTCGGGCCCAGTTCGGCGGCGGCGTCGGCCACCCGCTTCTCGTCCCGGCCGCTGATCACGACCTTCGCCCCGTCCGCGACGAGTTCCCGCGCGGCGGCGTTGCCCAGTCCGCGGGTCGCCCCGGTGACGACGTACACCCGGTCCTTCAGTCCAAGATCCATGGCCCCTATCCTGCCCGGTCGTCCCCGAACAGTGTGAGGGCGGTGTTCACCAGCGCGATGTGGCTGAAGGCCTGCGGAAAGTTGCCCAGATGGCGGCCGTCGACCGGGTCGTACTCCTCGGCCAGCAGCCCCACGTCGTTGACCAGGCCCGCCAGCCGGTCGAACAGCTCCCGTGCCTCGTCCTTCCGGCCGGTCAGATACAGGGCGTCGGCCAGCCAGAACGAGCAGGCCAGGAAGGCGCCCTCACCGCCCGGCAGCCCGTCGACCACCGAGTCCTCGGTGTCGTACCGGCGCAGGAAGCCGCCGTGCCCGAGGTCGTCGCGGATCGCGTCGACCGTGCCGACCACCCGCGGGTCGTCGGGCGGCAGGAAGCCGACGCGCGGGATGAGCAGCAGCGACGCGTCGAGTTCGCGGGAGCCGTAGTACTGGGTGAAGGTGTTGCGCTCGTGGTCGTAGCCCTTCTCGCACACCTCCTGGTGGACCTCGTCGCGGAATCTGCGCCAGCCCTCCAGGTCGCCCTTGAGGTCCTTGTACTCCTCCAGCGTCCTCACGGCCCGGTCGGCGGCCACCCACACCATCACCTTGGAGTGCACGAACTGCTGCCGGCCGCCGCGCACCTCCCACAGGCCCTCGTCCGGCTGCCGCCACGCCGACTCCAGGAACTGCATCAGGGCGCGCTGCATCGCCCACATGTGCGGCCGCGGGGCCAGACCCGAGCTGCGGGCCAGGGCGAGCGAGTCCATCACCTCGCCGTACACGTCGAGCTGGAGCTGCTCGACCGCGCCGTTGCCGATGCGTACGGGGGCGGAGTCGGCGAAGCCGGGCAGCCAGGACAGCTCCATCTCCGGCAGCCGGCGCTCGCCCGCCACGCCGTACATGATCTGCAGGTCGGCCGGGTCGCCCGCGACCGCGCGCAGCAGCCAGTCGCGCCAGGCCGAGGCCTCGTCCTGGTAGCCGGCCTTGAGCAGCGCCCCGAGGGTGAGGGTGGAGTCGCGCAGCCAGCAGTACCGGTAGTCCCAGTTGCGCACCCCGCCCGGCTTCTCCGGCAGCGAGGTGGTCGCCGCGGCGACGATCCCGCCGGTCGGCATGTAGGTGAGGGCCTTGAGGGTGATCAGGGAGCGGACGACCAGGTCCCGGTAGGGTCCCCGGTAACGGCACTGCCGGGTCCAGCCCTGCCAGTCGGTGACGCTGCACTCCAGGCCCTCGAAGGGGTCCTTGAGCGGCGGGCGCTGCTCGTGCGAGGGATGCCAGGTGAGCACGAACGCGACCCGCTCGCCCTCGGCGACGGTGAACTCGGAATGGGTGCCGAAGTCCGCGCCCCAGGTGTGCACGGCGGGTTCGGAACGCAGCCAGACCGAGTCCGGGCCCGCGACGGCCACCCGGTGCCCGTCCGCGCGGCGCACCCACGGCATGATCGAGCCGTAGTCGAAGCGCAGCCGGAGGGTGCTGCGGACGGTGACCCGGCCGCTGACGCCCTCGATGATGCGTACGACGTCGGGGGCGCGGTCGCGCTGCGGCATCAGGTCGGTGACCCGGACCGTGCCGTCCGGGGTCTCCCACTCGGTGTCGAGGACGAGGGTGTCGGGCCGGTAGGCGCGGCGTGTGCAGGTGTCCGCTCCCTCGGGGGCGATCCGCCAGTAGCCGTGGTCCTCGTCGCCCAGCAGCCGGGCGAAGCAGGCGCCGGAGTCGAAGCGGGGCAGGCACAGCCAGTCGATCGAGCCGTTCTTGCCGACCAGCGCCGCGGTCTGCTCGTCACCGATGAGTGCGTAGTCCTCGATGCGCGCGTTCACGGGATCCGGTTTCCCGGCGGGCCAGAGGGCCAATCAGGTGGTGCGCCGGGGGAGTGACGTGTACCTCCGCGATGCTTCCCCGTGGTGCCCGTCAGACCGCGGCCGGTGCGCTCTCCTCCTGCTTCGCCGCCGCCGCGGCGGCCTCCTCCCGGTCGCGGATCTCCCGCCGGACCAGAAACCACCAGCCGACCGGGACACCCGCGGCGAACAGCCACCACTGGATCATGTACGCGTAGTTCAGCGGGGCGTCCTCGCTGCCGGGGTCGGAGATCTGCTCCGGGCCGCCCTTGGGCGTGGGCGCCGTTTGTTCAACATAGCCGCCGAGCACCTGCGCGCCGAGCCGGTGCGCCTCCTCCGTGCTGTTGATCAGCATGATCTGCCGGTCGGGGAGGCCCTTGACGTTCTTGATGCCGCTCGCCGCGGTCGTCTCGTCGGCCATCAGCCGCCCCGTGATGGTGGTGCGGCCGGACGGCGGTGCGGGGATCTTCGGGAAGGCGGTCTGGGCGCCGTTCGCGGGGATCCAGCCGCGGTTGACGAGGAGGACCCTGCCGTCCGTGAGGACGAGCGGGGTGAGCACGTGGAAGCCGACCTCGCCGTCGGAATTGGTCCGGCGCCGGACCACGACCTCCCTGGCGGTGTCGAAGGTGCCGGTCGCGGTGACCGTGCGGTACTTCTCGGTGCGGGTCACCGTGTGCCCGGGGGAGGTCAGCCGCTCGACGGGGACCGGCTCGGCGTGCAGCGCCGAGGAGACCAGGTCGTTGCGCGCGGTGCGCTCCTCGTACCGGTGCTTCTGCCAGAAGCCCAGCCTGATCATCGTCGGGATCAGCGAGATCGCGACGATGGTGAGGATCACCCACTGGCGGGACAACAGGAAGCGGTAGCGGTGCACCCCACGACGGTACATCCGGGCCGTGGGGTGCATTCAGGCGGGTACCGGGTCACACCCGGTCGACGATTCCCACCTTTCCCTCGGCGCGGGCGCAGTGGGCCCCGCAGTAGAACCGGCCGTCGGCCTCCACGCCCTGGCCGATGATCTGCACCCGGCAGTGCTCGCAGATGGGGGCCATCCGGTGGATCGCACAGGAGAAGCAGTCGAAGACGTGCACCGCGCCCTGTGCGTGGACCTCGAAGGTCATTCCGTAGTCATTGCCGCAAACTTCGCATTTCGCCATGCGCCACAGGGTGAGCCCGTCACCGGTGCACTGGCGAGCGGCCGCCGGGTGAGTCGTCCGGCAACCACCCGTTCGTACGATGAGCACCGCTTCCGTACGATGCGCGCCGTCACTCGTCCGCGGGCTCGACGTCCCGCAGCAACTGCCCGAACGCGGCCTCGTCCACGATCGGGGTGCCGAACTGCCGCGCCTTGACCACCTTGGACGTGCCCGAGTCGGGGTCGTTGGTCACCAGCAGGCTCGTCAGCCGGGAGATGCTGGACGCCACGTGCAGACCGGCCTCGGTGGCCCGGTCCTCCAGCAACTCGCGCTCGACGGAGGTGTCCCCGGAGAACGCCACCCGCATGCCCTGTTTGAGGCGTTTTCCGTCTTCGTAGCGACCCGGGTTGGGATAGGGGCATGCGGGCCGTTTGCGGGAGGGTCGCCAACTGGTCGTCCGATAGCCGCCGTAGCCCCCGTATCCGCCTGACGACTGCCGGGGCACCGAGCGGTCCGACCACTCCGTCAGCGGCCGGCACTCCAGCAGCGGCAGCCGTACGCCGCCCGCCGCCGCGGCCCGCAGGCTCGGCCGGAACGCCTCCGCCAGCACGCGCGCGTCGTCCAGCGCGTGGTGCGCCCGCTGCTGTACGACGCCGTAGTGCGCCGCCAGCGACTCCAGCTTGAAGTTGGGCAGCGGCAGCCCCAGCTCCTTCGACAGCGCGATGGTGCACAGCCGCTGACGCACCGGCGCCTCGCGCTCCGCGCGCGCGTACTCCCGCGCGATCATCTGCCAGTCGAAGACGGCGTTGTGCGCGACCAGCACCCGGCCGTCCAGCCGGGCCGCGAACTCCTCGGCGATGTCCGCGAAGAGCGGTGCCCCTTCGAGCACCTCGCTCGTCAGACCATGTATCCACACCGGTCCCGGATCGCGCTCCGGGTTGACCAGTGTGTACCAGTGGTCCTCGACCTCGCCGCGCTCGTCCAGCCGGTAGACGGCCGCCGAGATGATCCGGTCGTCCCGGGCCAGGCCGGTGGTCTCCACGTCAACGACCGCGTATCCCTTCGGATACGCGGCCGGCCACTGGGTGGGGGAGGACACTGCGGTCGCACGGTCTTCGAGCATGGTCACTGAGGATACGGGCCACGACTGACACTGCTGACCTTCAGGTGCCGGTGGCTCCGCCGGTTTGCCGCTCAGCCGCTCGACCGCCGCACGCGTGTGCCGGCTTTGGCCCACCCCGTCGGCCCGCAAGCCCGCCCGCTGGTTCAGGCTTCGCGTGCGTGCGTGGGCAAAGTGGTCGGCCAGAAGCGACCGCACCAGCGCCCGTACAGCCGTCACGAACAGCCGCTCCGTGTCCACCGGCCGCGCCGGCGCACGCGCCGCCCCGGACGCGGTCGCCGCGCTCCTGCCGCAGCCCTGAAACCCTTCGGCGGTCCGCTCGTTCCGGGTGAACATCAGCGAGGTCGGCCTGCTCGGACATCCGCTCGGCGCGGGCTCGGTCGCCGGACCGAGCGGGAGATCGCCGCGACACGCACCGCGAGCGCGCGGCTTCCCGAACCGTGTTGCAGATGACGGCCCGTCAGAAGACGGGCGCGCCCGCACCGGCGGGCGCGAGGTCTTCGGTGAGCCCGAGAAGCTCGGCGAAGTGACCGTCGAGTGCGACGGCCCCGGTGTGCGTGCGGCGCTGAGCCGGCACGGCGTCGCGTTCGTCGAGGTGCGCGGCACGGTCGCGCCGAGCTGCCGCTGCCGGAGCCGAGACCGCGCGAGGAGTTCGCAGCCGTGCTCGGCGGCAACGCGGCCCGCGTCCGCGGGTTCGACCTCGCCCTCCTCGACCCCGTCGCGGCGCAGGTGGTCCGGGTGTGGTGAGGCAGGACGTGCGTCGGTCCTCGACCTGTCCGGCAGCGACCGGCTCGGGCTGTTCGACGGGTCCGGCGGCCCTGAAGGTGCCATCCTCGGTCCTGTGACCGAACCAACCCACGAAGAGACCCACGGGGGCGCGCTCGGCTCGCGGCTGAACTGGCTGCGGGCCGCCGTGCTCGGCGCGAACGACGGCATCGTCTCCACCGCGGGCATCGTCGTCGGCGTGGCCGGGGCCACCCAGAGCCGGTCCGCCCTGCTCACCGCCGGACTGGCCGGCCTGCTCGCCGGGTCGATGTCCATGGCCGCCGGCGAGTACGTCTCCGTCTCCACGCAGCGCGACTCCGAGGTGGCCGCGCTGGCCGTGGAGAAACGGGAGCTGCGGGAGCAGCCGGAGGCCGAGTTGCAGGAGCTGACCACGTTGCTGGAGGAACGCGGACTGTCCCACGAGGTGGCCCGGGAGGCCGCCGAACAGCTCACCGCGCGGGACCCGCTCAGGGCCCACGCGCGTGTGGAGCTCGGTATCGACCCGGAGGACCTGACCAACCCCTGGCACGCGGCCTGGGCGAGCTTCCTGGCCTTCACGGTGGGCGCGCTGCTGCCGCTGCTGGCCATCGTCCTGCCCCCGGCCGGCTGGCGGCTGGGTGTGACCGTCGTGTCCGTCCTGGCGGCGCTCGTCCTCACCGGCTGGAAAAGCGCCCGGCTCGGCGCTGCCGACCCGAAACGCGCGGTGCTGCGCAATGTGGTGGGCGGGGCGCTGGCGATGGCGGTCACCTACGCGGCGGGCAGCCTGCTGGGCGCGGCGGGGGTCTGACACGCGGGCCGGGGACCCTGGGCGCGCAGGCCGGGCCGGCGACGGCGTACCGTGAGCCGCGCTCGACCACCCCCCGAGCGCCCCGCACCGACCGTCTAGGCCGTCCGGGAACGTCCGGGAACTCACCCGCGGCCAGGGCCGCACGCCGTCGTAGAGGCCGTCGGCACCGAGCAGTCCATGCGGACGGCCGTCAACATCACCCGCGACGGCGGCGCGATCGGCTTCGTGGGCGTGCCGCACGATCGACCCCTCGCCGGTGTTCGGCATGACCGTCGACATCGAGGGAGTGCCCGAGGGCCACAAGGCGATGGACGAGCGCACCGCCCTCAAGGCCCTGGTCACGGGCGACCGGTGACCCGCTAGGTCCAGCGGATCGGCAGCGGCAGCGCCGTGAGCAGACCCGAGACCGCGACCACCGCGCCCAGGGCGATCAGCTCGGCCCGAGCGGGCGGGTACGCGGTCAGTGGGTCGGCGGCGCGGCGCAGCCGGATCCGCGCCCACAGGGCGAGCAGTGCGACGGCGGCGACCAGGATCACCTTGGCCAGCAGGGTGCGTCCGTACGCCGTCGTCGTCAGCTGGTCCAGGATCGTGGCCGACGGCATACGGCGCAGCGCACTGCACACGCCCGTCGCGGTGATGGCGGCGAGCAGGACCGTCGCCACGCGCGCGTAGCGGCCGAGCAGCGCGGCTCCGGCCGGATCGCCGTGCCACAGCCTCAGCAGCCGCAGGGCGTGCAGCAGACCGCCGGTCCACAGCGCCGCGCACGTCAGGTGCACCAGCGTCAGACCCGAGCCGGCCAGCGGGCTCTGCTCGGTCGTCGGGTGGGCGCGCAGCGCCTCGGCGACCACCACCGCGGCCAGCGGCCACACCTGGGCCGCCGGGCGCCTCAGGAACGCGCACAGGGCCGCCAGCACAAAGGCGTTGACCTCCAGCAGGGCCAGCCGGCCGTCGCGGGAGCCGTACAGCCCGCCGACGTCGATCTGGCCGAGGCGGTGCGGGACCAGATTGCCGGCGGCCACCACCGAGGCGAGCGCCAGCGCGGCGACGAAACCGGCGGCGGTCGCGAACAACGCCCAGCTGCACGGCCGTTCGGGCGGGACACCGGGCAGACGACGGGCGAGCCGGTGCACGAACAGCTCACCGAGGGGCACGCTCAGAGCGGCGAACAGCACCGCGCGCAGCAGGCCGATGCCGCCGACCCCCGGCGCGGCGGCCTCCCCGGTGCCGTGCAGCGCCGCCGACGGCCCGAGCAGGGGGATCAGGGCGCCCAGCGCCACCAGGACCAGGAGCGCGACGGCCCGGCCGGTGCCGGACCGCCGTGCCGAGCCCTCCGCGTCGGTCACCTCGGCGGTCGGTCGTATCAAGCTCACCCCGGGATCTTCGCCAGCCGCCGCAGAACCGGGCAAGTCCCGGAAAACAACTGGCAGTACGGAATTCCACGCATACATACGTTTCCGGCCGCCCGCGCGCTCACCTGTTTCCGGCCGCGAGCACTCACCGCCAGCGGGCGCTGTCCGACCCCCACGGCACCGGAGGCCGCGCCCAGTCGGCGGGACCGCCCGCGAAGGACACGGGCGGCAGCGCGTGCCGCAGCCGGCCGAGCGGGCTGTCCGTCTCGGCCAGCCAGGCGTCCGGGCCCTCGTACGGCGCTCCCGTGGCCGCGCTCGGCCGGATTTCGGCGGTCAGCCAGTGCGCGGTCCTGGCCAGCGCCAGCCGCACCACCCGGCCGCCCCCGTCGTACGACTGCTCGGTCAGCGCCCGCAGTACGGCCGCCGCCAGGAGATAGCCGGTGCCGTGGTCCAGCGCCTGCGCGGGCAGTGCGCCGGGCTCCTCGGCCGAGCCCTCGGTCGCGGCGATGCCCGTCGCGACCTGCACCAGGCTGTCGAAGCCGCGCCGCCCGCCCCAGGGGCCGTACGCGCCCCACGCCGACACCTGCGCCACGACCAGTCCGGGCCGGCGCGCGACCAGTGCCTGCGGCGAGAGCCCGAACCGGTCCAGGGCGCCCGGCCGGTAGCCGGTGACGACGACGTCCGCCGCGGCCAAAAGCTCCTCGAAGGTGGCGCGGTCGGCGGTGAGGTCGAGCGTCGCCGACCGCTTCCCGAAGCCCGTGTCGGCGTGCTGGTCGGGGAGTTCGGGCAGCCAGGGGGCGTCCACGCGGAGCACGTCCGCGCCGAGCAGGGCTAGGGTGCGGGTGGCGACCGGGCCGGCGAGGACCCGGGTCAGGTCCAGCACGCGCAGCCCGGCGGCGGGCAGCAGGGGAGCGGCGGCGGGATCGAGCGGGGTGAGCACGCGCGCGTGCGGGGAGCCGAGGCGCTCGCGCTCGACCAGCGGGCGTGCGGCCACCTCGGCGGCCTGCCCGGTGGCCGCCCACTCCTTCGGGCTGCGCAGGGCCACCGCGAGTCCGCCGGCGCCGTACACCGCCTGCTCGACCTCCCCAGCGGACCGCTCGGCGAGCCGGCCGGCCACCGCCTCCGGCGTGGCGTCCGCCGGCAGGCCCAGCGCGCCGAGCAGCCGGGCCCGGTGGTGCGGATAGTTGGCGTGGGTGCGCACCCAGCCGTCGGCCGTCCGCCAGAACCGCGACAGCGGCGCGAAGACGACCGGTGGCCGCCCGTCGACCAGCAGGTGCCGTTCGCTGTGGAAGGCGGCCGCCACGGCGCCGTCGTCGACCCGGACGGTGGGCACCTCGGCGAGCCCGGCCCGGCGGGCCGCCAGTTCGGCGGCGGCCAGCGCACAGGCGCCGACGCACGCGCGTGCCAGCTCCCGCACGGGAAGCCGCGCCGGAAGGGCGCCGGGGCGCTCGACCGTCGTCACCCGGGAGACGAGAGCGGAGTCGCCGCCCAGTGCGGACCATGCCACCTCGATGTCAGTAGTCATGACCACACTATGCATTATTGATTCATCAACATTGATTGAATCAACTCTGGCCGATCGTGCAGTAACAGGTGGGTGGCCGGAGCACGCTCCCGCCACCCACCCCTGACCGGGCCATACTTGGTCACCGCGGTTGCGCGGTGACTTGACCGGCTACTTGACTGCGCGCAGCGCGTTGACGACGCCGAAGCCGTAGAAGCCGTTGACGCGCTTGCCGCCGACGCAGGTCGCGTCCACGACCCCGTCACCGTTGCCGTCGTAGGGCTCGCTCGGGCAGCCCGGGTTGTCCGCCTCGGCCTTCAGCAGGGCCTGCAGCTCGGCCGGAGTGGCGTTCGGATGGGCGGACTTCAGCAGCGCGGCCACCGCGGCCACGTGCGGGGACGCCATCGAAGTGCCCTGCAGGAAGCCGTACTGGTTGTTCGGCAGCGTGGACAGGATGCGGCCGTTCTTCGACGGCGTGTCCGGGATCTGGTACTTGTCGCCGCCCGGCCCCGCCACGTCGATCACGCCCAGGCCGTAGCTGGAGTAGTAGGACTTGGCGCCCTTCACGCCCACCGCGCTCACCGTCACCACACCGGGCAGCTGGGTCGGCACGTCGAAGCACTCGTGCGGGTCGACCGTGCGGGTCGTGGCCGTAGAGTCGTCGGGGCTGGAGGCGTCCGTGAGCGCGTGCGCGTCCAGGTCGTCGTTGGAGTTGCCCGCGGAGGCCACATTGAGCGTGCCCCTGCTCTGTGCATAAAGCTGTGCCCTGTTGACCGCGTCAACGATGGCACGTTGATCCGGATCATCCATGCAGTTGTAGAGCCACGGATCAACGTAGTAGCTGTTGTTGGTGACCTGGATGCCGTGGTCGGCGGCGAACACGAAAGCGCAGACCACGCTCTCCGGGTAGAACAGCTGCGTCGAGTCCGGCTGGGCCACCGTGATGCTCGCGACCTTCACGCCCGGCGCCACACCGGCCACGCCTATGCCGTTGCGGGCCGCGGCTATCTCGCCGGCCACATGGGTGCCGTGGTAGTGGGCGGCGTCCGCCGGGCGCCACGCGCCGTACGTCGTGTCCGCCTTGCCGCTCACGCAGTTCGCCGACTGCGAGGCGGAGAAGTTCGGGGCGATGTCCGGGTGGGTGTCGTCCACGCCCGTGTCGATGACACCGACGGTCACGCTGCTGCTGCCCGGGTCGATCCGCGCGGCCTGGTCGGCGCCGATCGCCCGCAGGTCCCACTGGTCCGCCTCCAGGGGCTCCTCGCCCGGGGCCGCGGCCTGGGCGAGCTTCGCGGCCTCCGCCTTCGACAGGAGCTGCACCGCACCCTCGTCGGTCGTCCCCGTGGCACTCAGCGGCGCGGTACGCGTGGCGCCCGCCGAGTCCACCCCGCGCACCGCACGCATCAGCGCGGCGAAGTCCGGGTTCGCGGAGTGGGCGACGATCACGCCGATCCTGTCGTAACTGGCCACCACCGAGCCGCCGTTGCGCAGGATCTCCCGCTGCACGGACTCGATCGTACGGTGATCCGTACGGGTGTTGACCACGTACGCGAGGTTCGGTCCGTCCGCCACCCGCGCCGCCCCGACCGCGTCGGGCGCCGCGGAGGCCGCCGCCGGCAGGAAGCCGAGCGAGGCGGTCAGCGACAGCACGACGGGCACGGCGAGCGCGAGCCGGCGTCTGGAACGCAGATGAACCATGGGATCTCCACATCATCCGGATACGAAACCGCCCGAGACACAGATGGTGCTCGGGCAGGTGCATGACGCGTGGTGCAGGCAGAACCTAACCCCACGGCTCACCGCTCAGCAATGACTTGGCAATGGCTCAACAAGACCGCTTGCGAAACAACTCATAGGACTTGAACCGGTCCTTGCGTGGCGCCGTGGACCTTGGGCAGGGAGCGCCAGCACGATCGAGCGCCCCGTTCGTCATCGCTTCCGCAACGCGAGGAGACCCCGTGGCCACCGAGACACCGCCCCCCGCCACACCGGGGGCCCCACTTCCCTCCACCGAGGAGTTCGCCGAGGTGCAGCAGAGCGCGGAGTTCGGCGCACTGCGCCGCGCCCACCGCTCGTTCGCCTTCCCGCTGGCCGTCGCCTTCACCGCCTGGTACCTGCTGTACGTGCTGCTCTCCAACTACGCGGGCGGCTTCATGGGCACCAAGGTGGCCGGCAACGTCAATGTGGCCCTCGTCCTGGGCCTCGCCCAGTTCCTCACCACCTTCCTCATCGCCTGGTGGTACGCACGGCACGCCGCCACCCAGCTCGACCCCAAGGCGGAGGCCATCAAGTCCCGGATGGAGGGCGGCGCATGAGCCCCGCGATCACGCTGGCCGCCGGCGAGGCGAGCGACCACCGGACGCTGATCGTCACCCTGTTCGCGGTGTTCGTCGCCGCGACCCTCGTCATCACCGTCTGGGCGGGCCGCCAGACGAAGAACGCCGCCGACTTCTACGCCGGCGGACGCCAGTTCACCGGCTTCCAGAACGGACTCGCCGTCTCCGGCGACTACATGTCCGCCGCGTCCTTCCTCGGTATCGCCGGCGCCATCGCCCTGTTCGGCTACGACGGCTTCCTGTACTCCATCGGCTTCCTCGTCGCCTGGCTCGTCGCCCTGCTCCTGGTCGCCGAGCCGCTGCGCAATTCCGGCCGCTACACCATGGGCGACGTGCTGGCCTACCGCATGCGCCAGCGGCCGGTCCGCACGGCCGCCGGCACCTCCACCATCGTGGTCTCGATCTTCTACCTGCTGGCCCAGATGGCGGGCGCGGGCGTCCTCGTCTCGCTCCTGCTCGGCATCACCAGCGACGGCGGAAAGATCGGCATCGTCGCCCTGGTCGGCGTGCTGATGATCGTCTACGTCACCATCGGCGGCATGAAGGGCACCACCTGGGTCCAGATGGTCAAGGCGGTGCTGCTGATCGCGGGCGCCCTGCTGCTGACCTTCCTGGTCCTGCTGAAGTTCCACTTCAACGTCTCCGACCTGCTCGGCAAGGCCGCCGACAACAGCGGCAAGGGCTCGGCGTTCCTGGAGCCCGGTCTGAAGTACGGCGCCACCGGCACCACCAAGCTGGACTTCATCTCGCTCGGCCTCGCCCTGGTCCTCGGCACCGCGGGCCTGCCGCACATCCTGATCCGCTTCTACACGGTCCCGACCGCAAAGGCCGCCCGTAAGTCGGTCATCTGGGCGATCGGCCTGATCGGCACCTTCTACCTGATGACCCTCGCACTCGGCTTCGGCGCCGCCGCGCTGATCAAACCGGCCGAGATCATCGCCTCCAACAAGGCGGGCAACACCGCGGCACCCCTCCTTGCGCTGCATCTGGGCGGCGTCGACTCCAACTGGGGCGCGATCCTGCTCGCCACCATCTCGGCCGTCGCCTTCGCGACGATCCTGGCGGTCGTCGCGGGCCTCACCCTGGCCTCGTCGTCCTCCTTCGCCCACGACATCTACGCCAACGTCATCAAGAAGGGGCAGGCCACCGAGAAGCAGGAGGTCGGCGCGGCCCGCTGGGCGACCGTCGGCATCGGCGCGGTCTCCATCCTCCTCGGCGCCCTGGCCCGTGACCTGAACGTGGCCGGCCTGGTCGCCCTCGCCTTCGCGGTCGCCGCCTCCGCCAACCTGCCGACCATCCTCTACAGCCTGTTCTGGAAGCGGTTCACCACCTCGGGCGCCCTGTGGTCGATCTACGGCGGCCTGGTCACCGCGGTCGGCCTGGTGCTGTTCTCCCCGGTGGTCTCCGGCAGCCCGGCCTCGATGTTCCCCGGCGTCGACTTCCACTGGTTCCCGCTGGAGAACCCCGGCATCATCTCCATCCCGGTCGGGTTCCTGCTCGGCGTCGTGGGCACCCTGCTGTCCAAGGAGGTCCCGGACGCCGGCAAGTACGCCGAACTGGAGGTGCGGTCCCTGACCGGCACCGGGGCGCACTGACATTCGTACGACGGCCGCGTCGTACAGGGACTGTACGGTCCTACGACGCGGCCGTGCCGCACCTCGTCGGATCGGGCCGCTGTCGTTGTCAGTGGTGTCACGTACTCTCGCAGTGACGGAAAATAAGTGATCCGGGATCGAGGGAGGGGGCCCACGTGCTCATCGACACCTACGGCCGGGTGGCCACCGACCTGAGGGTCTCGCTGACCGACCGCTGCAATCTGCGCTGCACGTACTGCATGCCCGAGGAGGGCCTGCAGTGGCTGGCGAAGCCCGATCTGCTCACCGACGACGAGATCGTCCGCCTCGTCGACATCGCCGTGCGGATGCTCGGCATCGAGGAGGTCCGCTTCACCGGCGGCGAGCCCCTGCTGCGCCCCGGCCTGGTCGGCATCGTCGAGCGCGTCGCGGCCCTCGCCCCCCGCCCGCAGATGTCCCTCACCACCAACGGCATCGGCCTCAAGCGCACCGCGACCGCGCTGAAGGCGGCCGGCCTGGACCGGGTCAACGTCTCCCTGGACACCCTCCGCCCCGACGTCTTCAAGACCCTGACCCGCCGCGACCGCCACAAGGACGTCCTCGCAGGCCTTGAGGCCGCCCGCGAGGCCGGTCTGACCCCCGTCAAGGTCAACTCGGTCCTGATGCCGGGCGTGAACGACGACGAGGCCCCCGACCTGCTGGCCTGGGCCGTGGAGCACGACTACGAACTGCGGTTCATCGAGCAGATGCCGCTGGACGCCCAGCACGGCTGGAAGCGCGAGGGCATGGTCACCGCCGGGGACATCCTGGCCTCCCTGCGCACCCGCTTCGACCTCACCCCCGAGGGCGCCGACGAGCGCGGCTCGGCCCCGGCAGAACGCTGGCTTGTGAACGGCGGCCCGCACCGGGTCGGCGTCATCGCCTCGGTCACCCGCCCCTTCTGCGCGGCCTGCGACCGCACCCGCCTCACGGCCGACGGGCAGATACGCACCTGTCTCTTCGCGACGGAGGAGACGGACCTGCGGGCGGCTCTCCGCAGCGACGCCCCCGACGAGGAGATCGCCCGCATCTGGAAGCTGGCGATGTGGGGGAAGAAGGCGGGAGCGGGCCTGGACGACCCCTCGTTCGTGCAGCCGGACCGGCCGATGTCGGCGATCGGCGGCTAGGCTCCTGCAGGGTCTTCCCAGTCGGCGAACTTCACGACGTCCTTCAGGAAACCCCGTACCCCGAGGAACTGCGAAAGATGCTCGCGATGCTCCTCGCACGCGAGCCACGTCTTGCGCCGCTCCGGCGTGTGGATCTTCGGGTTGTTCCACGCCAGCACCCACACGGCAGCGGCACGGCAGCCCTTGGCGGAGCAGATCGGCGTCTCGTCACTCACGGGTTCGTCTTCGGTTCGTCGTACAGAAAGGGCCGGAACAAGGCGACGCCGAGCAGCCACGGGGGGAGCTGCCCGGCGTCGGTCCGTCGCTCCGACGGGGGATGCGGAGCGCGTACGCAGTATGTCACGGCTACCCCATCGCCCGGCACTGGAACTACAGGATCGATCTGAGCTTTTCTTGAGCTTGACGGGCGACGGCGTTCCGCTTCCGTCGTATCGGCAACGGTCACATCGGGTCGGACCGCTCGCCACCCGCCCCCGTCGGATGAGCCGCCGCATCCTCCGGTACGGATTCCGCATGCGCCTCCTCCGCCCGCGGCGGCGTGATCATCGGCCGCGTCGGAGCGGTGATGAACGTGGAGGGAAGGGACGGCGGCCGCTCCCGGCCGGCGTTCGCGATCACCACGGCGATATAGGGGAGCAGCGCTCCGGCGACGAGCGCCACGACGGCGACGTACCGTTCGACGTTCCACAGGGAGACCGCGAGGATCACCGACACCGTGCGGATCGTCATCGAGATGACGTACCTCCGCTGCCGGCCCCGTACGTCCTCGGCGAGTCCCGTCCGGGCTCCGGTGATCCGGAACACCTGGACGTTGCCGCCGTGCTGTTTCCGCATCACATTCCACCATCCGCCCACATCGGCTCTCCCCGACCCTTTACGTTACGCCGCGGCTGCGCCGCCCACGAGACCGGGTCGCCCGCTGCCTGCGGTAACGCCACCGGCCGTACCGCGCACGGGGGAACCCGACATGCGCCGTACGGCCCACCGACCCACACTGGCCGTAATGCTCACGTCGAGCCGTACGAGGAGGCAGCCATGGGCTGGTTGTGGGCCGTCATCGTGGGATTCGTGCTGGGCCTGATCGCCAAGGCGGTCATCCCGGGCAAGCAGCACAGCCCGCTCTGGCTGACCACCATCTGCGGCATGCTCGGCGCCATCGTGGGCAACGCGGTCGCCCGCGCCGTCGGCGTGGCGGCGACCCCCGGCATCGACTGGACCCGGCACGCCTTCCAGCTCGTGGCGGCGATCATCATCGTCGCAGCGGTGGACGCCCTGTACATGGCGACGCTGGGCAAGCGGAAGCAGGAGAGAGCCGGGGCGTGAAAACCCGCTGAGCGGGGACGCCCCGAAAGGGGCGCGGGGCTGTGTTCTCCCCACGCCCCCACGGCGCTAAGCGGAAACGACCTCCACCGCGGCCAGGTTCTTCTTCCCCCGCCGCAGCACCAGCCACCGCCCGTCCAGCAGATCCCCGGACAAGGGCACCGCGTCCTCGGAGCCGACCTTCACGTTGTTCACGTAGGCCCCGCCCTCCTTCACGGTCCGCCGCGCAGCGGACTTGCTGGCGACGAGCCCGACCTCGGCGAACAGGTCGACCACCGGACCCAGCTCGGCGACCTGGATGTGCGGCACCTCGGACAGCGCCGCCGCCAGCGTCCGGCCGTCCAGCTCCGCCAGCTCACCCTGCCCGAACAGGGCGCGCGACGCGGCGACCACCGCGGCCGTCTGGTCCGCGCCGTGCACCAGCGTCGTCAGCTCCTCGGCGAGCGCACGCTGCGCGGCCCGGGCCTGCGGCCGCTCCTGTGTCTGCCGCTCCAGCTCCTCGATCTCCTCCCGGGACCTGAAGCTGAAGATGCGCAGGAACTTCGAGACGTCACGGTCGTCCGCGTTCACCCAGAACTGGTAGAACGCGTACGGCGTCGTCATCTCGGGGTCGAGCCAGACCGTGCCGGACTCGGTCTTGCCGAACTTGGTCCCGTCCGCCTTGGTGATCAGCGGGGTGCCCAGCGCGTGCACCACGGCGTCCTGCTCGACCCGGTGGATGAGGTCCGTGCCCGACGTGAGGTTGCCCCACTGGTCGCTGCCGCCCGTCTGCAGGGTGCAGCCGTACCGCCGGTAGAGCTGCAGGAAGTCCATGCCCTGCAGGATCTGGTAGCTGAACTCGGTGTAGCTGATGCCCGCATCGGAGTTCAGCCGCCGGGAGACGGCTTCCTTCGCGATCATCTTGTTGACCCGGAAGTGCTTGCCGATGTCCCGCAGGAACTCGATGGCCGACAGGCCCTGGGTCCAGTCCAGGTTGTTGACCATGACAGCGGCGTTCGGCCCGTCGAAGTGCAGCAGCGGCTCGATCTGGGCGCGCAGCCGGTCCACCCAGCCGGCCACGACCTCCGGCGCGTTCAGCGTGCGCTCGGCCGTCGGCTTCGGGTCGCCGATGAGACCCGTGGCGCCGCCGACCAGCGCCAGCGGCCGGTTACCGGCCTCCTGGATGCGACGCATCGTGAGGATCTGCACCAGGTTGCCGAGGTGCAGGCTGGGCGCGGTCGGGTCGAAGCCGCAATAGAACGTGACGGGGCCGTCCGCGAACGCCTTGCGCAGTGCGTCCTCGTCCGTGGAGAGGGCGATGAGCCCACGCCACTTCAGCTCGTCGACGATGTCCGTCACGGTTCTCGTGTCTCCTTGATGATCTTCGGGCAGTCGGGTGACACCCGACCACGAACGCCTACGAGGTTATACGCCCTGGCTGACAGAGCTCATGTTGAAATCCGGGATCCGCAGCGCCGGCATCGCGGCCCGGGTGAACCAGTCGCTCCACTCGCGCGGCAGCGTCTTCTCCGTACGGCCCGCCTCCGTGGCCCGCCGCAGCAGGTCCACCGGCGACTCGTTGAACCGGAAGTTGTTCACCTGCCCCGTCACCTCGCCGTTCTCCACGAGGTAGACGCCGTCCCGGGTCAGACCGGTGAGCAGCAGCGTGGCCGGGTCCACCTCGCGGATGTACCACAGGCAGGTCAGCAGCAGCCCGCGCTCGGTGGCCGCGACCATGTCCTCCAGCGAGCGGTCGTTCCCGCCGTCCAGGATCAGGTTCCCGAGGACCGGGGCGACCGGCAGCCCGGTCAGGCCCGCGCTGTGCCGCGTGGTCGTCAGGTGCTTGAGCACACCCTCGCCGATCCACTCCGTCGTGTGGGTCGGCAGCCCGTTGTCGAACACGGACTGGTCCCCGCCGGAGGAGTGGGCCACCACGAAGGGCGGGCACTCCAGGCCCGGCTCGTTCGGGTCGCTGCGCAGGGTCAGCGGCAGCTCGGCGAGCTTCTCGCCGACCCGGGTGCCGCCGCCCGGTTTCGAGAACACCGTCCGGCCCTCGGCCGCGTCCCGGCCCGATGCCGACCACAGCTGGTAGATCAGCAGGTCCGCGACGGCCGTGGGTGGCAGCAGCGTCTCGTACCGGCCGGCGGGCAGCTCCACGCGCCGCTCGGCCCAGCCGAGCCGTACGGCCAGCTCGGCGTCGAGCGCACCCGGGTCGATGTCCTTGAAGTCCCGCGTGGAGCGGCCCGCCCACGCCGAGCGGGTGCGGTCGGGCGACTTGGCGTTCACCTCCAGCGTCCCGGTGGGCTGGTCGTGCCTGAGGCGCAGCCCGGTGGACGTGCCCAGGTACGTCGACACCAGCTCGTGGTTGGCGAAGCCGTACAGCTCACGGCCGCCCGCACGCGCGCGTGCGAACGCCTCGCCGAGCGCCGGGGCGAAGTCGGCGAAGACCGCGGAGGAGGTCTCGGCGGGCGCGTCCGTGAAGTCCGGCGACTGCGGCACCCCGCCGACCAGCGGCTGTGCGTCCTCGGCGGGCCCTGCACCGCGCGCCGCGGTCTCGGCGGCCCGCACCAGCGGCTCCAGCTCCTGAGCGGTGACCGCCGAGCGCGAGACGACCCCGGAGGCGGTGCCCTCTTTGCCGTCCACGGTCGCGATCACGGTGAGCGTACGGCCGCGCGTCACGCCGTTCGTGGTGAGCGCGTTGCCCGCCCAGCGCAGGTTGGCCGTGGAGTGCTCGTCGGCGATGACGACACAGCCGTCGGCCCGGGACAGCGCGAGCGCCTGCTCGACGATCTCGTGCGGCTTGTTCGTACGGGCGCTCATCGACCGGCCTCCTGCGTGGTGTTCAGAATGTTGACGCCCCTGAAGAGGGCGGACGGGCACCCGTGCGACACCGAGGCCACCTGCCCCGGCTGGGCCTTGCCGCAGTTGAAGGCGCCGCCGAGGACATAGGTCTGCGGACCGCCCACGGCGGTCATCGAGCCCCAGAAGTCGGTCGTGTTCGCCTGGTACGCCACGTCCTTCAGCTGACCGGTGATCCGCCCGTTCTCGATCCTGAAGAAGCGCTGCCCGGTGAACTGGAAGTTGTACCGCTGCATGTCGATCGACCAGGACCGGTCGCCGACCACGTAGATGCCCCGGTCGACGCTGCCGATCAGGCCTTCCGTGGACAGGCCCGCCGGGTCCGGCCGGAGCGAGACGTTGGCCATGCGCTGCACCGGCACATGCGCGGGGGAGTCGGCGTACGCGCATCCGTTGGAGCGGTCGAACCCGGTGAGCCGGGCGATCCGCCGGTCCAGCTGGTAGCCGACCAGCGTGCCGTCCTTCACCAGGTCCCAGGACTGTGCCTCGACGCCCTCGTCGTCGTACCCGACGGTCGCCAGGCCGTGCTCGGCGGTGCGGTCGCCGGTGACGTTCATCAGCTCGGAGCCGTAACGCAGCTTGCCCAGCTGGTCGAAGGTGGCGAAGGAGGTGCCGGCGTAGGCGGCCTCGTAGCCGAGCGCCCGGTCCAGTTCCGTCGCGTGCCCGATGGACTCGTGGATGGTCAGCCACAGGTTGGACGGGTCGACGACCAGGTCGTACAGGCCCGGCTGCACGCTCGGCGCCCGCATCTTCTCGGCGAGCAGCTCCGGGATCCGCTCCAGTTCGTCGTCCCAGTCCCAGCCGGTGCCGGTCAGGTACTCCCAGCCCCGCCCGACCGGCGGCGCGAGGGTCCGCATCGAGTCGAACTCGCCGCTGGACTCGTCCACCGACACGGCGGTCAGCTGCGGATGCAGCCGTACCCGCTGCTGGGTGGTCACGGTCCCGGCGGTGTCGGCGTAGAACTTGTTCTCGTGCACGGTGAGCAGGGAGGCGTCCACGTGGTTGACGCCCTTGGCGGTCAGCAGTCGCGTGCTCCAGTCCGCCAGCAGCGCGGCCTTCTCCTCGTCCGGCACGGAGAACGGGTCGATCTCGTACGACGACACCCACGTGCGGTCCGCGTGCACCGGCTCGTCGGCCAGCTCCACCCGCTCATCGGACCCGGCGGCCTTGATGACCTGCGCGGACAGCTTGGCCATGGCCACCGCCTGCGAGGCCACCTTGGCAGCCGCATCCATGGTCAGGTCCACACCGGAGGCGAAGCCCCACGTACCGCCGTGCACGACCCGCACCGCGTACCCGAGGTCGGTGGTGTCCGACGACCCGGCGGGCTTGGCGTCCCGCAGCCGCCAGGACGCGCTGCGCACCCGCTCGAACCGGAAGTCCGCGTGCTCGGCCCCGAGCGCACGCGCGCGTGCCAGAGCGGCGTCGGCGAGGGCGCGTAGGGGGAGTGCCAGGAACGACTGATCGATTTCATGGGGCACGGGTGGGAATCCCTTCGGTGCTCGCCTGTGATGACCGTCGCAGGCAGTGAATCACGTCTCACTCCCAGGGTTCTCCCGAAAAAGCACGGGGGTCTCCGGCCGGAGCGCACACACGACTCCCCGGCGCGCTCGACTCCGACGGCACTACGGTGAGCCCATGGTCGGCAAGCACGGTAAAGCGGGCAAGAACAGGATGAGGCGCAGGAGCGGGCGCGCCACCGCTCTGCGTCCGCCACGCCCGACGCCCACTCCCACGCAGGCCGCTGCGGAGTTCGAGCGGCTGGCCGAGCAGCACCCCGAGGAGCGGGAGGACCTGCTGCGGGAAGCGGCCGAGGCGTGGAGCGACGCGGGCGAGCACGAGCGCGCGGTCGCGCTGTACGAACGATTGCTGGACCCGCTGGGTGAGGGAAGCCGGGAGCCCGATCTTGTGGACGCGTTGCGCATCAATGCGTTGTGGGACGCCGGGCGCCGGGACGAGGCCCGCGCGGCGGCCGCAGCGTTCCGCAAGCGCCATCCCCGGGACGGGGGCGCCTGGATGTTCGTCGCCGAGGTCTTCGAGTCCGCGCACGAGACGGCGACGGCGGCCGAGTGGTACACGGCGGGCATCACACACGTCCTGGGCGCCGGTACGACGGTGACGGCCGACGCGGTGGAGGACTCTTCCGACGGCTTTGACGTGGAGACGCTCCTCATCGGCCGCCACCGGGTGCGGCGTCTGCTCGGCGAGCCGCACGACGACTGGGACGATGTGGCGGATGAGCTGCACGAGCGGCGCGCATCGCCCCTGCAGGGGCGGATGCACCCCCTGGACATACTGCACGATCCCGTCCGACTTGCGAGGTTGGCGGAGGGCGGTCCCGATGCCCTGGAGGCAGAGTTCGCGGAGCTCGCGGACGCGATTGCCGAGGACCGGGCGGTGCGCACCGGCCCCCAGGCGACGTGCGTGCTGTTCTGGCCGCGGGAGGAGTTCGACCGCATGCTGCAGCGCTGGCCGTCCGCCGTGGATGCGTACGGCGATGACCATGCCGCCCATCTGCGGCAGGTCGAGCGCACCCTGCGGGACCTGTCGGACCAGGGCGGCAGCCGCCTGGCGGTCGGCCGGGCAACGGTGAGCGGTCTTGACGCGCACGTGCGCGAAACGGGCGGGTCCCCCCACACACCGGCCGCGCGGTCCGCGTACGCGGCGGAACTGGCTCGCACGGGCCAGGCCCACGACTGGCCCCCGCCACGCAACGGCCTCTGCTGGTGCGGTTCCGGACGTAAGTACAAGAAGTGCTGCGGGAACCCTGCGAACCGGTGATCGGCGCCTCGGGCCGTTGCCGGACAAGGGCGAGGCGACTCGTCGGCGCTGGTCACCTGGATGACCCGGCGCAGCCACTGGGCCGAGTTGGACGCCTTCCTCGGCCAACGCGCCACTCAGCCACTCGCCACCAGCACGCTCGGCTTCGTGGAGACCGTAGGGACCCCGATCGACTGTAGAAACCCGACAGTGACTACCGCCCGCCACTGTCGGTGCCCGAATGCCCACGCGCCCGGCAGTACCGATAGGTTTCCGATGAAGCCGCCTGTCATCCAGGTGTCCGGGCGGGTTGTCCGACATCTGCAGACCGCTATCGAAAGGGTGATCCGTTGAGCCGCTCGGTTCTCGTCACCGGAGGAAACCGGGGCATCGGCCTCGCCATCGCCCGCGCGTTCGCCGACGCCGGCGACAAGGTCGCGATCACGTACCGCTCGGGTGAGCCGCCGGCCGCCCTGACGGAATTGGGCTGCCTGGCCGTCAAGTGCGACATCACCGACCCGGAGCAGGTGGAGCAGGCCTACAAGGAGATCGAGGAGCAGCACGGTCCGGTCGAGATACTGATCGCCAATGCCGGTGTGACCAAGGACCAGCTCCTGATGCGCATGTCCGAGGAGGACTTCACCTCGGTCATCGACACCAACCTCACCGGCACCTTCCGTGTCGTCAAGCGCGCCAACCGCGGCATGCTCCGCGCCAAGAAGGGCCGCGTCATCCTGATCTCGTCCGTCGTCGGCCTGCTCGGCTCGGCGGGCCAGGCGAACTACGCCGCCTCCAAGGCCGCCCTGGTCGGCTTCGCGCGCTCCCTCGCCCGTGAGCTGGGCTCGCGCAACATCACCTTCAACGTCGTCGCGCCCGGTTTCGTCGACACCGACATGACCAAGGTGCTCAGCGACGAGCAGCGCCAGAACATCGTCTCGCAGGTGCCGCTCGGCCGCTACGCGCAGCCGGAGGAGATCGCCGCGACGGTGCGGTTCCTCGCCTCGGACGACGCCTCGTACATCACTGGAGCCGTCATCCCCGTTGACGGCGGACTGGGAATGGGTCACTGATCACCATGAGCGGAATCCTCGAGGGCAAGCGCGTCCTGATCACCGGCGTGCTGATGGAGTCCTCCATCGCCTTCCACGCGGCCAAGCTGGCCCAGGAGCAGGGCGCGGAGATCATCCTGACGGCGTTCCCGCGGCCCACGCTGACCGAGCGCATCGCCAAGAAGCTGCCGAAGCCCACCAAGGTCATCGAGCTGGACGTCACCAACGACGAGCACCTCGGCCGGTTGGCCGACCTCGTCGGCGAGGAGCTGGGCGGCCTCGACGGCGTCGTGCACTCCATCGGCTTCGCGCCGCAGGACGCGCTCGGCGGCAACTTCCTCAACACGCCGTTCGAGTCGGTGGCCACCGCCATGCACGTCTCGGCGTACTCCCTGAAGTCGCTCACCATGGCCTGCCTGCCGCTGATGCAGAACGGCGGCTCGGTCGTCGGTCTGACCTTCGACGCGCAGTTCGCCTGGCCGCAGTACGACTGGATGGGCCCGGCCAAGGCCGCCCTGGAGGCCACCAGCCGCTACATCGCCCGCGACCTGGGCAAGCAGAACATCCGCTGCAACCTCATCTCGGCGGGCCCGATCGGCTCCATGGCCGCCAAGTCCATCCCGGGCTTCGGCGAGCTGGCCTCCGTGTGGGACACCCGCTCCCCGCTGGAGTGGGACCTGAAGGACCCGGAGCCGGCCGGCAAGGGCATCGTCGCCCTGCTGAGCGACTGGTTCCCGAAGACCACCGGCGAGATCATCCACGTCGACGGCGGTCTGCACGCCATCGGCGCCTGATCCTCGTACCCGACGCCCCGTTTCCCGCAGCGCGCGGGAAGCGGGGCGTCACCCGTTCGGCCCACCTGCCGGGCGCCCCGCGGCCCGGGCGGCTCACCCTGGATGGAGCGTTCACCTCACGCGTCCCTCCCCAGCCCGGCCGAGGAGGTCCCGTTGTGCGCCTGTCCCGAAGCCTGGCCCCGGTGACCGTGGCCGTGGCCCTCGTGCTCTTCCTGCCGTACGACGCGATCCCCTACGCGCGCGTGGACGACGGAAAGCCCCCCGCGCCGAGCCTCTTCGGGGCCGCCTGCCGTACGACCGTCCACGGCTCCCATGTGGTGGCCTACTGCCACAATCCCTATGTCGACACCGATCGCGTGCGTCTGCACATCGAGTGCGCCCGCTGGTGGGACATCGACACCGACAGCGCACCGGTGGACACCGGACCCGCCATGACCGTACGGCTGACGGGCCGGTGCTGGAAGGAAGTCCGCTCGGTCTGGATCAGCCACCAGAACGAGCACTGAAGCGGCTGGTTTCAGTCACCGGAAGATGCGTTGAACCGGCCCGGGCGGCACAGGAACGGATAGCTCGCGGCCTCGGCCGCCGCCGCCTCCGCGTCCCCGGCGCGGATCGCGTCCACCAGACGCGTGTGGTCCATGTACGTCTCCGGAGTCAGCTCCGCGCCCACGTCCGCGCGCAGCCAGTCCCGCAGCACCTCGCCCAGATCGGCGTACATGGCGGTGATCACGTCGTTGTGCGAGGCGGCCACGACGGCCAGGTGGAAGGTGGCGTCGGCGGCCACGAAGGCCTCCGCCTCCCCGGTCTCCCAGGCCGCCTCGCGCCGGTCCAGCAGCGTGTCCAGCTGCTTGAGGTCCTTCTCGGTGCGCCGCTCGGCGGCCAGCTTCGCCGCGGCCGACTCCAGCGCGGCGCGCAGCTCGGCGATGTGCCGGGGATCGGCGTCGGCGAACCGCCGGTGCATCACGCCGGCCAGCTCGCTCGTCGCCACCACATAGGTGCCCGAGCCCTGCCGGATGTCCAGCAGCCCGTTGTGGGCGAGCGCGCGGACGGCCTCGCGGACGGTGTTGCGGGCGACGCCGAGCTGCTCGACCAGTTCCGGCTCGGTCGGGATGCGCGAGCCGACCGGCCACTCGCCGGAGGTGATCTGGTTGCGCAGTTCGGCGATGACCTGCTCGGACAGCGCCGAACGGCGCGGGTGGCTCAGGGGCATGGCACACCTTCGCACGCGAGGCCCGGACGGGGGCGCCCCGGGGCCGGAATACCCAATGGACAACCAATCATCCCATGATTCTATGATGGGTCTCATGGCGCGTGAGGAAACCCGGACAGTGGAGACCCGTACGGCGATGGCACCGACCGAACGCGGAACGGCCGCCCCGACGAGCACCCCCGAGACGACCCCCGACGCCCACCGCACGCGCGCGTGGGCGACCCGCCTGGTCGTCGTCGGCATCGTCCTGTCCGCGGTGAACCTCCGCCCGGCCATCACGAGCCTCGGCGCGCTCCTGGAGGAGGTCCGCGACGGGCTCGGCATGAGCGGGAGCGTGGCCGGCGTGCTCACCTCCGTGCCCCCGCTCTGCTTCGCGGTCTTCGGCATCACCGCACCCCGGCTGGCCCGCCGCTTCGGTCCGGCCGCCGTGGTGTGCGCCGGCATGGCCGCCATCACCGCCGGCCTGCTGATACGGCCGTTCGTCGGCAACACGGCCGGGTTCCTGGCCGCCAGCGCGCTCGCCCTGATGGGCATCGCCGTCAGCAACGTGCTCATGCCGGTCATCGTCAAGCGCTGGTTCCCCGACCGGGTCGGCTCCATGACCGGCCTGTACTCGATGGCCCTCGCCCTCGGCACCTCCCTCGCCGCCGCGGTGACCGTGCCCCTGACCGACGCCCTCGGCGGCAGCTGGCAGTCCGGCCTCGCCGTGTGGGCCGCCCTCGCGGGCGCCGCCGTCCTGCCCTGGCTGCCGCTCGTACGGGAGCGTGGCGGCGAGGGCGCGACCGCGCGGGCGGGTCAGCGGGAGCGCGCGGAGCAGCGGGGGGAGGTACGCCGTGCGGGAGAACGGCAGGTGGGGGCGGCGGCACAGCACGCGCCGCTGCGCATCACCCGCAGCCGCACCGCCTGGGCGCTCGCCGCCTTCTTCGGCCTCCAGGCCACCGCCGCCTACATCACCATGGGCTGGATGCCGCAGATCTTCCGCGACGCCGGCGTCCCGGCCGGCACCGCGGGCGTGCTGCTCGCCGTCACCATGGTGATGGGCGTGCCGCTGGCCTTCGTCATCCCGCGGGTCGCCACCCGGCTGCCCCACCAGGGGCCGATCGTGCTGGTCCTGGGCGTGTGCGGGCTCGCCGGATACGCGGGCCTGTACTTCGCGCCGGCCGCCGGAGCCTGGGCCTGGGCGCTGCTGCTCGGCGTCTCCAACTGCGCCTTCCCGCTGGCCCTGACAATGGTCGGCATGCGGGCCCGGAGCGGGCCTGGCGTGGCCCAGCTGTCCGCGTTCGCGCAGAGCACCGGCTATCTGATCTCCATCCCCGGCCCGCTGCTGGTCGGCGTGCTCTACCAGCAGAGCGGCGGCTGGGGCCTGCCGATCGCCCTGATGACGGGCCTGATGCTGCCGCAGATGCTGGTGGGCTTCCTGGCGGGCCGCAACCGCACGGTGGAGGACGAGGCAACCACACGCTGACCTGGGACGGGCCGCGGGCGCGCGATGCGCTGACCGGCGTGGCTGGGGCTCGCGGGGGCGATGCGCTGAGCGCGGTGGGTGGGGTCGGATGGCGTGTGTCGCTGCCTTTTCCGCTGGGCTCGGAGAGGGGGCGCTGCGCTGAGCGGCGTGCCGTGGGGCTGGGCCGGGGTTGACGCGCTGGGCAGGGCGGCTCTGGCTGGAGGGCGCGAGGCATTACTCGCCGGGCCGGTTCGGAGAGGCGATGCGCTGAGCCTTCGGCCAAGGCCGAGGAGCGGTGCGCTGAGTCTCCAGGCAGGTCCGGAGCGGCGATGCGCTGACCCTCGCGGACGGTGACCGGGGCGGGCCCCGTGCAGATGGCTCCGTCGGTCTGCGGTGGACCGGTGCGGGACGGCCGAGGGATGAACCGTGCCCGGCGCTGCCTGCGAGGCGACTGTGCGCCCCGGCCGACCCCCGCGGAGCGGAGGGTGCGAGACTGGGCGCATGCAGCCTGTGCTCGACCCGAACCCGCAGAACGGCCAGAAGAAGATGCTGATCGTCTTCGGCTCGTTCTTCGCCATCTTCGTGATCATCGCCGTCATCGCGACCCTCGCCTCCCCGTGACGGCCGCGTCCCGGCCCGCCTCTTCCGGCGGATGGTGGGGTTAGCTCCACCATCCCCTAGGGGGAAAGGGTCAGGGTCGACTGGGTGGAAGTCCGGATGGGTTGGCCGCCCCGGATTCCGTAGCTTCGAGATGTGACCGCACGACACGGTCACGGACCCGCTCGAAGACCCACGGAGGCGATCATGCCGGCCCGCACCCACTCCCGGCCCCACCCGGCGACCACGGGCGGCGTCGACATCCGGCTGCCCTGGTGGGCCCTCGTCCTCCCCGCGCTCGCCTTCATCGCACTGCTGGCGCTGATACTGAACCCGTCGGACGCCCACGCGGCGAGCGGCGACCCGGCGATCACGCACCTCTTCGAGCGCGCCCAGCAGCTCCTCACGCGCTGACCAGGAGCCTCCGTACGCGGTGAATCCGCATGTCAACTACCTGCGCCCCATGGCCTGTTTCATGCGAAGCTGGGTCCCATGAGCGCCGCAGAACCTCGCAGTATCGTCCTCCTCCGGCATGCCAAAGCCGACTGGCCCCAGGTGTCCGACCACGAGCGCCCGCTCGCAGAGCGCGGCCGCAAGGACGCCGCGGTCGCCGGACGCAAGCTGGCCGACACCGGCATCACCTTCGATCTCGCCCTGTGCTCCACCGCCAACCGGACCCGCGAGACCTGGAAGCTCGCCGTCCACGAACTGGCGCACCGGCCGAAGACCGTCTACGAGGAGCGGGTCTACGAGGCCTCGCCCGGCGAACTGATCGCCGTGCTGAACGAGACTCCGGACGACGTGCGGAACCTGATCCTGATCGGCCACAACCCGGGCGTCCACGGCCTGGCCGACATCCTGTCCGGCACGGCCGAGGGCGACGCCCGCGACCGGATGAACCGCCGTGGTTTCCCGGCCGCCGGTTTCGCGCTGCTGTCCTTCGACGGCCCCTGGAAGAGCCTGGAGCCGGGCGTGGCCACGCTCACGGACTACTGGGCGCCCGCCGAGTGACCCCACCCAAGCGCGAGGGCCCGGCACCGCACAGGTGCCGGGCCCTCACGCATTCAGGCCTGCTCAGCCCTCGTCGTGCGTATCGGCCGCCTCGACCTCTTCGCGGGTGACGCCCAGCAGATACAGGACCGTGTCGAGGAAGGGGAAGTTCACCGCCGTGTGCGCCGCCTCGCGGACCACCGGCTTGGCGTTGAAGGCGACGCCCAGACCGGCCGCGTTCAGCATGTCCAGGTCGTTGGCGCCGTCGCCGATCGCCACCGTCTGCGACAGCGGCACCCCGGCCTCCGCGGCGAACCGGCGCAGCAGCCGGGCCTTGCCCGCGCGGTCCACGATCTCGCCGGTGACCCGGCCGGTGAGCTTGCCGTCGACGATCTCCAGCGTGTTGGCCTGCGCGAAATCCAGGCCCAACCGTTCCTTCAGATCGTCCGTGACCTGGGTGAAGCCACCGGAGACGACCCCGACCTGGTAGCCGAGCCGCTTCAGCGTGCGGATCAGGGTGCGGGCGCCCGGCGTCAGCCGGACCTCGTTGCGCACCTTCTCCACCACGGAGGCGTCCAGCCCCCTCAGCAGCGCCACGCGCGCGTGCAGCGACTGCTCGAAGTCCAGCTCCCCGCGCATCGCCGCCGCCGTGACCTCGGCGACCTTGTCCTCGCAGCCGGCGTGCGCCGCGAACAGCTCGATGACCTCGTCCTGGATCAGCGTGGAGTCCACGTCCATGACCACCAGGCGCTGAGCGCGCCGGTGCAGACCCGCCGCGACGACCGCGACATCGACACCCAGTGCCGCCGCGTCCGTGACCAGGGCCGTGCGCAGCGGCTCGGTCTCCACGCCGGAGACCGCGAACTCCACTGCCGTCACCGGGTACTTTGCGAGCCGGAAGATACGGTCGATGTTGCCGCCGGCCTTCGCGATCCGGTCGGCGATGGCGGCCGTCGACTCGGCGGTCAGCGGATGGCCGAGGACGGTCACCAGCGAACGCCCGAGGCCACGCGGCCGGTTGTCACCGTGCCCCGAGATGATCTCCGCCTGCATCTTCATCGACTCGGCCCAGCTGTGCACGGTGGCCCTCAGATCGCCCTCCAGGCCGGCCGGCGGCTGCGTCACCAGCGCGCACAGCACCAGCCGGCCCCGGGTGACGACCTGCTCGATGTCGACCACGTCGACGAGGTAGGCGGCGAGGGTGTCGAAGAGACCCGCCGTGATGCCCGGCCGGTCCTTGCCGAAGATCTTGACGAGGAGGGTGGGGACCTCGGGGGTCTGTTCAGCGGAGGTCTGCAAAGCGCTCATGGTGTCACCACCGTATCCGGCACCCAGTGCCGTACGCCGTCGAGGTCCGACTGACGGACACGGAACAATGGATGTCGCGCCGGTGTCAGGGATCTTGCCGCCGGGAGACACCGCCCGCCCCCACGCGGCGATCCCCGGCTTCACCACGACTGTGCCACGAGATGCCCCGACGGGCAGGACGTGCGCTTGTGCACGCCCCGGCCGGCTCACCCCCGACGCTTCGGCTTCCCCGGCGGCGGAGGGGGCGGCGGTGGCCATTCGGTACCGTCGGGACCCTGCGAGCGATCACCTCGCCGTGCCGGGGGACGGCGCCGGGCCGGCGGGGGAGCGGAGTCGAGTGGGCGGGCGATGGTCGGAGCGCCGTACATGTCGTCCCCGGCGGACGTCGGCCCGGCGCCCGGTGGCTCCTCGCGCAGGTCCTGCGGCACCTGAAGGTCCTTCGGCACCTGGAGATACGGATTCGTGTCCGGGTTCGGCGGCCGGTACGGCGCGCTCGGCGCATACGGCCCGACACCGTCGCCGCGTCCGGAACGACCGTCACCGGGCCCACCGTACGGCGCGGCCTCTGCCGCACCCGCCCCGCCCCCCGGCACCCCGCGCGCCGCCCAAGCCGCCCGCCCCCCTGCCGCCCCCGTCGCCCAAGCCGTCAGGGCCCCGATCGCCCCGGCGCCCGCGCCCCACGCCGCGCCGAGGAGCAGGGCCAGGCCGAGGCGGCCGTGCAGTTCGAGGCCGGCGTCGAAGGCGTCGAAGCCGAGCACGGACAGGGACGAGGTGACGGACACGCCCGTCAGCCAGGCGAGCAGGGGCAGGGCGAGGGCGGTGGTGATGCCGAGGCGCAGTCCGCACCGCGCGGCGAAACCGAGGGCGCTGTCGGCCTGCCGTACCACCGGCGTGCGGACCGCCGTCAGGACGCCGGCCAGCAGCATCGCCAGGGCCGCGGCCAGGGCCAGCAGCCATACCCGGCGGTCCAGGTCGGCGAGCCGGCCCAGTGTCACGGGCTGATCGGTGCCCGCACCGAGGAGCCGGTCCAGCGGATGGGGGAGGGACCTGCCGAGGATGCCCGAGGCGTGGCCGTCCCAGGGGACGAAGAGACCGAGGGGGAGGCCGAGCCAGACCCCGTTCGGCGCGCCGAGCAGGGCCGCCCCGGCGATCCGCCCGGGATGGTCGTCGCCGATCGCCGCGTACGCCGCCGCCGCGAGCCCCGCCGCCACGGCCACCAGCAGCACGGTGACGAGCGCCGAGACCGCCGGCCGTACCGCCCGGTGTACGACGGACCAGCCCGGTGGCAGGGGAGCGCGCCGGGAGGCGAGCAGGGCGATCAGCAGGACGCCGGCACACCAGAGCGCGCCGCCGAGCAGCGTGGCCGTCGTGTCCACGGTGAAGCCGACCGCGGCCTTGGCATGGACGAGGTCGCCGATCCGGTCCGGCAGCAGTCCGCCCACATCGCCGAGGCCGGGGATGCTCAGTCCGCCGCCTCCCTTGCCGCCCGTGCCCGGCAGCCTGTCCAGCCCGAGCGAGCCGCCGTCGATGGTGACGACGTCGTGACCCGCCCAGCCGAGACCGCCCAGCAGTGCGACGAAGAGCGCGACCACCGTGCCCGCGCGGGCGAGGAGTTCGGCGGGTGCGACGACAACTCCGGCCGTGCGCAGGGACCGTAGGAAGAACCATGACAGCAGCAGGGCACCGGCCAGGCTCACCCCGAGTGGCGTGATCTCGATGGCGGTGTGGGCCGCGGCGCCTTTCAGTCCGAAGGCGGACACATCGCCCGACGGCGTGACCGAGCCACCCACCCCCAGCGCCACAACTGCCGCCGTCATGGGGCCGAGTGAGCCGGCCGCGTCCGCCTTCAGCAGATGCAGACCGAGCGCGGCCGTACCCGCCATGCCGATCAACGCCCAGCTCGCCGCGGCGATCGCGGACAGCAGGACGTCCTTCCAGGGCACCGTCGTGGCACGCGGCGCGGTCTCGGTGCTCGTGGCAGACCTCATGGCACACCCCCCGATCCGCGGCGCGGCACCGGAGCCGCGCTTGTCCCCCTCGCCGGGATTACCACTCTCCGGCCCGGTTTCAACCCCGTCAACGGGGCGAGTTGAAGCGTGCGCGGGCGCCCGTTGACAAGGCCCGGGTTTCGGTCAGCGGGCCGGGCCTGAAATAGTTCCCCCCGATGTTCGACATCCCTAGACTCCCTGTGATGGGGGTAATTCGGGGGACAACTCAGTGGGGCATGGAGTGCCGGAACTCGTACTGGAATCAAACGGACGGACCTGGACGTTGGACCCGTCCAGGCCCTACACCCTCGGCCGCGATCCGCAGGGTGACATCGTCTTCGACGACGCCAGGGTGTCCTGGCGGCACGCCACGGTCAGCTTCAACGGCCGCAGTTGGGTCATCGAGGACCATGGCAGCACCAACGGCACGTTCGTGCAGGGCCGGCGGATCCAGCAGATGGAGATCGGGCCGGGCGCGTCGCTGCACCTCGGCAACGCGACCGACGGACCGCGGTTGAACCTGTCGGGTGCCGCGGCCGGTCAGCAGCAGTCGGCGCCGTACGCCGCGCAGGGCGCCGGAGCGCCGGGCTGGGCCCAGCAGGCACCCGCCTCGCAACAGGCCGCGCAGCCGCAGGCACCGGCCCCGCAGCAGGCCGTACCGCACCAGGCGGCCGCGGGAGCGCAGGCCCCGCAGCAGGGCTGGCAGCAGCAGGCGCCCGCGTTCCCGCAGCAGGCGGGGCCCGCGGATCAGTACGTGCAGAAGACGCCCGGTGGTGACGCGGGGGCGCCGCCGGTCTACGGCGACCGCAGCCCGACCACGTTCCACCAGTTCGCCGTCGGCCGGGTGATGCGCATCGGCCGTGCCCTGGAGAACGACCTGGTCGTCTCCGACCTCCAGGTCTCCCGGCACCACGCGGAGTTCCACGCCACGCCGGACGGCCGGCTGGAGATCCGCGACCTCGGCTCGCACAACGGCACCTATGTCAACGGCCAGCCGATCCCCAAGGGCGGCTCGGTGCAGCTGGGCCCGGCCGACATCGTCGGCGTCGGCCACTCCACCTTCCGGATCGTCGGCGACCGGCTCGAGGAGTTCGTCGACACCGGCGAGGTCTCCTTCTCCGCGCGCCATCTGACCGTCACGGTCGACGGCGGCAAGCAGATCCTGAAGGACGTCTCCTTCGGTGTCCCGGAGAAGTCCCTGATCGCGGTCATCGGCCCGTCCGGCTCGGGCAAGTCGACCCTGCTCAAGGCGCTCACCGGCTACCGGCCCGCCAACCAGGGCGAGGTCCTGTACGACAACCGCAACCTGTACAAGCAGTTCGCCGAGCTGCGCCAGCGCATCGGTCTGGTCCCGCAGGACGACATCCTGCACAAGGAGCTGACCGTCAAGAAGGCCCTGAAGTACGCGGCCAAGCTGCGCTTCCCGGCCGACACCACCGCCGCCGAGCGCGAGGCCCGCATCGACGAGGTGCTGCGCGAGCTCAAGCTCGACATCCACAAGGACAAGAAGGTCACCTCCCTCTCCGGTGGCCAGCGCAAGCGTGTCTCGGTGGCCCTGGAGCTGCTCACCAAGCCGTCGCTGATCTTCCTGGACGAGCCGACCTCCGGTCTCGACCCGGGCATGGACCGCGATGTCATGCAGCTGCTGCGCGGCCTCGCCGACGACGGCCGTACGGTCCTCGTGGTCACCCACTCGGTGGCCGAGCTCGCGCTGTGCGACAAGCTGCTGGTGATGGCGCCGGGCGGCGCGGTCGCCTACTTCGGCCCGCCCGAGGAGGCGCTGAACTTCTTCGGCTACGACAGCTGGGCCGATGTCTTCTCCGCCTTCGAGAACTACCGCGACTACGACTGGGCGGGCCGCTGGAAGGGCTCGCAGCACTACCAGATGTACGCCGCGGACGTGGACTCGGTCGCCCCGCAGGCCGTACACATGCCTCCGCCGCAGGCCATGAAGCCGCCCAAGCCACAGGGCTGGGGTTCGCAGCTGATGACCCTGATCCGGCGCTATGTGTCGGTCATCGTGTCCGACAAGGGTTTCCTGGCGCTGACGGTGATCCTGCCGGCGGTGCTCGGCGCGGTCAGCCTGCTGATCGACCACAAGAGGGGCCTGCTGGTCAACGCGGCGATCAACCCGAGGACCGGCACGCACATACCCAACGGCACCGCCACCACCGTGCTGCTGATCCTCGCGGTCGGCGCGTGCTTCGCGGGCGCCGCGAACTCCGTGCGTGAGCTGATCAAGGAACGGGTGATCTACGAGCGGGAGCGTGCGACCGGCCTGTCCAGGTCGGCGTACCTGATGTCCAAGGTGGTCGTGCTCGGCGCCGTCACGGTGCTGCAGGGCCTGATGGTCGGTGTGATCGGCTTCTCCAGCCGTGAGATCCCGGACCAGGGTGTCGTGCTCGGCGGTTCCACCCTGTTCGAGCTGTGCGTGCCGATCATGGCGCTCGGCTTCACCTCGATGATGGTCGGCCTGGTGATCTCCTCGCTGGTGAAGACCGCCGAGAAGACCATGCCGCTGCTCGTGATGTTCGCGATCATCCAGGTCGTCTTCACCGGCTGCCTCTTCACCCTGCACGGCACGCTCGGCGTCAACGAGTTCTCGTACCTGATGCCGTCGCGCTGGGCGGTGGCCGCGGCCGGCGCCACGCTGGACTTCAACAACATCGCCCCGAACACCGACGACCCCGGCAGCACCGATCCGCTGTGGAACCACACGGCCGGGGCCTGGACGCTGGACATGGTCGCGCTGATCGTGCTCGGCGTGGTCTGCGGCTTCTTCGTGGCCCGCTTCCTGCGTCGCCATGAGCCGGAGGTCATGCGCAAGTAACCGTGCCGGTACGACGCGAAGGGCGGCACCCCGCGATGGGGTGCCGCCCTTCGGCGTCACGTGTCCGAGGTCCGCGCCAGGCCTCAGTACGCGCTGTTGACGTTGTCCATCGAGCCGTACCGGTGCGCCGCGTAGTTGCAGGCGGCCGTGATGTTGGCGACCGGGTCGTAGATGTTCCACGACGTGCCGGACACGTGGTAGGCCCGGAAGGTCGGGTCGATGACCTGGAGCAGACCCTTGGACGGGATGCCGTTCTGGGCGTTGATGTCCCAGTTGTTGATGGCCATCGGGTTGCCCGAGGACTCACGCATGATGTTGCGGTGCAGACCGCTGTAGGAGCCCGGGATGCCGTGCTGCTTCATGATGTCCAGCGCCTGACGGATCCAGCCGTCGAGGTTGTTGGCGTACGTCTTCGCGGCGACCGGCTGCATGTCGATCCGCTGGGCGGAGCGGCTGGCGGCCTCGTTGGCGGCGCGGTCCTGCGCGGCCTTCTTGGCGGCGTCGGCGGCGGCCTTCTGCGCGGCGGCCTTCTTCGCGGCCTCGGCGCGCTGCTTGGCGGCGGCGGCCTCGTCGGCGGCCTTCTTCTGCGCGGCGAACGCGTCCAGCTTGACCGTCTCGGGGGCGAGCTGGTCGGTGACCGTGCCCTTGACGTTCTTCAGCGCCGTGCTGGTGGCGACCTGGGCGGCCGTGGCCGGCGCGCCGGTGGTGACGGTGTCGGCGCTGCTCGGGACGGCCGAGACGGCGATGGCGGCGGTGCCCAGAGCGGCGACGCCGAGGACGGCGATCTTGTGCTGTTTGGTCAGGGCACTATGAGCACGGTTGAGGATGTTCTTGGGCATGGCTGATGGACCTCTTCGATAGCGCGGAGGTCGCTCCTGCGTCCGCCGGGGGAATCGGCTCCTCCCACACGAACGCCGCGGGCCGGTGACCCACGGCGCTGAGCGACGGAAGCAATTCTTAGCTGGCGCAAAATTCCCTGGCAAAGATGTGCCCTACGATCCTCCCTAGTGGATCGCCGAACGGCAAAACGGGACAGACTGGACCATCTGTCCCGTTCATGCGGGGATGCTTTATCTCCTATGTCTCTTCGTACGTGATCTGGACCCTATGTGCGGGCTCACATCGGAGACGTGGCAGTTTCACCAGGAGTTGCCATCGCAATGCTCTGTGTGAGGGGTCTCCGCCGGGAGGATGAGATGCACGTCGCCGAACTCGTGCCACAGGTAGAGCCCCCGCAGCGCCTCCTCGTAGGCACGGTCGACCGCGGCCTGCCCCGCGACCGCCTCCAGCATCAGCAGGTGCGAGGCCTCCGGCTCGTGCAGCCCGGTCAGCAGCCCGTCCACCACCCGCACCCCGCGCTCGGGCGTCACGACCAGGTCCGTCCACCCCCCGGCCGCCCGCACCACCCCGTCCGTCCCCGCCGCCGACTCCACGGCCCGCACGGCGGTCGTACCCACGGCGATCACCCTGCCGTCGCCCGCCCTCGCGGCGTTGATCGACCGCGCCGATGTCTCCGGCACCGCGAACCGCTCCGGATACGGCGGCTCGTGCGCCTCCGCCGACGCCACCCCCGTGTGCAGCGTGATCGGCGCGAACTGCACCCCCCGGCTCACCAGCTCCGCCACCAGGGCCGCGGTGAAGGGGCGCGCCGCACTCGGCATCTCCGCACTGCCCGACCCGTCCGGCGACGGCAGCGCGAACACCGTCTGGTACGCCGACAGCGGCTGCTCCCCCTCTGTATAGGAGTAGCGAATCGGCCGCCCGTGCACGCGCAGCATCCCGAGGACGTCCCCGTCCGCCCGGGCCCACCACAGCCGTTCCCCGCGCGGGCTCAGCGGCTCCTGAAGCACCAGCCGCCCCGACCCCGGCAGCACCACCTCCGTACCCGCACGCGTGCCCGTACGCGCGTGCGTGGTACCTCGCCCGTCCGATTCCCGCAGCTCCACCGCCCACCGGCCGTCGTCCCCGCGCGTGGAGAAATGCACCACCACGCGCGCGTGCCCGATCCGCCCGTCCACCGCCGCGGCCAGCGTGGGCGAGGTGTTCACCACCAGCAGGTCCCCGGCCCGCAGCAGCAGCGGCAGCTCCGGGAAGGCGTGATGCGTCACCTCTTCACCGCGCGACACCAGCAGCCGTACGGCGTCCCGGCCCAGCCCCGGACCCCGCTGCTCGGCGGGCACGCGCGCGGACAGCCCCTCCGGCACCCTCCCCCACTCTCGACTTCGCTCGAGCGGGGGGACCCCCATGCCGGTCCTCATCGCCGCTCCAGCAGCGCCGGCGCCGCGTACCGCCCGCTGGCCGGCCGCTCGTCGAGCAGCCGCAGGAACGCCGGTACGACCGTGTCCGGCGCCGGACGCGGATCGTCGTCCTCGGGTACGGCCGCCGCGTACAGCTCCGTCGCCATGTCCCCGGGATCCACCGCCCACACCCGCAGACCGGGCTCCTCCACGCCCAGCACCGCCGCCAGCTGGTCCAGGGCGGCCTTCGAGGCGCCGTAGCCGCCCCAGGCCTCGTACGCCTCGGCCGCCGCGTCCGAGCTGACCGCGACCACCGTCCCGCCCGGCGACTCCCGCAGCAGCGGCAGCGCCTCACGGACCAGGCCCAGCGCGGCCACCACGTTCACCTCCAGCGCCCGCCGCAGCCCCTCCAGGGGCAGCTCGGCAAGCCGTACCAGCGGCTCGGCACCCAGCGCGCTCGCATTGCTGACCAGCAGGTCGACCCCGCCCAGCCGGCGCGCGGCCGCCACCAGCGCGGCCCGGTGCCCGGCATCCGTCACATCCCCGGCCAGCGCCTCCACGCGCGTGCCGTACCCGGCGACGCCCTCCGCCGCCTCCTTGAGGGCCTCGGCGCCCCGGGCGTCCAGCACCAGATCCCAGCCTCGCGCGGCCAGCGCCGCTCCGAGCGCCCGCCCCAGGCCCTTCGAAGCCCCCGTGATGATCGCAACCGGCATGACTACCGTCCCCTCGTCGCTCACCGCCCTTCGCCGAGCGGTGATCACACCGTAGGAACGGCGCCGTCCCGGCCGCCTCGGACGCGGGCCGCAAACCGCAGGGCCCTTCGGCGTACACCGCACGTCCGGGGCCCCGGGACCTAGACCGGCCGGCCTAGGACCAGCGGACCGGGCCCCGCCGCCACAGGGCCGATCCGCCTGTCACACTCCGCCGGTACCGTGAGGACATGAGTCACCGCCCCCGGTCCGGCCTGGCAGCGGTCAGTTCCGCGCTGCTGGCCATGAGCAGGCATCTGGAGGTGCGCGACGTCCTCAAGACGATCGTCGCCTCCGCCCGCGAGCTGCTCGACGCCCAGTACGCCGCCCTCGGCGTCCCCGACGACCACGGCGGCTTCGCCCAGTTCGTCGTCGACGGCGTCAGCGACGAGCAGTGGCGCGCCATCGGCCCGCTCCCTCGCCAGCACGGCATCCTCGCCGCGATGCTGCACGAGGCGAAGGCGGAGCGCCTCGCCGACGTGCGCAAGGACCCCCGCTTCGAGGGCTGGCCGGCCGCGCACCCGGACCTGGCCGACTTCCTCGGCCTGCCCATCCGTGACGGCGACGAGGTCATCGGCGCGCTCTTCCTCGCGAACAAGAACTGCCCCAAGCCGGAAGGAAGTTGTGGCTTCACAGAAGAGGACCAGGAGCTGCTCTCCATCCTCGCCCAGCACGCCGCCATCGCCCTCACCAACGCCCGGCTGTACGAACGCAGCCGCGAACTCACCATCGCCGAGGAACGCTCCCGCCTCGCCCATGAACTGCACGACGCGGTCAGCCAGAAGCTCTTCTCCCTGCGCCTGACCGCGCAGGCCGCGGCCGCCCTCGTCGACCGCGACCCCGCCCGCGCCAAGGGCGAACTCCACCAGGTCGCCGCGCTCGCCGCCGAAGCCGCCGACGAACTGCGCGCCGCCGTCGTGGAGTTGCGCCCCGCCGCCCTGGACGAGGACGGCCTGATCGCCACCCTGCGCACCCAGACCCAGGTCCTCGACCGCGCCCACACCGCGCGCGTGACCTTCACCAGCAACGGCTTCCGCGCCCTGCCCGCCGCCCAGGAGGAAGCCCTGCTCAGGGTCGCCCAGGAAGCCCTGCACAACGCACTGCGCCACTCCGGCGCCGAACACGTCGACGTGAGCGTGCAGCGGCGCGGCGGCGGGGCCGTGCTGCGCGTCACCGACGACGGCGGCGGCTTCGACCCGAAGGCCGTCCGCCGCGCCGGACGGCATCTGGGCCTGGTCTCGATGCGGGACCGCGCGAGCGGGGTCGGCGGCACGCTGACCGTGGAGTCGGTGTCCGGCAAGGGCACCACGATCGAGATGGAGGTCCCCGGTGGCTGACGCAATCAGAGTGCTGCTCGTCGACGACCACCAGGTCGTCCGCCGGGGCCTGCGCACCTTCCTGGAGGTGCAGGACGACATCGAGGTCGTCGGCGAGGCCGCCGACGGCGCCGAGGGAGTCGCCCGCGCCGAGGAACTGCGGCCGGACGTCGTCCTGATGGACGTCAAGATGCCGGGCATGGACGGCGTCGAGGCCCTGCGCCGGCTGCGCGAACTCGACAACCCCGCGCGCGTGCTCGTCGTCACCAGCTTCACCGAGCAGCGCACGGTCGTACCGGCCCTGCGCGCGGGCGCCGCCGGATACGTCTACAAGGACGTGGATCCCGACGCCCTCGCCGGCGCGATCCGCTCCGTGCACGCCGGCCACATCCTGCTCCAGCCCGAGGTGGCCGGGGCCCTGCTCTCCCAGGAGGAGGCCAACTCCGGCCAGAGCAGAGGTGGTTCGCTCACCGACCGGGAGCGCGAGGTGCTCGGCCTGATCGCGGACGGCCGCTCCAACCGCGAGATCGCCCGCGCCCTCGTGCTGTCCGAGAAGACCGTCAAGACGCATGTCTCCAACATCCTGATGAAACTCGACCTCGCGGACCGCACCCAGGCCGCGCTGTGGGCCGTGCGACACGGCGTGACCGGCTGAAACGCCATGCCCGGGGTGTTGACCCACGGCAACACGGAGGGTTCCGCTCCGGACTGAGATTCATACCGTCGTGGGAATGTCACCGGGATGGCGCATCCTCCGGCGATCTCCGCCGTTCTCCAGTGCGTGCCGCGGCGAACCGCCGCGGTGACCGCCTAGGAGGGGTTGAAAGTGAAGAACCTGAAGAAGGCCGCGGCTGTGACGATGGTGGCCGGTGGCCTCTTGGCCGCCGGTGCGGGCATGGCCTCCGCCACGACCGGCAGCTGGGCCGGCGGCGAGGCCCACGGCTCCCCGGGCGTCGGTTCGGGCAACGTCGTCCAGGTCCCGGTGGACGTCCCGGTGAACGTGGTCGGCAACAGCGTGAACGTCATCGGCGTGCTGAACCCGGCCTTCGGCAACCTCGGCCTCAACCACTGAGGTCCGGCCGACACCGACCACAGGCCTCCCGGTGCCCATCGGGAGGCCTGCCATGTGTCGTCCGGTGCCGGCGCCCCCACCGTCCGGTTACCGGGCTCCCCGCTCCCGCTCCTCCACGATGGAGTTGTACGCCGCCACCTGCGCCCGCCGAGCCGTCCGCTCCACCGGCCGCAACGCCTCCGCCCGCGCCGCCATCTCGCTGGAGCTGACCGCGCCCCCGTGCCCGTTGGCGTACGCCAGCGACACCAGCAGCGCGACCCGTTGAGCCAGCTCCAACACCCGTACCGCACGCGGTGGGTACCCCGGCGCCAGCACCTCTCGCCCGCGCTCGGCCCGCGTCCGGTACGCGTCGATCGCCGCCTCCGCCACCGGACCCGACCCGGCGACGTCCAGCTTCGACAGCACCTCGGTCGCCTCGCGCAGCGCCTCCGCCAGCTCCCGCTCGGCCTCGCCCAGCGACGGCACATCGGCGGGCGGCGCCTCCCGCACCGGCAGCACATGCCAGACCACCTCGGCATGCACATCGCCCTCCGGCCCCGCCTCGTACACCTGAGGCACCAGCCCGAACGCGGCGCCGTGGCAGACCACCGCCTCCTCGGCCTCCAGCGCCCGCGCATTGAACTCGGGCGGACCGCTCAGCCCCAGCGGATGCCCCGGCGCCGGCAACGCGACCCGCAGCCCGGTCGCCCCCAGCGTCCGCAGCCGCCCCAGCGCCAGCGTGAGCCCGACCTGCGCGGACTCCCCGGGCAGTCCCGCCACCCGGTGCACGGTGTCCCCACCCACGATGGCGAGCGCGGCGTCATCCGGAGAGACAAGTCCGGCCAAAAGGGCATTTCCCCAAGCGGCAAGGCGTCCTGAACGCGGTTCCGTGAGCATGCTCCCACCCTAAGGACCGGACCGATGGAATGGAGCGGGGCACTCGTGGCGTAGATTTCATAAGGGCTGCGCCCACAGGCGCGGCGGACCGAGCCACAGGCGTACGCGACAGCCGAGACCGGCCACACTGCAAGGGGAGACAACGCGCTCATGAGCGATGTTCTGGAGCTTCAGGACGTATCCGTGGTCCGCGAGGGCCGGGCTCTGGTGGACCAGGTCTCCTGGTCGGTGAAGGAGGGCGAGCGCTGGGTCATCCTCGGGCCCAACGGCGCCGGCAAGACCACCCTCCTGAACGTCGCCTCCAGCTACCTCTTCCCCAGCAAGGGCACCGCGACCATCCTCGGCGACACCCTCGGCAAGGTCGACGTCTTCGAGCTGCGCCCCCGCATCGGCGTGGCCGGCATCGCCATGGCCGAGAAGCTCCCCAAGCGCCAGACGGTCCTGGAGACGGTGCTGACGGCCGCGTACGGCATGACCGCCCACTGGCAGGAGGAGTACGACGAGGTCGACGAGCAGCGCGCCCGTGCCTTCCTCGACCGCCTCGGCATGAGCGACTACCTCGACCGCCGCTTCGGCACCCTCTCCGAGGGCGAGCGCAAGCGCACCCTGATCGCCCGCGCCCTGATGACCGACCCCGAGCTGCTCCTGCTGGACGAGCCCGCCGCCGGCCTCGACCTCGGCGGCCGCGAGGACCTGGTCCGCCGCCTCGGCCGGCTCGCCCGCGACCCCATCGCCCCCTCGATGATCATGGTCACGCACCACGTCGAGGAGATCGCCCCCGGCTTCACCCACGTCCTGATGATCCGCCAGGGCAAGGTCCTCGCCGCCGGCCCGATCGAGCTGGAACTGAGCTCCCGCAACCTCTCCCTCTGCTTCGGCCTGCCGCTCGTCGTCGAGCAGGTCGGCGACCGCTGGACGGCTCAGGGCCTGCCCCTGTCCTGACCCTTCACCCGAGGCCTTCCTGAGCCCTTCCTGAGGCCTCACACCCCGCTCCCTTTCGCGCCCTGTCCGCCGCTCGACCCCGGCCCTACCATGACCGTGTGAACGACATCGACGCATGGGTGTGGTGGCTCGTCGGCGCGGCAGCGCTCGGAATCCCGCTCGTCGTCACCGCCATGCCGGAGTTCGGCATGCTCGCGGTGGGAGCCATCGCGGCCGCCGTCGCCGCGGGTCTCGGCCTGGACGCCGTGGTCCAGGTCCTCGTGTTCGTCGTCGTCTCCGTCGCGCTCATCGCCGTCGTCCGCCCCATCGCGACCCGGCACAGCAGACAACTCCCCGGACTCGCCACCGGTGTCGACGCCCTGAAGGGCAAGCAGGCGGTCGTCCTGGAACGCGTCGACGGCTCCGGCGGCCGCATCAAGCTCGCCGGGGAGGTCTGGTCGGCCCGTGCCCTCGACACCGACCGTGCCTACGAAGTGGGCCAGGAGGTGGACGTCGTGGAGATCGAAGGGGCCACCGCCATCGTCATCTGAGGCATCATGCCCACGAGTTGGGCGATGGTCTGTCAGACTCGACCAGCAAGATCTTCTGCAACCACGAGATCTGCCGAAGGCGCCGAGGCGGAGAGGGGTACGGGGAACACGATGGAACCGGTCATCATCGTCCTGGTCATTCTGGTGGTGTTGGTCTTCATCGCCCTGATCAAGACCATCCAGGTCATCCCACAGGCCAGCGCCGCCATCGTCGAGCGCTTCGGCCGCTACACACGCACCCTGAACGCGGGCCTGAACATCGTGGTCCCGTTCATCGACACCATCCGCAACCGCATCGACCTGCGCGAACAGGTCGTACCCTTCCCGCCGCAGCCGGTGATCACCCAGGACAACCTGGTGGTCAACATCGACACGGTCATCTACTACCAGGTGACCGACGCCCGCGCGGCCACCTACGAGGTCGCCAGCTACATCCAGGCCATCGAGCAGCTGACGGTCACCACCCTCCGCAACATCATCGGCGGCATGGACCTCGAACGGACCCTGACCTCCCGCGAGGAGATCAACGCCGCCCTGCGCGGCGTCCTCGACGAGGCGACGGGCAAATGGGGCATCCGCGTCAACCGCGTGGAACTGAAGGCCATCGAACCGCCCACCTCCATCCAGGACTCGATGGAGAAGCAGATGCGCGCCGACCGTGACAAGCGCGCCGCGATCCTGACGGCCGAAGGTACGCGCCAGGCCGCCATCCTCACCGCCGAGGGCGAGAAGCAGTCCCAGATCCTGCGCGCCGAGGGTGAGGCCAGGGCCGCGGCCCTGCGCGCCGAGGGCGAGGCCCAGGCGGTCCGCACGGTCTTCGAGGCGATCCACGCCGGCGACCCCGACCAGAAGCTCCTGTCCTACCAGTACCTGCAGATGCTCCCGAAGATCGCCGAGGGCGACGCCAACAAGCTCTGGATCGTCCCCAGCGAAATCGGCGACGCCCTCAAGGGCCTCTCCGGCGCCATGGGCAACTTCGGCCCCCTGGGCGGCGGCCAGGGCAACGGCGGAGCCAACGTGCCCGCACAGAACAACGGCCCGAGCGCGGAGCGCCGCGAGAAGCCGAACATCGACTAGGAGTTCTGGACAACGCCGGTTCCCACCGCGCCCCTCCAGGGGCGCGGGGAACTGCGCGATCAAACACGGTCAGGCAGCATCCCGAGCCAACCACTCAGGCAGAGCCTCGAACTCCTCGGTGCCCAGAGCCAAGAGCATCGCATCAGCTGGTGTCGGCTCAAATGGCTGACGCAGCAAAGCCATACCCGCCTCCTCAGGAGTCCGGTTGGCCTTCCGGTGATTGTCCTCCGCACACGCGGCAACCGTGTTCAGCCACGTGTCCTGCCCACCCTGCGCCCGCGGCACCACATGGTCCACCGTCGTGGCCCTGCGCCCGCAGTACGCGCACCGGTGCCGGTCCCGGACCAGCACACCCCGCCTCGACCACGGGGCTTGTCTTCGGAACGGCACCCGTACATACCTGCACAGCCTGATCACCCGGGGCGCGGGTATGTCCACATCGGCACCGCGCATACGCAGTTCGGGATGGGCCTGCTCCACGACGGCCTTGTCCTGGAGCACCAGAACGACGGCTCGATTCAACGTCACCGTCGACAGCGGCTCGAAGCTCGCGTTCAGCACCAGCGTGTCCCGCATCCAGCCCACCTCCCGTGCGCATCTGCCCACCCCCCGGCGGGCTTGGATCAACTCTGGACGGGCGCGCCGAGATGGACAACGCAATAAAAAATGCCCGCCTCCGATCACTTCCAAGACCGGAGGCGGGCAAACGTTCAGTGAACGCTCGGCTGAATCCGTACTGTGCGGTCAGCCCTGCGCCGGGTTCTCGTACTCACCGATGAGCTGGGCACGGGCGAGGGTGTGGAAACGCAGATTGAAGCCGACGACGGCCGGAGAGACGTCGGCATCCGGACCGAGCTTCTCCTGGTCCACCGCGTACACCGTGAAGACGTACCGGTGCGGCCCGTCCCCGGGCGGCGGCGCGGCGCCACCGAAGTCCTTCGTCCCGTAGTCGTTGCGCACATGCACCGCGCCCTCGGGCAGGCCCTCGAACTTGCCGCTGCCCGCACCCGCCGGCAGCTCCGTCACGGAGGCCGGGATGTCGAACAGGACCCAGTGCCAGAACCCGCTGCCGGTCGGCGCGTCGGGGTCGTAGCACGTCACGGCGAAGCTCTTGGTCTCCGCGGGGAAACCCTCCCAGCGCAGATGCGGCGACGTGTTGCCCTCCGCGTGCACCTGGTCGCTCTTGAGCGTCGCCCCCTCCTCGATGTCCGCGCTCGTCACCGTGAACGACGGCACGGGCGGATGGAAGTCATGGGGGAGCGGCCGCCGCTTGAGCTCGGTCACCTCGGTACCTCCTGATCGATGATCTGGAACCAGCAGTCCCCGAGCCTAGAACCAGTTGCGCTTGCTGCCGACCTCGGACAGCCACTGGTTCAGATAAGCCGCCCAGTCGGTCCCCATCCAGTCGTTCAGACCCACCTGGAAGGACCGGTAGGTGTCCGAACCCTCGCTGAACAGACCCGGCTTCTTGTCCATCTCCAGCACGACGTCCATCGCGTGCTCGTCGGCCACGAAGCTCAGCTCGACCTGGTTCAGGCCCCGGTACTGCGACGGCGGGTGGAACTCGATCTCCTGGTAGAAGGGCAGCCGCTGCCGCGTGCCCCGGATGTGGCCGCGCTCCATGTCCGCGTTCTTGAAGCGGAAGCCCAGCTGGATGAAGGCGTCCAGGATGGCCTTCTGCGCCGGCAACGGGTGGACGTTGATCGGGTCCAGGTCGCCGGAGTCCACGGCCCGCGCGATCGCCAGCTCGGTCGTCACCCCGATGTGCATCCCGCGCAGCGCCTGCCCGTCGATCATCGTGACCGGCGTCTCCCAGGGGATCTCCAGACCGAACGGCACCGCGTGCACCGCACCCGCCTGCAGTTCGAAGGCACCACCGAGCCGCACCTTGGTGAACTCGATGTTCTGCTTGTACTCCTCGTCGCCGCTCTCCACCTCGACCTTGGCCTGCAGACCGACCGACAACCCCTCGATGTCCTGGTTCACGGACCCACCCTGGATCCGCACCTCACCCTGGACGACACCGCCCGGCACCACATTGACCTCGGTCAGCACCGTCTCGACCGAGGCCCCGCCGGCCCCGAGGCTCGCGAGCAGCTTCCTGAACGCCATTGACTCTCCCTTTACGAACGGACCTCGCCCCTACAAACGCGATCCGCCCGCACCTGGTTCCGCCGAGCGGCTGCCCCGTCTGCACTACCCTCGGAGGGCATGATCGCGCCCCCGGACCGTACGCCACTGCCCAGAGAGTTCTTCGACCGCCCGGTCCTGGAGGTGGCACCGGACCTCCTCGGCCGCATCCTGGTGCGTACGACCCCCGACGGCCCGATCGCCGTCCGCCTCACGGAGGTCGAGGCGTACGACGGCCCGAACGACCCCGGCTCACACGCCTACCGTGGCCGCACCGCCCGCAACGAGGTGATGTTCGGTCCCCCCGGACACGTGTACGTCTACTTCACCTACGGCATGTGGCACTGCATGAACCTCGTCTGCGGTCCCGAGGGCCGGGCGAGTGCCGTCCTGCTCCGCGCCGGCGAGGTCGTCGACGGCGTCGAGTTGGCCCGCAAACGGCGAGTTTCGGCCCGGAACGACAAGGAACTGGCCAAAGGCCCGGCCCGCCTGGCGACGGCCCTGGAAGTCGACCGCGCCCTGGACGGCACGGACGCGTGCGCCTCCGGCGAGACCCCGCTGCGGATGCTCACCGGTACGCCGGTGGCCGCTGACCAGGTACGAAGCGGACCCCGCACCGGAGTCGCCGGCGAAGGCGGGAACGGCGACATCCATCCCTGGCGTTACTGGGTGGCGGACGACCCGACGGTGAGCCCCTATCGGGCACACGTCCCCAGGCGGCGCCGAAGTTGACGTGCCCCACGAAGGTGCGTAATGTATCCCGAGCCGCTGAACCGGGTACGGCGATCGCCTGCAGCCGGAGCGGCCAACCCACTACTCAGCTACAACCCCTCAGCGGGGTCGATTTTGGCGCGCCCGCGTGCCCGAATTCGAACTCGCGAGACTCGATTATGAGTCGCCGAGAGAATGAGCTAACGTAGTGAATGTCGAAAGGGCGGACGGCGAAAGCCGAAAGCCCCGAGGACATCCCGCCGACAGGGAATCGGATCGAGAAAAGATCTGATAGAGTCGGAAACACCGAAGGGAAGCGCCCGGAGGAAAGCCCGAGAGGGTGAGTACAAAGGAAGCGACCGTTCCTTGAGAACTCAACAGCGTGCCAAAAATCAACGCCAGATATGTTGATACCCCGTCCGTCGGAACATTCCGATGGTCGAGGTTCCTTTGA